>NZ_JAUETW010000004.1:0-470365 GCF_032484895.1 Bradyrhizobium sp. SZCCHNRI3052 | reverse complement strand
CTTCTAACCATCCTGAATGCCATGATGCGCGACCGAAAACCTTATGCGATCACTCCATCAACATAACAGTTGCCGGCGTTCGCCGGGACGACACCGGAATTTTCGGCACGACTGGTCATCCTCGCACCCGCTTTCGCGTCCGAGTCTTTACTCGTCTGATCGCCCTCTCCTTGCAGAGGGCGCAGGGAAGGCCGGGCCTCGGCTGAGGCCCGTGGCCCCCGTGCGGAAAAAATGCACGGGGCAGGAACCACAGGTACAGCCGGATCGACCCGGCCTTCCCTGCGCGATGGTTTTCACGCTTACTCTACGCTCTCCCCGGTGTCCGGCCTGTTAGCCACCGTCGTCGTCGGGATCATCGCCCTTCCGACTTGGCGCCAGCATCGGGGCGCCAGGACCACGCAGCTTCACGTGCGCAAGAGCCTCGTTCGTCCGCATGTCCCTAGGACATGCTGCGAGCCCTCGCGGCCACCGCATTCCCGCCTCACGCCTCGTGACGATCGCGAAACGTCCCTCGCAAGCGAAGCGGGATGGAGGGAGAAGACCATGGATTCTGGAAAAACGAAAGTGAAATTCTTGGCGGAGGCCGACTGATCAAGCGGAGGAGATTGAAATCGCGGGCGAAATAAGTTCTTCGCCGCGAAGGGAATAGAGCCACGGGACGAGCGGCAACCTCCGTCAATCGCCATCGATCGCACCCGAGAGCTGATCTGATTTGCCCGACGAGCAGTCGCGACAAGCAAGCGTGCGAGTTGGCTACTCCGTCATGCCCGGGCTTGTCCCAGGCATCCACGTCCTTCCCAGGATGCCTCGCGATGTGGATGGCCGGGACGAGCCCGGCCATGACGACGCGGAGATGGACCGCCGCAAACTCAGATCATCATATGCGATCGCCCGGCCCGACCTCGCACCGGTCTCAATCGTACAGCACAGCCGCGATCTTCGCGTCGGTGACGTTGGACTTGTCGTACCAATAGAAGCCGGTGTCGGTGACCTTCGGCAGCTTCTCGCCCTTCAACGCCTTGACCGCTGACTCCACGGTGCAACTGCCGATGCCGATCGGGTTCTGGGTGATGGCGCCGGCCATCTCGCCCGACATGATCGCGGCCTTCTGCTGCTTGCCGGAATCGTAGCCGATCACGACGATCTTCTTCTTCATCTCCTTGACGCCGTTGAGCACGCCGATCGCCGAGCCCTCATTGGCGCCGAAGATGCCCTTGAGATTCGGATTGGCCTGCAGGATCGACTTGGTGATCTCGGTCGATTTGAGCTGATCGCCGCCGCCGTACTGCACGCTGACGATCTTGATGTTCGGATGCTTGTCCTTGACGCGCTTGAGGAAGCCGTCGCGACGGTCGATGCCGGTGCGGCTGGTCTGGTCGTGCACGACCACGGCGACGTCGCCGGCATCGCCGATCATGTCGGCCATCTTGTCAGCGGCGAGGCCCGCCGCGGCGAGGTTGTCGGTGGTGCAGGTGGTCAGCGGAATGTCGCTGTCGACGCCGGAGTCGAAGGCGATCACCGGGATCTTGGCGGCTTGCGCCTTCTTCAGGAGCGGAATGGCGGCCTTGGAATCGAGCGCGGCGAAGCCGATCGCCTGCGGCTTCTTGGCGAGCGCCGCGGAGAGCATGTCGATCTGCTTGTCGACCATGGCCTCGGTTTCCGGTCCTTCGAAGCTGATCTTGACGTTGGCGGCCTTCGCGGCCTGCTCGGCGCCGAGCTTCACCGCCTGCCAGAACTGGTGCTGGAAGCCCTTGGAGACGAGGGGGATGTAGACATCATCGGCACGCGCGCTCGCGGACACTCCCGCGACCATGAGGGCGCCGAGCGCGACGCCGAGGAGATGCTTGCTCAACATTGGTGTTTCCTCTGCTCTCTTCAGTGACCTTGTCGTTACAGTGATGATCGTGGTCGTCGCCGCTCGCTGTCGGCGGGCAGCGCAGTCTTCAGCGCGACGTCGGAGCGGTGCTGGTCGCTGGTCCTCCTTGAAGGGTCAGGCGCGGTTTCGACGGAGCATGTCGGCGTAAACAGCGAGAATGATGATGACCCCGGTGACGACGAATTGCCATTCCTGGGCCACCGAGAGGATGCGCAAGCCGTTGGTCAGAACGCTCATGATGAAGGCCCCGATGATGGTGCCGAGAATGGTGCCGGTGCCGCCGCTCAGCGACGTGCCGCCGATCACGACGGCAGCGATCGCATCGAGCTCATAGCCCTGGCCGAGCGCCGGCTGGGCGGAATTGATGCGCGACGCGATCAGCAGTCCCGCGACTCCGCAGATGGCGCCGCCGAGGCCGTAGATGATGATCTTCCAGCGGTCGACATTGACGCCGGAGAGCCGCACCGCCTCCTCGTTGCTGCCTATCGCGAAAGTGTAGCGGCCGAGCGCGGTGCGGTTGAGAACGACGGAGGCCAGCACCGCCATCACGAACAGGATCAGGGCTGCATTGGGAATCGGCAGCGCCGGCACGAGCGTGCCGAGCAGCGAGTCCTGCGAGATCATCGAGAAGTTCTCGGTGTTGGTGAAATAGATCGGCTTGCTGCCGGAGACGACCAGGGCCAGCCCCTTCAGCACCAGCATCATGCCGAGCGTCGCGATGAACGGCGGCACCTTCATCTTGGTGATGACCGTGCCCGACAGCGCGCCGCTGAGCGCGCCGGTCACGATCGCCGCGACGATGCCGGTCCACATCGGCAGCTCCCAATAGGTGAGGAACACGCCGGCCATCACCGCGCAGAAGGTCATCAGCGTGCCGACCGACAGATCGATGCCGGCGGTGATGATCACGAAGGTCGAGGCGATCGCCAGCACGCCGTTGACCGCGGTCGCCTGCAGGATGTTGATCATGTTGTCGGTCTGCATGAACGCCGGCGAGGCGAAGCTGAAATAGGCCAGCAGCAGCACGAGGCTCGCGAACGCCAGCAGCTTCTGCAGCGCTGCAGGCCCGAGCAGACGGCGCCGCAGCGCGGCCATCGCGCCGCTCGGCGCGAGGCCATCCTTGACCTGATCCTTGACCAATGCGGGGTCGCTCATGCCGTCAGCCTGCCTTCATGGTTTCGCGCTGGGTGGCCAGATGCATGATCCGCTCCTGCGTGGCCTCGTCCGGCGACAATTCGCCGGTGATGCGGCCCTCGCACATCACGACGATGCGGTCGCTCATCCTGATCACCTCGGGAAGCTCCGAGGAAATCATGACGATCGCCTTGCCCTGGTCGGCCAGCGCGCGCAGCAGGCGGTAGATCTCGTTCTTGGCGCCGATGTCGATGCCGCGCGTCGGCTCGTCGAAGAACAGGATGTCGCAATCGCGATCGAGCCATTTGGCGATCACGATCTTCTGCTGGTTGCCTCCGGATAGCAGGCGAACCTGCTGCGACGCCGAAGGCGTGCGGATGTTCAGCATCCGGATGAAGCGGCCGGCGGTGTCGCGGATCGCGCGCTTCCTGAGCATGAACTTCATTGCAAGGTAGTTCGCGAGGTTCGACATCACGACGTTGGACTCGACGTCCATGCCGGTGGCGAGGCCGAAGCGCTTGCGGTCCTCGGAGAGATAGCCGATGCCGTGGGCGACCGCATGCGCCGGCGAGCGGATCGTCACCTTGCGATTGTCGACGAGAATATCCCCGGACGGAACGGCGTCGGCGCCGAAGATCGCGCGCGCGACCTCGGTGCGGCCGGCCCCCATCAGGCCGGCAAAGCCGAGGATCTCGCCCTTGCGCAGGGTGAAGCTGACGTCGCGGACCAGCGGCCCGCAGTTGAGCCCGCGCACCTCCAGCGCGATCGCGCCGACGGGCTGCGTGCCCGCGACGCGCGCGTCGCCCAAGGTGCGGCCCACCATCATGCCGATGATGGTCTCGATCGTGGTGGTCTCGGCCGGCACCGTCGCAACATACTCGCCGTCGCGCAGCACGGTGACGCGATCGGCGATCTGCTTCAGCTCGTCCATCTTGTGGGAGATGTAGACGATGCCGACGCCGCGTGCCTTCAAGGCGCGGATCATCTTGAACAGCTCGGCGATCTCGCGATTGTTCAGCGCGGCGGTCGGCTCGTCCATGATCAGAACGCGCGAGTTGAACGACAGCGCCTTGGCGATCTCCACCATCTGCTGCCTAGCCACCGTCAGCCCGCCGACTGTCGTGCGCGGGTCGATCGACAGATTGAGCTGGGCAAGCAGCTCGGCCGCCTGCCGGTTGAGCCGGTCCTCATCGAGCAGCAGCCCGAACGCCTTCATCGGCTCGCGCCCGATGAAGATGTTCTGCGCCACCGTGAGGTGGTTCATCAGTTGCAGCTCCTGATGAATGATCCCGATGCCGGCGGCCTGCGCCTCGCGCGGTCCTGGAAAATCGACGCTGGCGCCATCATAGAGGATCTCGCCGGAGTCCTTGCGGTAGACGCCGGCGAGGATCTTCATCAGGGTCGACTTGCCGGCGCCGTTCTCGCCCATCACGGCATGGACCTCGCCGGCGCGCAGCTCGAACCTGACATTGTGCAGCGCCCGGACGCCGGGAAAGCTCTTGCACAGGCCGTGAACGGAGATGAGCGGCGCAGTCATGCGTCAGCGTTTGTGGTGAGGGAGGTTGCGTACAATCGCCACGGGGCGGTGGTCGCGACATTGGCGACGACACCATGCACGGCGAGCGACATATCGCATCGCAAGCGCGATCACATTCATCCTCCCCGGCCCTCGCACGCATCATGTCGAACGCGTGCGAGCCCGCGTCCATTCAATGGCGCGGCGTTGGGGTCAGGCTATTCATCCGGAGATGAAAGTCTATAGGTAAAATCGACAGGCCTTGCGATGCGCCTGCAGGACGCGACCGCGGAATAGCGACGACGCGCCCGGTGGCGCGATCGAACACGTCGTGCGTTGAATTTGCGCTATCTCGACAACGACGGTGAGCCCCCCCTCCCCCTTGCGGGGAGGGGAGTGCACCTTCGGCGCGGCGGAACCTCGGCTCCGACTACGCCGTGAGCTTCTCCAGCTCCTTGATGATCGCCTCGCCCATCTGCGCGGTCGAGGCCGGGGTCGAGCCTTCGGCCTTGATGTCGGCGGTGCGCAGGCCCGAGGCGAGCACGGCGGCGATGGCGGCGTCGAGCTTGTCGGCGAGCGCGCCCATGTCGAAGGAGTAGCGCAGCGCCATGCCGAACGACGTCAGCATCGCGATCGGGTTGGCGAGACCCTTGCCGGCAATGTCCGGCGCCGAGCCGTGCACCGGCTCGTACAGCGCGCGGCGCTTGTGGGTCTTGGCGTCGACCTCGCCGAGCGAAGCCGACGGCAGCATGCCGAGCGATCCCGTCAGCATCGCCGCGATATCCGAGAGCATGTCGCCGAACAGATTGTCGGTGACGATGACGTCGAACATCTTCGGATACTTGACCAGATTCATGCCGCCGGAATCGGCGAGCTGGTGCTCGAGCGTGACGTCCTTGTATTCGCGATTGTGAACCGCGGTGACGACCTCGTTCCAGAGCACGCCCGACTTCATGACGTTGCGCTTCTCCATCGACGTCACCTTGTTGCGGCGCTTGCGCGCGAGGTCGAAGGCGACGCGGGCGATGCGCTCGATCTCATAGGTGTCGTAGACCTGGGTATCGACGGCCCGCTTCTGGCCGTTGCCGAGATCGGTGATGGTCTTGGGCTCGCCGAAATACACGCCGCCGGTGAGCTCGCGCACGATCATGATGTCGAGGCCCTCGACGATCTCGCGCTTGAGGCTGGAGGCATCGGCGAGCGCCGGATAGCACACGGCCGGACGCAGGTTGGCGAACAGGCCGAGATCCTTGCGCAGGCGCAGCAGGCCCGCCTCGGGGCGGACCTCATAGGGAACGCCGTCCCATTTCGGACCGCCGACGGCGCCGAAGATGATCGCATCCGCAGCCTTGGCCTTGTCCATGTCGGCTTCCGAGATCGAGACGCCATGGGCGTCATAGGCGGCGCCGCCGACCAGACCCTCCTCGGTCTCGAACGAGGCCAGCCCCTTGGCGTTGAGCCAGCCGATCAGCCGCTTCACCTCGGCCATCACTTCGGGGCCGATGCCGTCGCCGGGCAGCAAAAGGAGCTTCTGGGTCGCCATGGTCGTTGTCCTCACGGGGCTTGTCATGCCGGGGCCTGAGCCCGGACATCCGTCATCTTTTGGTTGGATTGCCGGCTCGCCCCGATGGGTCGGGGACAGCAGCCCGGCAATGACGAGAGTTGCAAAATCGGCGGAGTGCTAAAGCGCTCCTGCGCGGTTGGCAAGCCACCATTGCCGCCGCCCGCCTTCTGTCGCGCCGGGCAAGGCTGTACTGTGCTCGAAACTGGCGGCCGAGCAGCATGATTTGCCGGATATGCGCCACGCCGGAGCATGTCTTGCCGATCTCCCGTTCCGATCCGCCGCCGGCCCACCCGGCGCTGACCAACCTCACGCTGTCGCTCGGTCCCATCATCGGTCTCGGCATCGGCCGCTTCGCCTATGCGCTGGTGCTGCCGGACATGCGCGACACGCTGCACTGGTCGTATTCGGCGGCCGGCTTCATGAACACGGTCAATGCCGCCGGCTATCTGATCGGGGCGTTGATCGCCGCGCAGACGGCCCGGCGGTTCGGCGGGCTGACCGCGGTGCGCGGCGGCACGCTGGCGGCTTTGGTCTCTCTCGTCGTCTGCGCCATGACGGGCGATTTCATTGCGCTCAGCCTGGCGCGGCTCGTGACCGGCATCGGCGCCGGCGTGGCGCTGGTGGCCGGCGGCGCGGTGGCGGCGCGGGTCGCCTTGGCGCGGCCGGCGCAGGCGAGCTTCGTGCTGAGCCTGTTCTATGCCGGGCCGCCGCTCGGCATCGTCATCTCAGGCCTGATCGCGCCGTTCGTGCTGCAGGCGTTCGGGCCCGGCTCATGGTGGATCGTGTGGGCGGTGCTCGCAGGCGCCGGCGCAATGCTGATCGTGCCGCTGCTGCTGATGCGGCTTCCAGCGAACGCCGCCATGCCGGAGACGCGCGCGGACCGCGTCTCGCTGCGGCCGATGGCGATCTATCTGTTCGGCTACTTCCTCTATGGCGCGGGCTACATCGCCTATCTTACCTTCATGATTGCCTATGTCCGCGACCTCGGCGGCGGCGCCGCGGCGCAATCCGGCTTCTGGTGCCTCATTGGCCTCGCCGGCTTCACCACGCCCTGGGTGTGGCGGCGCGTGCTGGCGCTCGATCGCGGCGGCTGGCCCACCGCCCTCATCCTCACCATCAACGCGATCGGCGCCGCCCTGCCCTCGCTCAGCCATTCGCCCGTCATGCTGACCTTGTCGGCCGCAGTGTTCGGCATCGCGTTCTCGACGGTGACGACCGCGACGACGGCCTTCGTGCGCTTCAACCTGCCGCAAGCCGCTTGGCCGCGCGCGATCGCGGCGCTGACCATCTCGTTCGGCGTCGGCCAGACGTTGGGTCCGTTCGCGGTCGGCGCGATCACCGATGCGATGGGGAGCCTGACCTATGCGTTGAACGTGTCAGCGGCGCTGTTGCTGCTGGGCGCCGTGATGGCGGCGATGCAGGGGAAGTTGAAAGCAGCCGATCGAGCCTGATCGACAATGTCGTCCCTGCGAACGCAGGGACCCATACCGCGGACACTATCGAGGGATCTGGCTGGTAATTTCCTGCCTCTTCACGACCGGTGGTTATGTGTCCCTGCGTTCGCAGGGACGACAGCGGAGATTGCGGCCGCCATCCGGGCTCGATTGGCGGGAGATCAACTCCCGCTGAACGAATTGTACCCCTGGTCTTCCCAGTAGCCGCCCTTGTAGTCGTTGGTGACTTCCATCGCTACGACGTATTTCGGGTTCTTGAAGCCGAGCTTGGTGGGCACCCGGATCTTCATCGGATAGCCGTAGGCGCGCGGCAGGATCTGGTCGGCGAACTTGAAGGTCATCTGGGTCTGCGGATGCAGCGCGGTGCGCATGTCCAAGGGCGAATTGTAGCCGTCCTTGTCGGCGCAGTTGAACCAGACGTACTTGGCGCGCGTATCGGCGCCGATCAGCTTGAGGAAGTCGCGCAGCGGCGTGCCGGTCCAGGAGCCGATCGCGCTCCAGCCCTCGACGCAGATGTGACGCGTGATCTGCGTCACCTGGGGCAGCGCGTGCAGCTCGGGAAGCGTCCACGACTTCTTGTTGTCGACGAGCCCGCGCACCTCGAGCTTCCAGTCGGCCGCATCGATCTCCGGCGCCTCGTCGAGCGTGTAGTAGGCGTTGAACGGGAACGGTTTCGTGATCGCGCTCTCCGGGAAGGTCGGCGCCAGCGCGTCCGGATTGAACATCCAGGCCTGCACCGCGTCGTTGAACTTCGAGACCTTCTTGAGCAGCTCCTCGGCGGTGTCGCCGTCGACGACGTCGCAGCCGGCGAGCAGGGTCAGCGCGCCCAGGCTGGCGCCGCCGGTGAGGAAGCGGCGCCGGGTGAGATCGGGCATCACCTTCAGCGAGTCCTTGATCAGGAGCCGCTTGTCGACGCCGGGAATGAGGAACGGACGTTTCGCCATGGCTGTCTCTCCTCTCAGCGGCCGATGATCATCGCGCGCAGGCTCTTCGGCACCAGCAGCGCGAGCAGGATGTGGATCACCAGGAAGGCGCAGATCAGCGCCATGCAGACGAAATGGACGTAGCGCGCCGCCGGATAGTCGCCGAACAGGCTCACCAGCCAGTGCAGCTGCACCGGCTTCCACATCGACAGGCCCGTGAGCACGACGACGATGCCGACGCAGATGATGCCGAGATAGAGCAGCTTCTGCACCGCGTTGTAGACGGTGAGGTCGTCATGGGCGAGCTTGAAGGTCAGCGCGGCCTTGAGGTCGGCGACGACGGACGCCGGCGAGATCGGCAGCAGCTTGCGGCGGAACCGGCCGGTGGCGAGACCGGTGACGAGATAGGCAAGGCCGTTCAGCATCAGCAGCCACATCGCCGCGAAATGCCACAGCAGCGCGCCGCCGAGCCAGCCGCCGAGCGTGAAGCTGCGGTCGAAGCGGAAGTCGAACAGCGGCGAGGCGTTGTAGATCTGCCAGCCCGACATGATCATCATGATCATTGCGACGGCGTTGATCCAATGCATGACGCGCACCCAGGCCGGCTGAATGACCTTGGTCGCGACTCCGGTTACAGCTCCCCCGGTGGCCGCGAGGGTCGAGGGGGCGCTGGTGGTGGCGCTCGTCATGGCGGTCGGCTCCGTCGCTTGCATTCGTCACGCCAATTATACGCCGGCTCGGCGGGCTCCGTTACACCGCGGCGCCGATCAAAACGATACGCAGAAACTATCGCGTTCACAAAAAAGCGAGCCGGGGGGTGGCCCGGCTCGCTCCTGGTCACATCCGCGAGGAGGAGGAAGAAACGGATGTGTCCGGTGTCGCGCCGGGCCTCAGGACGCCGGCATCAGCACGGTGTCGACCACGTGGATGACGCCGTTCGACTGGTTGACGTTCGGGATCGTCACCATCGAGGTGCCGCCCTTGGCGTCAACGATCATGACGTTCTTGCCCTCGCGCTTGACGGTGAGCTGCTCGCCCTCGACCGTCTTCAGCATCTGGCCGTCCTTCAGGTCGGACGCCTCGAGCTTGCCGGGCACGACGTGATAGGTGAGGATCTTGGTCAGCGTCGCCTTGTTCTCCGGCTTGACGAGGCTGTCGACGGTGCCGGCCGGCAGCTTGCCGAACGCGGTATTGGTCGGCGCGAACACCGTGAACGGACCCTTGCCTTCCAGCGTCGGCACGAGGCCGGCGGCCTTCACCGCGGCGACCAGCGTCGTATGATCCTTCGAGTTGACCGCGTTCTGCACGATGTTCTTGGACGGATACATCGCCGCGCCTCCGACCATCACGGTCTTCTCCTCGGCGCTGGCGGGCGCGACAAAGGTCGAGGTCAGCGACAGCGCGCTGAAGGCGGCGGCAGCGAGAAAGGCAATGCGCTTGGACATGGGTAGCTCCCTATGAAAGGCGGCGGCAGAGCCGCGTGATGAGTTCGACTGCGACACCGATGCTGATCTTGAGCGGATGCGCTCTTGCATCGTGTCAGGCCGAGCTACGCCGCGTTCGGAAGCGAGTTTCGGCGCATAATTTAACGTGATCCGTGAAACCTGCGGCGATCGAGATCGTCTCGCCGACTCATTGAACGAGATCCGCGCCGCAATGTCGCAGCCTGCTGCGAACTGATCAGCTCTCTGTCGGTCATTGGCCGACGCCGATGACCGATCATCGTCGCCATTAACTACAATGCGAGCCGAGCTCGGCCGAACCTGCCGAAAACATTGCGAGTAAGACTTTCTTAAGGTTGATTGGTCGGGACGGCGCCGGCTGCGGGAAGGGGATGTCCTGCACTGTCCGGCGCGATCGGCGGGGGTTTCCTACAGTGAACAGAACGATCTGGATTGCGGGGTTCTGCCTCGTGATAATCTGCTGCTTGCTTGCAACGAAGATGGTGCTTGCCGCGGTATCGCCCGGCGACATCGCGGGCGAAGCGACGTCGTCGCTGATCCGCGAGCCCATTCCCGGCGTTGATACGTTGAACGAGTCCGATCGCAGTTTCGAAACACCGCCGCTCGATCTCAACGAAGGCGCACGGCTGCCGCTGCTCTCGCGGGCCGTGCGCGCGGAGGGACGTGGTGCGTCGGCTGCCCACCGCGCCAAGCCGGCCAGCAAGTCGACCGTGCTGCGGCCGGCCAAGCGCGAGGCCGCGCCGGTGAAGAGCGCGGCGGCGCCGTGCCGGCAGCTCGATCCGATCGCCCGCTTCCTTGCGTCGGCGAAGATCGGGCCGCGCTGCCAGGCTTGATGAATTGCGGCGTCAGGCCGAGACCGCCGTCACCACCTGCGCCAGCAATTGCTCGCGCCGCGTCTGCGAGCGCTGGCCCTTCATGGTGGCGGCGAAGCGTTCGAGGATGCCGTCCTCGAACGCCGTAACGATGGTGTCGTGCACGTAGCTCTTGCGGCAGATCGCCGGCGTGTTGGTGAGCTCGTCGGCGGCGGCGCGGATCGCTTCCAGGATCTGCTTCTTGCGGCCGCGCGCGCTCGCCGCCGGCGTGATCCTCGACAAGGTCTCCAGCGCCACGGCCGAGGCCATCAGCGTGCGGAAATCCTTCAGTGAGATCTTGATGCCGGCGATCTCACGCAGGAAGGCGTTGACCTGTGTGGTCGAGACCGCGCGCACCACGCCCTGGGCGTCGCGGTATTGGAACATGCGACGGCCGGGCACGCCGCGCAAAATGCCGACGGCCCGCACCAGCTTGGCGGCGTCGCATTCCTTGCGCACGGCCTTGCCGCCCTTGGCCTTGAAGGTCAGCACCAGGGAGTCATCCTCGAGCGTGACGTTCGACTTCAACAGTGTGGTGGCGCCGCGCGTGCCGTTCAGCCGGGCATAGGACTCGTTGCCGGGGCGAATGGCCGTGCGCGCGATCAGCTCGATGACAGCAGCGAGCGCGAACTCGCGCGTCGGCTGGTCGCCGGCGAGATGTTTCGACACCGCGCGACGGATGCGCGGCAGCGCGCCGACCAGCTTGGCGAGGCGATGCGCCTTGCGATGCTCGCGCACCTTCTCCCAGTCGGCGTGATAGCGGTATTGCAGCCGGCCGGCGGCATCGACGCCAACCGCCTGCAGATGCAGGTTCGGATCGGGGGCGTAGCGCACCTCGCGATAGGCCGGCGGCACCGCCATCGCATGCAGGCGGCGGATGGTGCCGGCGTGGCGGATCGGGGTGCCGTTGGCGCGGATGAAGGTATAGCTCTTGCCCCGCCTGATGCGGCGGATGGTCAGCGCGGTCTGGTCGCCGAGCTTCAGCCCGATGCGCTTGGCGAGCTCCTCGACCGAGGTCTTGGCATTGCCTTGCGCGTCGGCGGTCTTGGCGTGGGCCAGATCCTTCAAGCTCAGCTTGCGGCGCGGCGGCTTGGGCGGCCACTGGCCCAGCGCTTTCGCGAGCGCGACCTCGGGATCGGCCGGGCCGACCCGCGGGCTCTCGAAATTCTGCTGGTCCATCATTGCTTTAGACGCCCTGCCGTCGTTTTCATCCGCTCAATGCCCCGGAGTCCGGTTTGGTTCCGGCCGGGTTATCCACAGCTTCAAGGCGATTTAGGGCGTGACGGGCCGGATAGCGAGTCCCAAATTTTGGGCAAAGCGGTTTCAAAATACCGGTACCCGCCCCGATTCCGGGTAACCTTGATGCTGCAGACTGTAGCGATCTCCGAGGCGCGGCCGGCGCACGCAACCTCCGCGCACAATTCTTTGATCCTGCTCAGACCGCCTCCCCGCCGAAGGTCCTACTTGTCTTGCCTTGTCGCCGCCGGTTACGCGGACGCATAGTGGGAACAACGATGGCCTGCGCGGGATCGACGGCAGGCCGCATGTGGAGGGTGTGAAATGTCCGAGAAGATCTACGACGTTCCGGCCGAGTGGGCGAAACGCGCCTTTGTCGACGACGCGAAGTACCAGGAGATGTACGCGCGCTCGATCAAGGACCCCAACGGCTTCTGGGCCGAGCAGGCCAGGCGCGTCGATTGGGTCAAGGCGCCGACGAGAATCGAGAACGTCTCCTACGCACCCGGCAACATCTCGATCAAATGGTTCGAGGACGGCGTCCTCAACGCCGCCTATAACTGCATCGACCGCCATCTCGCCACCCGCGGCGACCAGACCGCGATCATCTGGGAAGGCGACGACCCCTCGCAGTCGAAGCACATCACCTATCGCGAGCTGCACGACGAGGTGTGCAGGATGGCCAACATCCTGCGCAACCGCAACGTCAAGAAGGGCGACCGCGTCACCATCTATCTGCCGATGATCCCGGAGGCCGCCTATGCGATGCTGGCCTGCGCCCGCATCGGCGCCATCCACTCGGTGGTGTTCGCCGGCTTCTCGCCGGACTCGCTCGCCCAGCGCATCAAGGACTGCGATTCCAAGATCATCATCACCGCCGACGAGGGCCTGCGCGGCGGCCGCAAGGTGCCGCTCAAGGCCAATGTCGACGCAGCGCTGAACAAGGTCGACAATGTCGACTGGGTCGTCGTGGTCAAGCGCACCGGCGGCAAGATCGAGATGAATCCGAGCCGCGACCTCTGGTACCACGAGGCCGCCGAGATGGTGACCACCGAATGCCCGTGCGAGCCGATGAATGCGGAGGATCCGCTGTTCATCCTCTACACCTCGGGCTCGACCGGCCAGCCCAAGGGCGTGCTGCACACCACCGGCGGCTATCTCGTCTACGCCGCGATGACGCATCAATACGTGTTCGACTATCACGAGGGCGACGTCTACTGGTGCACCGCCGACGTCGGCTGGGTCACCGGTCACAGCTACATCCTCTATGGGCCGCTGGCCAATGGCGCCGTCACGCTGATGTTCGAAGGCGTGCCGAACTATCCGGACAATTCGCGGTTCTGGAACGTCATCGACAAGCACAAGGTCAACATCTTCTACACCGCGCCGACCGCGATCCGCGCCCTGATGCAGGGCGGCGACGGACCGGTGAAGAAGACCTCGCGCGCGTCTCTGCGCCTGCTCGGCTCGGTCGGCGAGCCGATCAATCCGGAAGCCTGGGAGTGGTATCACCGCGTCGTCGGCGACGACCGCTGCCCGATCGTCGACACCTGGTGGCAGACCGAGACCGGCGGCATCCTGATCACGCCGCTGCCGGGCGCGACCCGGCTGAAGCCGGGCTCGGCGACGCGGCCGTTCTTCGGCGTCGTGCCCGAGATCGTCGATGCCGACGGCAAGACGCTGGAAGGCGCGACCGAGGGCAATCTCTGCCTCACCCGGTCCTGGCCGGGCCAGATGCGCACGGTGTATGGCGACCATGCCCGGTTCGAGATGACCTACTTCTCGACCTACAAGGGCAAGTACTTCACCGGCGACGGCTGTCGCCGCGACGCCGACGGCTATTACTGGATCACCGGCCGCGTCGACGACGTCATCAACGTCTCCGGCCACCGCATGGGAACGGCCGAGGTGGAAAGCGCGCTGGTTGCCCATCCCAAGGTGTCGGAAGCCGCCGTGGTCGGCTATCCCCACGACATCAAGGGCCAGGGCATCTACGCCTATGTCACCCTGATGGCCGGCGAGCAGCCGACCGAGGAGCTGCGCAAGGAGCTCGTCGCCTGGGTGCGCAAGGAGATCGGCCCGATCGCCTCGCCCGACCAGATCCAGTTCGCCCCCGGCCTGCCCAAGACCCGCTCCGGCAAGATCATGCGCCGCATCCTGCGCAAGATCGCCGAGGACGAGCCGGGCGCGCTGGGCGACACCTCGACCCTTGCCGATCCCGGCGTGGTCGATGATCTCGTCCAGCACCGGCAGAACCGCAAGGAGAAGCAGGCGTAAGCACGCCGTGCCCCGCGGGCGCCAAGCGCGTTCGCCGCAATCGTCAAGTCTCATCGCACTCCCGCGGCTGATTCCGCGGGAGTGTTGTTTTCAGGTCATTTACTCGCAGACGGAGTTTTCCTTTCCTCATGCGATCTGCGTGCTCCCGGCCGGGGAGCAGGCGCCGCGGAACCGGCTGAGGGGATGACCATGCGGACTGGGGCGGTCAGGCTGACAATGAAGGCGGCGATGCTGGCCGCGTCGGTGATCGGAACCATGGTCACGACGGCCGGCTCTGCGTCGGCCCGTCCCGAGTTGGTCGCCGTCGCCGGCGACTTTTCGCCGGGCACCATCGTCGTGAGGACCGGCGAGCGGAAACTCTATCTCGTGCTCGATGGCAGCCACGCCTTGCGCTACACGGTCGGCGTCGGCAAGGCCGGCCGGCAATGGGCCGGCACCACCAAGATCGACGGCAAGTACAAGAATCCGGCCTGGGCTCCGCCCGCCGACGTCAAGCGCGACAAGCCGGAGCTGCCGGACGTCATTCCCGGCGGCTCGCCGCGCAATCCGATGGGCGTTGCCGCCTTGACGCTCGCCGGCGGCGAATATGCGATCCACGGCACCAACGTGCCGAATTCGGTGGGCGGCTACGTGTCCTACGGCTGCATCCGCATGCTCAACCCGGATATCACCGACCTCTACGAGCGCGTGTCGATCGGCACGACGGTGGTGGTCACGCGCTGAGTCACCGCTGCGATACGCGAGTGCGGAGAACGCGGGACCGGCAACCCCGGCGCCGAACAACGCAAGCCGCGCGCCGAGATCCCGTCAGAAGTCCGAGATGAGTCCCTTTCTCTCCCAGTCGCCGTACCGGGTCGGCTCCGGCCCTTTCGGCCCCTGCAACTCCGTCGGCATCGGCTTCGTCTGTTGTGCTGCCAGTCGGCGGCGTTCCTCAGCCTCGGCCAGCGCGCGCTGCGCGGCCGGCGTCAGCGGCTTGCGCGGCGACTCATTGCTGGCGACCACGGCCAAAGCGGCCTTGCCCTTCGGCTCACTCCTGGGCTCATTCTCGGGCTCGTTGCTCATCGTACCATTCCACCATTGAACCGGTTCGTTCCCGACCTCATCAGATCGTGTGCCCACCCATGAAAAAACAGGGCTAATAAAAGCAGAGCCGATTCTTACATTTGGCATATTCCGGTGACAGAGGACCCGCAAGCTGATGGCATGCACCCGATGGTCGCGGAACTGCCTTTCTTCTTTCGCGAGTAATTCCCAGGCATGCCTCCGCCGCGTTTTGCGACCCCTTCCGAAGTCCCAGGCCTGGCGGCACGGCGCATCGCCGCCGACGTGGTCGACGGCGTGCTGCACAAGCATCGCACCCTCGACGATCAGCTCGACGGGACCGGCGCACATCCCGGACTGAAGCATCTGGCCGACCGCGACCGCGCGCTGATGCGCCGGCTGGTCGCCACCACCTTGCGGCGGCTTGGAACGCTCGGTCACGTGCTGTCGCGGCTGCTGGATCGCGGCGTGCCGACCGACGCGCCGCGGGCGCAGAGCGCGCTGCTGATCGGCGCCGCCCAGATCCTCTGGATGGACGTTCCTGACCACGCTGCCGTCGACCTCTCCGTCCGCCTGGTGCAGGCCGACCGCCGCGCAGCGAAATATGCCGGGCTCGTCAACGCGGTGCTGCGGCGCTGCGCGCGCGAGGGCGCAACCCTGCTCGACGATGCCGCCGGTCAGCCGCTCGACATCGCGCCCTGGCTGCTCAAGCGCTGGATCGATCATTATGGCGAAGCGACCGCCAGGGACATCGCCGCGGCGCTCGGCCAGGAGCCGTCGCTCGACCTCACGGTGAAGTCGGACCCGGCGCAATGGGCGTCGCGGCTGCATGGCGAGGTGCTGTCGACCGGCACCGTGCGCACCGTGCTGCATGGTTCGGTGACGGTGCTGCCGGGCTTCGCCGAGGGACAATGGTGGGTGCAGGACGCCGCCGCCGCCTTGCCTGCGCGCCTGCTCGGCGACATCAGCGGCAAGGCCGTCGCCGACCTCTGCGCGGCGCCAGGCGGCAAGACGGCTCAGCTCGCCCATGCCGGCGCCCGCGTCACCGCGGTCGACCGGTCGCCGGCCCGGATGAACCGGCTGAAGGACAACATGACCCGGCTGCAGCTGACCGCCGAGACGGTCGTGGCCGACGCCGCCGAATGGCAGCCCGCCGACAGCGGCGGCTTCGACGGCCTGCTGCTCGATGCGCCCTGCACCTCGACCGGCACGATTCGGCGTCATCCCGACGTCGGCTGGTTGCGCAGCGAGGCCGACATCGCCGCGTTGTCGGGCTTGCAGGCGCGGCTGTTGACCAGGGCGGGCAGCCTGATCAAGCCGGGCGGAACCCTGGTCTACTGCACCTGTTCGCTGGAGCCCGAGGAGGGCGAGCAGGTGGTCGAGCGCGTGCTGGCCCAAACCACCGAGCTGCGCCGCGTCCCCGTCACCGCCGGCGAGGTGGCGGGACTGGCAGAGCTGGTCACCCCGGCCGGCGACTTGCGCACGCTGCCCTGCCATTTGCCGCACCAGGACCCCCGGCTCGGCGGTCTCGATGGTTTTTATGCGGCGAGACTGGAGCGGCGGCCGTGAGCGTGTCATCGTGCGCCGTGCGCCGGCCCTGCGTCGGCCGGGCTTTAAGGGCGTCGGCGTTGCGTTAGTCCGTTAAATCCTGATTTTGCACCAGATTCTGGTCCCGCGATGGTGCTGCACCGGGGCCAAAAATGGTGTATCGGCGGCAGTTGCGATCTATGAAGGATGCGCAACCGAATCCCCCTCTGAATCCAAGGCTTGGCGTGTCCGCCGCTCAACGCAGACGCATATCGACGCTGGTGATGGGCCGCTTTGCGCGCAGCCTGATGTCCAACGTCAGCGGTGTATCGGTATCCGTGTCCGGGTTGTGGCCCGGTCGCGCCGACCGACTCATCATTGCGCCGCATGACCTGCGCACGTCGGACGCGACGCGGGCGGCCGAGATCTACGCCGGCCGCTTCGTCTTCGCCGGCAAGATCGTGACCTGCCATGGCCGCTCGATCTTCGACCTGGAGCCGCCGTCCGAGGACTGGGAGGTGGCCCTGCTCGGCTTCGGCTGGCTGCGACATCTGCGCGCAGCCGACACCGCGCTGACCCGCGCCAATGCCCGTGCTCTGGTCGACGACTGGATCACCAACCAGATCGGCCGCCATCCGCTGAGCCGGCGCGCCGACGTGCTGGCGCGGCGGGTGATCTCGCTGCTGTCGCAGGCGCCGCTGGTGCTGGCCGATTCCGACGGCAAGTTCTACCGCCGCTATCTGCGCGGGCTGACCCGCGAGATCCGCTATCTGCGCTATTCGACGATCGACATCCCGGATGGCGCGCCGCGGCTGCAGGTGCTGATCGCACTGTGTTACGCCGCGCTGTGCCTCGCCAACCAGGCCAAGCACATCCGCAGCGCGACCCGGAAACTCTCCGACGAATTGCAGCGGCAGATCCTGCCCGATGGCGGCCACGTCTCGCGCAACCCGGGCGCGCTGATCGAATTGCTGATCGACCTGCTGCCGCTGCGGCAGACGTTTGCGGCCCGCAACATCGCCCCGCCGCCGGCGCTGCTCAACGCCATCGACCGCATGATGCCGATGCTGCGCTTCTTCCGCCACGGCGACGGCAACATGGCGCTGTTCAATGGCATGGGCGGCACCCCGTCCGACCTGCTGGCGACCCTGCTCGCCTACGACGACACCCACGGCACGCCGATGGCGAGCATGCCGCATTCCGGTTTCCAGCGGCTCGACGCCGGACCGATGACGGTGATCGTCGATACCGGTCCGCCGCCGCCACCGCATCTGAGCCATGAGGCCCATGCCGGCTGCCTCGCCTTCGAGATGTCCTCCGGACCGTGCCGCATCGTGATCAATTGCGGCATGCCGTCGACCGGCCGCGATAATTGGCGCGCCTTTGCGCGCAGCACGGTGGCACATTCGACGCTGACCTACCACAACACCTCGTCCTGCACCTTCGTCGAGATGTCGGCGATGAAGCGCCTGCTGCACGGCGCGCCGATCGTATCGGGTCCGACGCGGGTCGAGAACTTCCGCGAGATCGTGCCCGACGGCACCGTGCTGTCGACCTCGCACAACGGCTACGCGGCGAAATTCGGCCTGATCCATCGTCGCGTGCTGGTGGCGGCCGAGGACGGCTCGCGGCTCGACGGCGAGGACACCGTGACGCCGGCGCAGGGCGCGCGGCTCCGCGGCGGCGGATCGGACTACGCGCTGCGCTTCCACCTGCACCCGGCCGTCAAGGCCAGCCGGCTCAGCGACGGCCGCGGCGCCATGCTGGTGCTACCCAATCGCGAGGTCTGGACGTTCGAGACGTTCGACGATCGCGTCGACCTCGAGGACAGCGTGTTTCTCGCCGGCAATGACGGTCCGCGCCGCACCACGCAACTGGTGATCCGGCAGGACGCGCAGCAGGCCCCGTCGATCCGCTGGAGCTTCGTCCGCTCGTCGACGTCCCCGACCGAGACCAACGGGCGCCGCAACGGGCGGAGAGAGCCTGAGCTGCCGCTGTAACACCCTGGCTCTCGCTTCTCAGATCATCTCACATCACCGTCCGTCGAGACGTCCGCCTTCGGCGGGCCCTCGGAACGCGGCCGACGTTCGGGCGGCTCATCGTGAGACGTGCGGCCAAGGTGATCGTTCGATCGGCCACCCGTTGTCGCGGGCGGCAAAAGCTGATATGAGGCCCGCTCTCGCGCGACTGGCGACTTTGGATGGAGCACCATCGGGGAGCGCGGGATTTGACGCCGTGCGCCTGGGCATTTTGAACTCCTGCACAAGGACTCTGCCCATGACCAATCAGCTTCGTCGCGTTCACCGTGCCCTGCTTTCCGTATCCGACAAGACCGGCCTGGTCGACTTCGCCCGCTCGCTCGCCGCGCGCGGCATCGAGCTGGTCTCGACCGGCGGCACCGCCAAGGCGATTGCCGATGCCGGCCTCAAGGTGAAGGACGTCTCCGACCTCACCGGCTTTCCCGAGATGATGGACGGCCGCGTCAAGACGCTGCATCCGAAGGTGCATGGCGGACTGCTCGCGATCCGCGGCAATGATGAGCATGCCGAGGCGATGAAGACCCACGGCATCGCGCCGATCGATCTGCTCGTCGTCAATCTCTACCCGTTCGAGGCCACGGTCGAACGCGGCGCCCCGTTCAACGACTGCATCGAGAACATCGACATCGGCGGCCCGGCGATGATCCGCGCGGCGTCGAAGAACCACGAGGACGTCGCCGTCGTCGTCGACGTCAACGACTATCACGCCGTGCTGGACGACCTGGCGCGGCATGAGGGTTCGACCACGCTGCTGCTGCGCCGCCGGCTTGCCGCCAAGGCCTATGCGCGCACCGCCGCCTATGATGCCGCGATCTCCAACTGGTTCGCCGCCACCATCCAGAACGACGCGCCCGATTACCGCGCCTTCGGTGGCAAGCTGATCCAGTCGCTGCGCTATGGCGAGAACCCGCACCAGCACGCCGCTTTCTACGCGCTGCCCGGCCGCCGTCCCGGCGTCGCCACCGCGCGCCAGCTGCAAGGCAAGGAGCTGTCCTACAACAACATCAACGACACCGACGCGGCCTATGAGTGCATCGCCGAGTTCGACCCGGCGCGCACCGCCGCCTGTGTCATCGTCAAGCACGCCAATCCCTGCGGTGTCGCCGAAGGGCCCGATCTCGTCACCGCCTACCAGAAGGCGCTGGCCTGTGACTCGACCTCGGCGTTCGGCGGGATCATCGCGATGAACCGCAAGCTCGATGCCGCCACGGCGCACGCGATCACCGGCATCTTCACCGAGGTGATCATCGCGCCCGACGCGACCGAGGAGGCGATCGCGGTGATCGCAGCGCGCAAGAACCTGCGGCTGCTGCTCGCCGGCGCCCTGCCCGATCCGCGCGAAGCCGGCCTCACCGCCAAGACCGTGGCCGGCGGCCTGCTGGTGCAGAGCCGCGACAATGCTGTCGTCGATGACATGGAGCTGAAGGTGGTGACCAAGCGCGCCCCCACCGAAGCCGAGCTGCGCGACCTGCGCTTCGCCTTCCGCGTCGCCAAGCATGTCAAGTCGAACACCATCGTCTACGCCAAGGAGTCGGCGACAGTCGGCATCGGCGCGGGACAGATGAGCCGGGTCGATTCGGCGCGCATCGCCGCGCGCAAGGCGCTGGATGCGGCCAGCGCGCTCAAGCTCGCCGAGCCGCTGACCAAGGGATCGGTGGTCGCCTCCGACGCGTTCTTCCCGTTCGCCGACGGCATGCTCGCCTGCATCGAGGCCGGCGCCACCGCGGTCATTCAGCCCGGCGGCTCCGTGAAGGACGACGAGGTCATCAAGGCGGCTGACGAGCACGGCATCGCCATGGTGCTGACCGGCGTGCGGCACTTCCGGCACTGATTGCGCCCACAATCTCCGCCGTCATTCCGGGATGCGCCGCAAGGCGCAGGCCCGGAATCCATAACCACGATCGTGAGTATGGATTCCGGGCTCGCCCTGCGGGCGCCCCGGAATGACGGCGGAGCAAGTTTCAGGCGCCCTGCCCCGCACGACCACCTGCATTCACCCGCGCCAGCAACACTAGCCCCACCGCAAAGAACAGCACCAGCACGGCCATGCCGGCCTTCTGACTCGCAGTGACCGCGGTGATGGTGCCGATCAGCAGCGGGCCGATGAACGACGTCACCTTGCCGGTGAGCGCGAACAGACCGAAATACTGCGCGACGCGCTCCTTCGGCACCATGCGGATCAGCAGCGAGCGCGAGGCCGCCTGCAGCGGCGCGCCGCAGGCGCCGATGACGCAGCCGAGCAAGAGATAGGCGCGCTCCGGCAGCGAGGCGAACAGCGGGCCGCCCGGCACGGCCGGCGTAACCGAAATGAACAGAACCGAATCACGGCTCACCATGAGAATCGCGATGATCGCGAGCAGCAGCAGCGTCATGCTGCCGGCGATCACGCGCTTCGGCCCGAGAAAGTCATCCAGCTTGCCGCCGAGCCAGCCGCCGAACGTGCCGGCGGCGGCGAGGATGATGCCGAAGGTGCCGATCTGGATCGTGTTCCAGCCGAACGTGCCGGCGGCATAGATGCCGCCGAAAGCGAACAGCGACACCAGCCCATCGGTGTAGATCATGTTGGCGAGGAGAAAGAGCGCAACGTCGCGCTGCTGCGGCAGGCTGCGCAGCGTCTGCTTCAGTTGACCAAGCCCCTCGCCCACGGCCGCGCGCAGCCGGTGCCGCGCCGGAAAGTCCGGTGTGAACAGGAACATCGGCAATACGAACACGATGAACCAGAGCCCGGTGAGCGGACCGGAGATGCGGTCGCCTTCATGGCTCACGGGATCGAGCCCGAACAGCGGCTTGAATCCAAACAGCGTGCGGCCGCTGTCGGGATTGGCGGCGAGAAAGCCGAGCACGATGACGAGCGAGAGGATGCCGCCGACATAGCCGGTGGCCCATCCGGTGCCGGACAGCCGGCCGATGCGTTCCGGCGGCACCAGGGTCGGCATCATCGCGTTGTTGAACACGGTGGCGAACTCGACACCGATGGTGGCGATCACATAGGCCGCGAGCAGCGGCGGGATCAGCTCGGGCGCGCCGGGACGCCCGATCCACATCAGCGAGGCGCCGATCACCAGCATCGCGCCGAACGCCGCGATCCACGGCTTGCGGCGCCCGGTGGCATCGGCGATGGCGCCGAACACCGGTGACAGCAGCGCGATGACGATGCCGGCCGCGGCGGTCGCAAAGCCCCACAGCGCCTGGCCGCTCGCCGCGTCCGGCGCGACATGCGCCGCGAAATAGGGCGCGAAGACGAAGGTCGTGATCAGCGTGAAGTAGGGCTGCGCCGCCCAATCGAAGAAGATCCAGCTGACGACGGCCGCGCGCCCGGGATAGATTCGGCCGTCGGCAGGACCAGAGGTCTCGATCGTGATGACGGCCATTCGAAAATCCTCTGCAATCACAGCGTCGCATCTCGCGACGATCACGGCGTTGCGTTTTACGCCGGCGACGCGGCCCTATAACATCTGACGATCCCAGGCGGATGTCAGCAACGGCAGAATTGCGATGACCACGTTCACGATTGATCGACGACGGCTCCTTGCGGGTTTCATGCTGTTGCTGGCCGGCTGCCTGCCCGCGCGGGCGCTGGATTCGCAAACCTTCGATATCCCGCAGCCCCCCGGTATCACCGCGCCGGCGCAGCCGCCCGCACATGGCATGGTGGTGGCGCAGGAGCGGATCGCGGCCGAAGTCGGCCAGCGCATCCTTGCGCTGGGCGGCAACGCGGTCGATGCCGCCGTTGCCACCGGCTTTGCGATGGCCGTCACCTATCCCGTTGCCGGCAACATCGGCGGCGGCGGCTTCATGGTCATCCACATCGCCAGGACCAACGAGGACGTGGCGATCGACTATCGCGAGACCGGTCCCGCCGCGATCACGCGCGACATCTTCCTCGGCGCCGATGGCAAGCCCGACAACGTCAAGTCGCGCGATTCGGCGCTGTCGATCGGCGTCCCCGGATCGGTGGCAGGTCTCGCGCTGGCGCTGGAGAAATACGGCTCGGGCAAGTTCACGCTGGCGCAGGTGCTGCATCCGGCGATCGTGCTGGCGCGCGACGGCATCCCCGTCGCCGACGACGTTGCCGTCACCCTGCCGATGATGGCGCCGCGGCTGGCAAAATGGAAATCATCGGCCGCGATCTTCATCCGTCCCGATGGCACGGTGCTGAGGGAAGGAGACCGGCTGATCCAGCGCGATCTGGCGGCGACGCTCACCGCCATTGCCGAGCAGGGCCCGCGCGGATTTTATGAAGGGCCGGTCGCCGACCAGCTCGCCAAGGCGATCCAGGATGCCGGCGGCATCATGACAGCGGACGATCTCAAGGCCTACCAGCCGGTGCTGCGCACGCCGGTGCGCGGCACCTATCGCGGCTATGACATCGTGTCGATGCCGCTGCCGTCCTCGGGCGGCACCGTGCTGGTCGAGATGCTGAACATCCTCGAGGGCTTTCCGCTCGCTGAGCTGAAGCAGGGCTCGCCCGCCTCGCTGCATCTGCTGATCGAGGCGATGAAGCGCGCCTATGCCGACCGCGCGCGCTATCTCGGCGACCCCGCCTTCGTCGACGCGCCGGTGCGCGCGATGCTGTCGAAGGACTATGCCGCGCGCCAGCGCGCCGGGATCGATCCCGCGCACGCCACCAGCGCCGGCGACGTGCTCAACACCACGCCGCTGCGGGAGGGCAGCAACACCACGCATTTTTCGGTCGTCGACAATGACGGAAATGCCGTCAGCAACACCTACACGCTGAACTTCCCCTATGGCGTCGGCCTCGTCGCCGAGGGCACCGGCGTGCTGCTCAACAACGAGCTCGACGATTTCACCGCCGCGCCCGGCGCCTCGAATGCCTTCGGCCTGGTCGGCTTCGAGGCCAATCTGCCAGGCCCCGGCAAGCGGCCGCTGTCGTCGATGTCGCCGACCATCGTGCTGAAGGACGGCAAGCCCGTGCTCGTCACCGGCTCGCCGGGCGGCAGCCGCATCATCTCGACCGTGCTGCAGGTGATCGTCAACGTGCTCGACTATCGGATAGACGTCCGCCAGGCCGTCACCGCGCCTCGCCTGCATCACCAATGGATGCCCGACGAGGTCCGAATCGAGAAGGGTTTTGCCGAGGACGTGCTCGCCGGTCTGCGCGCCCGAGGTCACAAGCTCGAGGAGCCGATGGGACGGACCTCGGCCAACTCCATCCTGGTGACGTCGGATGGATTCGTCGGCGCGCCGGATCCGCGCAGCAAGGGCTCCACCGCAGCCGGGCGCTGAGGCGCCGGTTCCCAGGCGATGTCGGACATCGCGGCCCCGGATGACGATTTGCCGCCGCCCGGCGGGGCCCTGCACGCGCTTCCCTCCGTTGGCGTGGTGACCGAGGCGCGTTAGAAGCATACCAGGGCGCAGCGAGGCTCGCCCGCGAGACGGTGTCGGACGTTCTGGTGCATTTGCGAAGATTCGTGGTCGGTCTGCTGGTGTTTGCGGCCCTGCTGGTGGCGGGGTGGCTCACCTATCGGCCTGACCGGGCGCTGCGCGTCGCGACCAGCGCGGTCGCCGAGATGATCTGCGCCAAGACCTACGTCTCCGGCTTCGATCCGCAAACGGTGTTTGCGGAGACCATGGAACGGCCCGGTCTGCGCCGGCTGCGGGCCGTGATGCGCTACCGGGTGGAGCCCGACATGCGCATGGTGGAGGCGTCGCTGCTCGGCCTGCACGCCACCCGGGCCACGTATCATGACGGTCTCGGTTGCGTGACGCTCCAGGGCCAGAAGCCGCCTTACGTGCCTCACACCGACGTCGCTGCGCTGCGTGCCGCGGCGCCCGCTCCCGCGTTGCCCGACTTGGCGGAAGGCGCTGCAGTGGAGCCCGGCGATCCCGCGCTGAAGGCGGCGCTCGATCACGCCTTCGAGGAGCCGGCCAACCCGCCGTTCCGCCGCACCAAGGCGGTCGTCGTTGTCAAGGACGGTCGCCTGATCGCGGAGCGCTATGCGCCGAACATCAGCGTCGATACGCCGCTCTTAGGCTTCTCGATGACCAAGACGGTCACCAATGCGCTGCTGGGCATCCTCACCCGGCAGGGCAGACTGAGCCCGTCGGTCCCGGCGCCGGTCGCGGAATGGCGCGAAGCCGGAGATCCGCGCCACGACATCACCATCGAGCAGCTGATGCGCATGACATCAGGCCTGGCGCTGGACGAGACCAATTCCGGCTTCGACCCGTCGAGCCAGATGGACATCCACCGCGACATGGCGGCGTTCGCGGTGCATGCGCCGCTGATCGCGCCGCCCGGCCAGCGCTGGGCCTATTCGAGCGCGAGCACCCAGATCCTGGCACGCATCATCCGCGATGCCGCCGGCGGTCCCGAGCAGGCGATCGAACTCGCGTGGCGCGAGCTGTTCCATCCGCTCGGCATGCGCAGCGCGACGCTGCAGTTCGACGGCACCGGCACGCTGCAAGGTTACGGCAACATGCTGGCGAGCGCGCGCGACTGGGCGAAGCTGGGGCTGCTCTATCTCGGTGACGGCGTCGCCGGGGACAAGCGCATCCTGCCCGAGGGCTGGGTGGCGATGTCGGCGACCGCAACGCTGGACACCGACTATGGCGCGGGACTGTGGACGAACCGCAGCCAGCATTTTCACGCGCTGGGACGGGCGCGCGCCGGCATCCCGGCCGACGCGTTCTTCGCCTTCGGCCTGCTCGGCCAGCGGCTCGTGATCATGCCGAGCCAGCGCATAGTGGTGGTCCGGCTCGGCGATTCCGTGGATCCAGACGGCGACATCAAAGGCGTCGCCCGGCTGGTGCGCGAGGTGATTGCGGCGACCGCGGCGCCGGCGACGGCCGCCAAATAGCGCTCAGCGGCCGACCTCGTAGGGCCCGCCCTTCTCCAGCGCGATCTTGTAGGCCGGCCGTGCCTCGATGCGGGCGAGGAAATCCATCGCCCGCGGATGGCCCTGCTCCAGGCCGCCGCGCGATGCCGCCGCCTGCAGCGGGAAGCTCATCTGGATGTCGGCCGCGGTGAACGAATCGCCCGCAAACCACTCGCTCTTCTGCAGCTCGCTTTCCCAGAACGCCATGTGCTGCTTCAACTGCGGATTGACCAGCGTGCTCAAGGCCTGGTTCGACACCTTGCGCACGATCGGGCGCAGCAGCGCCGGCGCGCGCTTCGGCATGATGTTGAACAGCAGCTTCAGCAGCAGCAGCGGCATCGCCGAGCCCTCGGCGTAGTGCAGCCAGTACGAATAGCGCAGCCGCTCCGGCGTCTTCGGCGGCGGGACCAGCCGTCCCTCGCCATAGGTCTCGATCAGATATTCGACGATCGCGCCGGACTCCGCGACCGTGTTGCCGTCGTCGGTGATGACGGGCGACTTGCCGAGCGGATGGATGGCGCGCAGCTCCTTGGGCGCGCGCATGTCCGGCTGGCGCTCGTAGCGAATGATCTCGTAGGGCACGCCGAGCTCCTCGAGCAGCCAGAGCACGCGTTGCGAGCGGGAATTGTTGAGGTGGTGAACGGTCAGCATGGGGTTCCCAGGGACGGATCGGGTGGCGGGCGCCGTTCCGTAGCAGGACAGGATGGGTTCGGCGAGGCGTCCTCGGCACTGGAGGCGGCCACAATAATTATCCGGGTAATATTGACTTTAATTTCACCCGGGTCTTATTAGGCGCATCACAGGGACCAAGCCATGGACACTTTCACCGCGTTTGCCGGCCAGACCCGGGTCGCCGCCGGGCCCCTGCCCAAGGTGGCGCTGGTGCTGAAACACGCCGCGCCGAACACCGAGCCGATCGTGATCTTCAACGACCGCACCGGGCAGCCGATCGACATCGATCTGCGCGGCAGCGACCGGGAGATCCTGGCGCGCCTGCCGGTCGACGCCGGCGCGGTCGCAGACCAGCCGACGAGCGGGCCGCGCGGCCGCGGCCGGCCGAAGCTCGGGGTCGTCGCCCGCGAGGTCACCTTGCTGCCGCAGCACTGGGACTGGCTGAACGCGCAGCCGGGCGGCGCCTCGGTGGCACTGCGTAAGCTGGTCCACGACGCCCGCCGCGTCAGCGGCGACACCGACCGCGCCCGCGAGGCGCGTGACGCGGCCTATCACTTCATGTCGGGGATCGGCAGCAACCTGCCGCAATTCGAGGAGGCCTCCCGGGCGCTGTTCGCCGGCGATCTCGGCCGCTTCGCCGCGCTGATCGCGAACTGGCCGGCCGACATCCGCGACCATGCGGTGGCGCTCGCGCATCGCCACAGGGCCGATTGAGATCGGCTGATTTCAACAGCCAGCGAGAGCGGCCGTTCGCGGCGGCTCTCATTCCAATTCCTCGCAACGCGACCGTACTCCGAATGAAGAGCGGTCGACGGAGAACCATGCCGTGTCGTCGCCAACCGCCTCGCTGCGCAAGCCGTTCCTGATGTTCGTCGTCCCGATGATGCTGAGCAACACCCTGCAATCGCTGTTTGGCACCATCAACAATGTCTATCTCGGCCAGATGATCGGCGTCGATGCGCTCGCCGCGGTCTCGGTGTTCTTCCCGGCGATGTTCTTCTTCGTCTCCTTCGTCATGGGCCTCGGCTCGGGCGCCGGCGTTCTGATCGGACAGGCCTGGGGCGCCGGCGAGCCCGCCAAGGTGAAGCAGGTCGCCGGCACGACGCTGACCATTGCGCTGCTGCTCGGCTGCCTGATCGCGGTGCTCGGCGGCCTGTTCAGCCGCGAATTGCTGACCGCGCTCGCCACGCCCGCCAACATCCTCGATGCGGCCGCGGGCTATGCCCGCATCATGATGATCACGATGCCGCTGACCTTCGCCTACATCCTGCTGTCGTCGCAGATGCGCGGCGTCGGCGACACCGTGACGCCGCTGGCCTCGCTCGCCGCATCGACGACGCTCGGGCTGGTGCTCACCCCGGTGTTCATCCGCGGCTGGCTCGGCGCGCCCGTCCTCGGCGTCGCCAGCGCCGCCTGGGCGTCGACGATCTCGACCCTGACCACGCTGGCCTGGCTCCACGTTCATCTGCGCCGGCGCAAGCATCCGCTGGCGATCGATGCGGCCTTCCTGCAGGGCATGCTGCCTGATCCGAAGCTGCTGCGGGCGGTGCTGCGGCTCGGCATCCCCGCCGCGATCGGCATGATCGTGATGTCCTTGGCCGAGATGGTGCTGATCGGCCTCGTCAACGGCTTCGGCTCGGACGCGACGGCGGCCTATGGCGCGGTCAACCAGGTGCTGGGCTATGTGCAGTTTCCGGCGCTGTCGATCGCGATCTCGGTCTCGATCTTCGGCGCCCAGGCGATCGGCCGCGGCCAGGCCGAGCAGATCGGCGACATCGTGCGGACGGGCATCGAGATGAACGTGGTGCTGACCGGCGGCCTGGTCGCGATCGGCTATCTGTTCTCACGGGTGCTGATGGGTTTCTTCATCACCGACCCTGCCGTCATCGAGGTGGCGCAGCATTCGCTGCATATCGTGCTGTGGAGCTCCGTGCTGTTCGGCATGTCCATCACGTTCTCGTCGGCGATGCGCGCCTCCGGGACGGTGTGGATGCCGCTGGCGATCTCGGCGTTTGCGATCGCCGCGATCGAGGTGCCCGCCGCCACCTGGCTCAGCCGCAGCATCGGGCTCGACGGCGTCTGGCTCGCCTATCCCATCACGTTCGCCGCGATGATGCTGCTGCAGATGAGCTATTATCTCCTGGTATGGCGCAAGCGGACGGTGCGCCGGATGATCTGACGCACCACCGGCGTCTTCCGGCCGCTGGAATATGATGACCGTCATAAAACCCTGGACGGGGCTGCTGCGCTGGACCACAATGCGAAAAACCGAGGAGACCGCCCATGAGCCGTCCAGCGCCAGAATTCATGTTCGACTTCGGCAGTCCCAACGCCTATCTGAGCCACGAGGCGATCCCGGCGATCGTGAAGCGGATCGGCGTCCAGTTCTACTATGTCCCGGTGCTGCTCGGCGGCATCTTCAAGGCGACCAACAACAAGTCGCCCGCCGAGTCGCTCGCCGGCATCAAGAACAAGCGTGAGTTCCACGAGGTCGAGACGCAGCGCTTCCTCAAGCGCTACCACGTGCAGCCCTGGGTCTGGAATCCGTACTTCCCGGTGAATACGCTGAACTTGATGCGCGCGGCCATCGCCGCCCAGCTCGAGGGCGTGTTCGAGGCCTATGTCGACGCGGCGTTCCACCACATGTGGCGCGAGCCGAAGAAGATGGACGATCCCGAGATCGCGATCGCCGCGATCACATCGTCCGGGCTCGACGGGGCCAGGCTGTTCGCCCGCGCCCAGGAGCCCGAGGTCAAGGCGAAGCTCGTGGAGAACACCCAGCGCGCCGTCGAGCGCGGCGCATTCGGTTCGCCGACCTTTTTCGTCGGCAACGAGATGTTCTTCGGCAAGGAACAGCTGCGCGACGTCGAGGACTACATCCTAGGCAGGTAATCGCCGTCATCGCGAGCGAAGCGATCCAGAGCCACGACGAAGGACTGGATGGCTTCGTCGCTTCGCTCCTCGCAATGACGCCTCGGGAGAACGGAGACCAAGCATGCAGCAGCGCAACGCCACCGTCGCGGTCGTCGGGGCCGGCGACTACATCGGCGCCGAGATCGTCAAGAAGTTCGCGTCCGAAGGCTTCACGGTGTTCGCCGGCCGCCGCAATGGCGACAAGCTCGCGCCGCTGGTCGCGGAGGTCGAGAGCGCCGGCGGGCGGATCGTGGCGCGCTCGCTCGATGCCCGCAAGGAGGACGAGACCACCGCCTTCCTCAACGACGCCGACAAGCATGCGCCGCTGGAGGTCGTGATCTTCAATGTCGGCGCCAACGTCAATTTCCCGATCCTGGAGACCACCGACCGCGTGTTCCGCAAGGTCTGGGAGATGGCGTGCTGGGCCGGCTTCGTCACCGGCCGCGAGGCCGCCCGGCTGATGCTGCCGCGCGGCGGCGGCAAGATCTTCTTCACCGGCGCGACCGCGTCGCTGCGCGGCGGCGCCGGCTTCGCGGCCTTCGCCTCCGCCAAGTTCGGCCTGCGCGCGGTGGCGCAGGCGATGGCGCGCGAACTGATGCCGCAGAACATCCATGTCGCTCATCTGATCATCGATTCCGGCGTCGACACCGCCTGGGTGCGCGAGCGCCGCGCCCAGCTCTGGGGCGAGGAGGCGCTGGACAATCCGGACCTGCTGATGCCGCCGTCCTCAGTTGCCGGCGCCTATTGGCAGCTCTACCAGCAGCCGAAGAGCGCCTGGACCTTCGAAATGGAGATCCGGCCGTTTGGCGAGAAGTGGTAGGGGCGATAGGGAGTGGCGAGTAGCGAATGGTGGCCATCCCTATTCGCCACTCGTCATTCGCCACGCGCTTCGTCATGATGCAGCCTTGCTAACGGAGAGACCCCCATGCGTATCCTCGTCGTCGGCGCCGGCGCCATCGGCGGCTATTTCGGCGGCCGGCTGCTGCAGTCCGGAGCCGATGTCACGTTCCTGGTCCGCCCGCGGCGCGCGGCTGAACTCGCCAGCGCCGGCCTCGTGATCCGCAGTCCGACCGGTGACGTCACGTTGCCCAATCCGCGGACGGTGCAGGCGGATGGTTTGAAGCAGCACTTCGACGTCGTCCTGCTGAGCTGCAAGGCCTTCGATCTCGACGACGCGATCGGCTCGTTTGCACCGGCGGTGGGACCTGACACCGCGATCATTCCGATGCTCAACGGCATGAAGCACCTCGACGTGCTCGACGCCAGGTTCGGGCGCGCGCGCGTGCTCGGCGGGCTCTGCGCCATCGCCGCGACATTGAACGAGCAGCGCGAGGTGGTGCAGCTGCAGCCGATGCAGTCGCTGAGCTTCGGCGAGCGCGACGGCGGATCGTCGGAGCGCGTCCGCGCGATCTTCGAGATCTTCCAGCGCGGCAATTTCAATGCGTCGGCCAGCGAGAACATCATGCAGGACATGTGGGAGAAGTGGGTGTTCCTGTCCTCGCTCGCCGCGTCGACCACCTTGATGCGCGGGCCGGTCGGCGTGATCCTGACCGCGCCGGGCGGCAAGGATTTCCTGCTCGGCATGCTCGACGAATGCAGCGCCACCGCTGCGGCCGCCGGCTACCCTCCGGCTGGCGCCTTCTTCCAGCGTGTCTCCGGCATGCTCACGGCGGAGGGATCACCGATGACCGCCTCGATGTTCCGCGATCTCCGCGCCGGCCTGCCGGTCGAGGCCGATCACGTCATCGGCGATCTCGTCGCCCGCGCCGATGCCGCCAAGGTCCCGGTGCCACGGCTGCGCATCGCCTATACCCAGCTCAAGGTCTATGAGGCACAGCGGGACAAGTAGCTCTTGGTGTCGCCTCGGTGTTCGCCGAACCGTTGGTCAGGCACGACGGCGCCACAGACTCCGATGTCGTCCCGGCCTCGCGCCGGGACCCATAGCCACCGCCCGTAGTGAAGCAGGTCACTCTCACCGACGTCCCTCGATAGCCTCCGCGGTATGGGTCCCGGCGCGAGGCCGGGACGACAGTTGTGATCTGGGCGGCGTCCCAGCTACAGATGCGCCAGATAATGCGCGAGCGCCGTGATCTCCTCGTCGCTCAGCGGATAGGCAACATCCGTCATCGCCGCCTGGCTGCCGCCGACGCGCTGGCCGCTCTTGTAGTCGTGCAGCGCCTTGACGAGATATTCCTCGCGCTGGCCGGCGAGCCGCGCCACGCCCTTGGTGCCGGCATAGCTGTCGAGATGGCACGAGGCGCAGCGGCGGCCGGCGGCGGCTTGCGCGCCTTTGGCCGACAGATCCGGATCATTGTCGGGCGGCGCCTTGGCCGGCTGCAGCGAGGCGAAATAGGCGCCGAGATTGCGGATGTCCTCGTTGGTAAGCTGATCGACGATCGGCTTCATCGCCTCGTTCTTGCGTGTGCCGGCGCGGAAGAACACGAGCTGCCACTGGATGAACTGATCCTGCTGGCCGGCGAGCGAAGGAATGTTCTCGGTCTGCGAGATGCCGTTCTCGCCGTGACAGCCGGCGCAGAGCTCGGCCTTGGCCTTGCCCGCCTCGAGATCGGCGGCGTCGGCCGGACGCGCCGCAAGCACGAGCATGAGCGTCAGCGCGGCCGCTGCGGCCTGGCACATTCTGGAGGTCCCTGGAGTCATCGCGGGGGTTCTCGCTCCCATCATTGCTTTGGCGCGCGGACCGGCCTTCGGTCGATGAGCGGTACCTCGCCCCCGGTCAACGCGCGACGGTCAAAATAGTTGGGGCTGCGGCCGCCGTAAGGCAGCGCGCAGCCCCGCTTTCACGACGAGCTCATTTCTTCTCGTAGCTGATGCGATAGATCGCGCCGGCCCAGTCGTCCGCCACCAGGATCGAGCCATCCTTGGCGAGGATGATGTCGTCGGGGCGGCCGAGATAGCCCTGGTCGCCTTCGAGCCAGCCGGAGGCGAACACCTCCTGCTTGGCGTCCTTGCCGTCGGGACCGACGATGACGCGCATGATCCGCGCACCCTGGTACTTGTGCCGGTTCCAGGAGCCGTGCTCGGCGATCAGAATGTTGTTCTTGTACTCCGCCGGGAACTGGTCACCGGTGTAGAACTTCATGCCGAGCGGCGCCACGTGCGCACCGAGGTTCAGCACCGGCGGTGTGAACTCCGAGCACTTGTGGCCCATCGCGAATTTCGGATCCGGCATGTCACCCTGGTGACAATAGGGATAGCCGAAATGCTCGCCGATGCGGGAGATCATGTTGAGCTTGTCGCTCGGCAGATCGTCGCTGACCCAGTCGCGCGCGTTCTCGGTGAACCAGTAGCGGCCGGTGCGCGGATCGACGTCGCCGCCGACGCTGTTGCGGACGCCGAGCGCCCAGATCTCGGCATTGCCGGTGCGTGGATCGACGCGGCGGATCTGCGACACCGATGTCGGCGGAATGCCGATGTTGAAGGGCGGCCCGAACGGAATATAGAACCAGCCTTCCTTGTCGACCGCGATGTATTTCCAGCCATGCGCCGCATAGGACGGCATGTCGTCATAGACGACCTTGCCCTGGCCAAGATTGTCGAGATTGGCCTCGGCATTCTCGTATTTGATCAGCTTGTCGACGGCGATGACGTAGAGATTGCCGTCCTGGAAGGCGAGGCCGGTCGGCATGTTCAAGCCCTTGAGGACCGTCTTGACCTCGCGCTTGCCGCCCTTGTCGCTGATCGCATAGACGTTGCCGAGCCCGAACGAGCCGACGAACAGCGTGCCCTTGTCACCCCACGCCATCTGCCGCGCGGCGAGCACGCCCGACGCCCAGACTTCCATCTTGAAGCCGTCGGGCAGCTTCACTTGCTTGACGATCTTCGCAAGCTCCGCATCGGAGGCGCCGGTCGGCGGGCCCGATGGCGGCGCCAGTCCCTTCTGCGCCTCGGTCTCGTCACCGAGGAACCAGTCGTCCGGCGGATGTGTCCAGAACTCCTTGGTGCCTGATTCGTATTTCTTCAGGCCCTTGCCCTGATCGGATTGCTGCTGCGCGCCGGCGATGCTGGTGCCGGCGAGAAGACTGATTGTTGCAAGCGCAAGAATGCTTCGGTGAAAAGCCGATGTCATCGCTTCACTCCCATGAGGCAGCTCATGTGGCTGCGTCTACTTATCGGAACGTATCTGAAGACGTCCTTTGGCCGACCACACCAGTGGTCCTGCGCGAAAATGGTAGCACATCCTGAGCGGGTGAGAAGCGGATTGCTGCCAGGGTCGCGCGAGGCTCAAGAGATGCCGTTCCACTCATCTCATACTGGATCCGCATGCTCACGCTCGCACCTGCGCCGCATCGGCGATTGTCCGCCACGCGGCACGAGCCTGCCGCCATGCGCTGTATTCATATGCTCCGATCGGCCGGACGATTGGCGCGCGCTTGAGCACCCGATAGGATCGGAACAACCGGCTGCGACCGTTCACCGCGCGGCAATGAGATCAAGTCGACAGGATCGATGAATGCCCGAGCGTTTCCCTGTGTCCACGCCAAAGGCCGGTGCCGGCGTTCTGGAGCTGCTGCGACGATTTGCAGCCGATCCGACAGCGGCCACCGCCTATGGTGAAGATTGCCTGAAGAAGACGCAGGCAATCGAACCGCGGCTGAAAGCATTCGAATATCTGCCGCGGGATGTCGCTCCAAAGACCGGCCCGCTCGGTGGAATTCCCGTCGCCATCAAGGATATCATCGCCACCTCGGACATGCCGACCACCAACGGCTCGCCGATCTACCGCGATCACGTGCCGGATGCGGACGCCTGGGTGGTCGAGCGACTGCGCAATCTCGGCGCAACCATCTTCGGCAAGACAGTCTCCACCGAATTCGCCTGGCGTCATCCCGGTCCGACGGTCAATCCATGGAATTCCGAGCACACGCCGGGCGGCTCGTCGTCCGGATCGGCCGCGGCCGTTGCGGCCGGCCTGGTGCCGCTGGCGCTGGGCACACAGACGCTCGGCTCGGTGATCCGACCGGCGGCGTTCAACGGCGTTGTCGGCTTCAAGCCGAGCTTCGGCGCGCTTCCCCGCGTCGGCGTGCATCCGCTCAGCCCGTCGCTCGACCATGTCGGCTTCTTCGCCCGCCGCGTCGACGACGTGGCCTTGGCCCTCTCTCTGCTGGCCGGCACCAGCGCCGATGATCGCCACGGCTGGCCTCTGCCGGGCTTCACCGTCGACGTCAAAGGGGGCATCCCGCCGCTCCGCACGCCACGGCTTGCAGTGGTGCGCTTCGCCAAATGGGAGCGCGCCGAGGCCGCGCAAAAGGCCGTGTTCGAATCCGTCATCGACAAGCTGCGCAGCGCTGGCGCGATGATCAACGAGATCGAGCTGAGAGAGCTCGACGCGGTGAACTGGGATGCGATCACCACGATCATGCTCAGCGAGGCGACCACGATCTTCGCCGATCTGATCGCGCGCTATCCCGACCGGGTCAGCGAGGTCATGAAGGGCCACGTCGAGAGCGGGCGAAGCAAGACGGCCATGGAATATCTCGCCGCGAAGGCCGCGCAGGCGCATCGGCAGAAGGCGCTCGCAACCGAGCTCGACGGCTTCGACGCAGTGCTCACCCTGCCGGCCTTCGGCGAAGCGCCGCGCGGCCTGGATTGGACCGGTGACGCCGAATATTGCGCGCCCTGGACCTTCATCGGAGCGCCGGCCATCTCGCTGCCGGCGGGGTTCGGCAACAACGGCCTGCCGCTGGGCGTGCAGATCGCCGGCCCCTATCGCAACGACCTCCACGTGCTCCGCGTCGCGAAATGGGCCGAAGCGGTGCTGGCGTTCGATCCCGGCGTGCCGCTCCTGGCGCGCTAATCGCCGCCACGAGCCCCGAGCAAGGATACCGCCGCGCCACGAGGGCCTCCTGCGACAAGCCCAGTGGCGGGTTTGCGGCCAGCACTGTAAAACGGTCACATGACAATCACAGACATCGCGAGCAGAACCTATAATCACGGTTGGCGCCTCGATCCGATCGTGCGCAGCCTGCTCGACACCGATTTTTACAAGCTGTTGATGCTGCAGATGATTCGGGAGTTCTACCCGACTCAGCAGGTGACCTTCTCGGTCATCAACCGGACCCGGCGGGTGCGGCTCGGCGACGTCATCGACGAGGGCGAATTGCGCGCCCAGCTCGATCACGCCCGCACCATCCGCTTCGCCAAGAAGGAGCTGATCTGGCTGGCCGGCAACACCTTCTACGGCAAGACCCACATGTTCTCGCCGGAGTTCATCGCCTGGCTCGCCACCTTCCGCCTGCCCGAATACGAGCTGCGCAAGTCCGACGGCCAGTACGAGCTGCATTTCCACGGGCCCTGGACCCACACCACGATGTGGGAGATCCCGGCGCTCGCGATCGTCAACGAGCTGCGCTCGCGCCAGGCCATGAAGGGACAGGGCCGGTTCGCGCTCGACGTGCTATTCGCCCGCGCCAAAGCCAAGCTGTGGGCCAAGGTGGAGCGGCTGCGCAAGCTGGAGGGGCTGCGGCTGTCGGATTTCGGCACCCGCCGCCGCCACGGCTTCCTGTGGCAGCGCTGGTGCGTCGAGGCCGTCAAGGAAGGTCTCGGCTCGTCGTTCACCGGCACCTCCAACGTGCTGCTGGCGATGGACAATGATCTCGAAGCCATCGGCACCAACGCGCATGAGCTGCCGATGGTCGCCGCCGCGCTTGCCAAGGACGATGACGAGCTGCGCTTCGCGCCCTATCGCATTCTCGACCAGTGGCGGCAGACCTACGCAGGCAACCTGCTGATCGCGCTGCCCGACGCATTCGGCACCAAGGCCTTCCTGCGCGACGCACCCGACTGGGTCGCCGACTGGACCGGCTTCCGTCCCGACAGCGCGCCGCCGATCCAGGCCGGCGAGGAGATCATCGCCTGGTGGAAATCGAAGGGGCGCGATCCCAAGCAGAAGCTGCTCGTGTTCTCCGACGCGATGGACGTCGAATCGATCGAGCAGATCCATCACCGCTTCTCCGACCAGGTGCGGCTGTCGTTCGGCTGGGGCACCAACCTGACCAACGATTTCGTCGGCTGCTCGCCGGACGGCTCGGTCGACCTCGATCCGATCTCGCTGGTCTGCAAGGTGACGTCGGCAGACGGGCACCCCGCCGTGAAGCTGTCCGACAACCCGGAGAAGGCGACCGGCGATCCCGCCGAGATCGCCCGTTATCTCCGCGTGTTCGGCGATGCCGGCCGGGTGCGCACGCCGGTGGTCGTTTAGGCCGCCGACAGCCCACGGCAATTTCTCTTTCCTGCCACGATTCTTGTTCCTGCTTTGTTCGAAATGCGGTAAAATCGTCGCACGAGCAGATCGGGTGACAGGAGATCGTTGGCATGCGTCGGGTGATCGGCCGAGTTGGACAGCTGCTGTCTGCAACCATCCTTGTCGTCGGCGCGATCCTGATCTCGACCGGGCCCGCTGCCGCCGACAAGCGGGTGGCGCTGGTGATCGGCAACGCCATCCACGAGCACGCACCGCTGCTGGACGAGCCGGCGGCGGATGCCCGGCTGATCGCCGACAGCCTGTCGCGGCTCGGCTTCACCCTGAGCGGCGGTGCCGCGCAGATCGACCTCGACAGGCGAAGCTTCGATCGCGCGCTTGCCGAGTTCAAGGGCCGGATCGCCGACGCCGACGTCGCGCTCATCTATTATGCCGGCTATGGGCTCAACCTGGGCGGCGCCGATTATCTCGTCCCGGTCGACGCGGCGCCGGCGACAGCTGCGGATCTCAAGACCGAGCTGCGCGACCTGACTGCGATTTTGCGCGAGCTGGGCGGATCGAGCCCCCGGCAGAACGTGATCATTCTCGACGCCTTCCGCTCCAATCCGTTCGCCGGGCGCGGCATCGCCGGTCTTGCCGCCGGCCTCGTCCCGGTCGACGTTTCCGCACGGACCGTGATCTCCTTTGCCGCACAGGCCGGGACGGCGGGACAGCGCGGCCCGGACGGTCACGGCGTGTTCGCCGCCGCCCTTGCAGAGGCGCTGCAGCAGCCAGGCCAACGCCTGATCGAGACCTTCAACCAGACCAATGCGGCGGTGGAGCGTGCCACGGGCGGAGCGCAGCAGCCGCTCGTGATGTTCACGTCGATCGACGGCGGCGCTCAACTGAGCGCCGCTGCGGCGAAGCCAGCGCAGCCCGCTGGCCCCGCCGCCGCCCGGAGCAGCGCTCCCGTTTCGAGCCCGACCGCATCGTCCGACGCGGCAGATGCGCGGACGCCCGGACTTGCCGTGCTGTATGATGAGGATCTCTCCGACCCCAAGGGTAAGCGCTATTCCGGCTCGGTCACCTGGCGGACGGAGACGGTCAAGAACGCACAATCGGGACGGCCCACGCCGGTGATCCGTGGCGAGATCGACATTCCCGAGCGCAAACTGAAGGTCAGCCTGCAGTTGCGCCGCAACGACGATCCCAGCCTGCCGGCCAGCCATGTCGCCGAGCTCACATTCAGGCCCGCTGCCGATTTCGTCGGTGGCGGCATCCGCAGCGTCCCAGGAATGCTGATGAAGACGGATGAGAAGTCGCGCGGGACGCCGCTTGCCGGGCTTTCCGTCAAGATCACCGAAGGTTCGTTCCTGGTGGGCTTGTCCAACGTCGAGGCCGATCGCGCGCGCAACGAGGAGCTTCTCGCACGGCGCGAATGGTTCGACATCCCGGTCGTCTATGCGAACCAGCGCCGGGGCATCCTCGCAATCGGCAAAGGTCCCAGTGGAGATCGGGTATTCGCCGACGTGCTCGCGGCCTGGGACAAATCCCCGCCGACAAAATGATGAGGCACGAGACGAAGGAACAACGGAGCGAAATTTTTGGAGCGGGCGAAGGGGTTCGAACCCTCGACCCCGACCTTGGCAAGGTCGTGCTCTACCACTGAGCTACACCCGCATCCGTGACGCCTTGGCGGCGTGGCCGCCAGCGACGGGCAGACCTATGCCAAATGCCGCGGACGAATGCAACAGGTCTGCGACAGGTTTCGTACGCCGGCGACGTTCAAATTTTAGCGGCCGGGACCGGCCGAACCGGGCTGAGACCTGCCCATCACCGGACCGCGATGGGCGCTGATTGAAATTTCCAGCTGGACCGCCACTTAAAGTGAAAGAAAACGTGTATTGAGGCGCGGCGGCGGCCGGTTCCCGGTCGCCGTTCATCGGAATTTTTCGGACGAGGGACCCCGTGACCATTGTTGAGCAGGGCGGCGGACCGGCGCCGCAGGTGCCGGATCTGATCAAGGACACCACGACGCAGAGCTTCGTGAAGGACGTCATCGAGGAATCGAAGCGGCAGCCGGTCCTCATCGACTTCTGGGCGCCGTGGTGCGGACCGTGCAAGCAGCTGACGCCCATCCTGGAAAAAGCCGTCAAGGCCGCCAAGGGCAAGGTCAAGCTGGTCAAGATGAACATCGACGAGCATCCGGCCATCCCTGGCCAGATGGGCATCCAGTCGATTCCGGCTGTGATCGCGTTCGTCGGCGGACGGCCCGCCGATGGGTTCATGGGTGCCGTGCCCGAGAGCCAGGTCGCCGCTTTCATCGAAAAGATCACCAAGGGCGTTCCCGGCGCCGGCGAGCCCGACATCGCCGAAATCCTCAAGGAAGCCGAAGCGGTTCTCGCTGAAGGCGATGCGGCCGGCGCGGCCGAGATCTATGCCGAGGTGCTCGCGATCGATGCCGCCAACATCCCCGCGATCGCCGGGCTTGCGAAGTGCCAGGTCGAGCTCGGCGCGATCGACGAGGCCAAGCAGACGCTTGCGATGGTCCCGGACGCCAAGCGTAGCGATTCCGCGGTCTCCGCCGTGCAGGCCGCGATCGATCTGGCAGAGCAGGCCCAGTCGCTCGGGCCGGTCGGCGAACTCGAACAGAAGGTCGCCGCCAATCCGCTCGACCACCAGGCACGTTTTGACCTGGCGACCGCACTGAACGCCGCGGGCAAGCGGAAGGAAGCCACCGACCAGTTGCTCGAGATCGTGAAGCGTGACCGCAAATGGAACGAAGACGGCGCGCGCAAGCAGCTCGTGCAGTTCTTCGAAGCCTGGGGCGGCGCCGACGAGGCCACCATCGAGGGCCGCAAGCGGCTGTCGACGATCCTGTTTTCGTAACCCGGCTGGACGGGACGCGCGCTCGTTCCAGCGGACACGAGGTATCGCATGCCGATCAATGCCGAATATCGCGGTCCCGCCGAGCTGCCGGAGATCGTTCCGGTGTTTCCGTTGGCGGGAGCCTTGCTGCTGCCGCGCGGCCAAATGCCGCTCAACATCTTCGAGCCGCGTTATCTCGCGATGGTCGACGATGCGCTTCGTGACGGCCATCGGCTCATCGGTATGATCCAGCCCGACGTCACGCACTCCTCCAGCGAGGAGCGCCCGGTGCTATTCAAGGTCGGCTGCGTCGGCCGGATCACGCAGCTCGCCGAGTCCGGCGATGGCCGCTACATCCTTGAGCTCACCGGCGTGTCCCGTTTCAAGGTGGTCGAGGAAATGACGGTGCTCACGCCCTATCGGCAGTGCAAGGTCGATTATTTCCCGTTCGTCGATGATTTCACGGCGCGCAAGGGTGAAGACGCGGTGGACCGCGAAGCGCTGCTCGCGGTTCTCACCGACTTCCTCAAGGCGAACAATCTCAAGGTCGACTGGGCCGGCATCGAAGCGGCGCCGAACGAAGCGCTCGTGAACGCGCTGGCGATGATGTCGCCCTATGGTCCGGCGGAGAAGCAGGCGATGCTCGAGGCGCCGGACCTGAAGACCCGCGCCGAAATCCTCATCGCCGTGACCGAGATGGATCTCGCCAAGAAGCGGACCTCGGGCGATCCGCCGCTGCAATGATCACTCGGCGGGAGCCGCGCGCGGCGCTGGCGGGGCCGCCGTCAGGCGCATCAGTGCGATGGTGGTGACGATCACCCCGATGTAGACTGCGAGCTGCATCGCGGTAGGCTGATCCGTATAGCCGATCAGAGCCTTGAGCGTCCGCCCGGCGACGCCACGCTCGGGCAGAACCGCGCTCGAATCCCACACCACATGGTCGAACGTTGTCAGCCAGTTGGCGCGGGCGAGAAAGAACACCGCCTGCGCGGCCATTCCCGCCGACAGCAGGGTGATCAGCACGGTGGTGGTCTTGAACAGCGCGCGCGGCGGGATGCGCATCAGGCCGAGATAGGTCGCGAGACAGACGGCAACGCCGAGCAGCAGGCCAAGGACGCCGCCACCGAGTAACGCCCGCCCGCTGCCGTCGCCGGAGGCCGCCACCCCATAGAGAAACAGCGCGACCTCGCTGCCCTCGCGCAACACGGCGATGGCGATCACGGTCGCCAGCGCGACCAGCGGCTTGGCGCCTTCGGCCACCGCTTGGCCCATCGTCCGCAGCTCGGTGCTCATCTCGCGGCCGTGCCGGGCCATCCAGACATTGTGCCAGGTCAGCATGATCACGGCAGCCGACAGGATCCCCGCATTGAACAATTCCTGCCCCATGCCTTCAAATAGCTGCGTCAACGTTCCCGCGAACGCCGCGACGATGCATGCGCCGACCAGGCCGGCAAACAGCCCTGCGCCGATCCAGCGCAGGCGATGCGGAACCGCGCTGGTGACGGCAAGCACGATACCGACGATCAGGCCGGCTTCGAACACTTCGCGGAAGACGATGATCAGGGCGGCGAGCATGGGATCTGGACCTATTGGACGTTGACGAAGCCGCGGGCCTTTTCGTTGAAGTCGTTATAGAACTCGTAGCGCCCGGACTTCATGGCGCGGACGTTGAGCACCGCCTCGCTGTTGGCCGCGATCACCTTCTCGACCTTCAAGGTCTCGCTCTCGAACTCGATGGCCTTGCCCTCCATGTTCCGGACGCGGATGGTCAGCGGCGCGTCCGCGGGAACGGTCGGCTCCTTGGGCTCGAATTGACCGTTGGCATAGGTGAGGCAGATCTCGCTCGATCCCCCGGCGTGCGCCTGCGCTGCCATCAACAGCATGCCGACGCTTCCACCTACGACGACCAACTTCCGCACCACGTCGACCAACATCGATCCGTCCCCTCTCCTATCCAGACAAGCAAATCGGAGAACGGTTGTGCGCCCGGATCGATGTCGACGCCGGGCACCCGTTCGCGACGACGAACAGCTAAGCGGCTCGTCGCCGTGTCTGCAAAGAGACTCCTTCTAAGTTGGAACCATTCTTGGCGAATGTGTCGTGGCAGTGGCCTCGCGGTGAACGGAGTGCGGCCGAACAGCAGTTGAGGCGACGCGGCGGTTACGGAGCGTCGCGATGCCTTCCTCTCGCCGGGTACGTGGCGGCGCTGCGGTGGACCGGGATTCGCCGCGTCAGTAGCCGGCGATGGCGAGACTGACTACGCCGGCGAGCATGACCCAGCCGAAATGCCGCCCGCGCGTCGCGAGCGCATTGGCGCCTGCGGCGAAAGCGAACACGACGATGACCGTGGTCACCGTCCAATGCCGCGCCGACTCCGACGCCATTTGCGGGGCGACGGCGAGCAGCACGCCACAGCCGATCCACGCCACCGTGCCAGTCTGCCAGACCAGCCGCAGCAGGGTTCGCAGCCGCTCCGGCGAGATGGTGGCACGCGCGAAAACCGTCGTCTCGCCGAGCACGCCGTGGATCACGGCGACGGTGATCGCCATCAGCCCCGCGGTCACGAGCAGCGCATCGCGCATGGCACGCCTCCATACAGTTATGTATGGACAATGCACGAAGCCCTGGCGGTCGTCAATACAGCTGTGTATGGTCGTCTCATGGTGACGACATGACCGATCAGCTCTCGGCCGACGATTGGCTGACACAGGGATTGAAGGTGCTGGCCAGCCGGGGCTTCACCGCGCTGAAGGCGGAGCCGCTGGCGAAAGCCTTGGGCGTGTCGCGCGGCAGCTTCTACTGGCATTTCGCCGATGTGGCCGGGTTTCACGCGGCCCTCCTCAAGAAGTGGCGGGAGATTGCGGCCGAGCAGATCATCACCGGGGTGGAGGCGAACGCCGGCGACCAGCCGGCCATTGCCGTGCTCCTCCGCCGCGCGTTCAACGTCAAGCTCACCCTGGAGCGCGCCGTGCGCAACTGGGCCGGATCCGACCCCGCCGCGCGGCAGGCTGTCCAAGCCATCGACAGGCGCCGGCTGGGCTATGTCGAGAGCCTGCTTGCAGCCGAGGGACTAGTGCCGGCGATCGCGCGCGCACGCGCCCAGGTGCTGTACTGGACCTTCCTCGGCCACGCGCTGTCGGATCGGCCGTTGCCGGCCGAGCAACTGGACGCGGTCATCGACGAGCTGATCCGGATCGCCCGGCACATGCCTTGAAGCACGACAAGCGAGCGGACGTTATGCTACAGAGGCGCCCGCCGGAGACCCTTGCCATGAACGCCCCGCTCGAACGCCCCGCCAATTCCGTCGATCCCAAGCTGCTCGAGATCCTGGTCTGCCCGATGACCAAGGGCCCGCTGGAATACGACGCGGCGAAACAGGAGCTGGTCTCGCGGTCGGCGAAGCTCGCCTACCCGATCCGCGATGGCATCCCGATCATGCTGCCCGAGGAAGCGCGGAAGATCGACTGACCGATGCGGCCCGTCGTGATCCGCTGTGCGCTCGCCGTGGCGCTGATGGCCCTCGCTTCGGGGGTCTCGGCCGAGGAGAGCGCCGTCCGCATTGGCGCACTCGACGCCGTCCTGACGACGCCAGCGGGTGTCGAGCGCCCGCCGGTGGCGCTGCTGATCGCCGGCTCCGGGTCGACGGACCGGGATGGCAATGGGCCGCAGCTCAAGCCGGCGACCTTGAAGAAGCTCGCCGAGCAGCTCGCCACCCAAGGCATCGCCAGCCTGCGCTACGACAAGCGCGGCGCACGCGGCTGGAAGGCGGAGTTCGGCAAGCCGGAGGACTTCCGCTTCAAGGACTACGTCGACGACGCCGCCGCGCTGGTCGACTTCCTGCGCGGCAAGTTCGCCCGCATCGTTCTCGTCGGCCACAGCGAGGGCGGCCTGGTCGCCATCCTCACCGCCCGCCGCACCCCGGTCGACCGCCTCGTGCTGCTCACCACATCGGCGCGGCGGCAGGGCGACCTGTTGAAGGCGCAGCTCGAGAAGAAGCTGCCGGCCGCGAAGATGGAGCCGGTCGCCAACGCGATCGACGCCATCATGGCCGGGCAGGTCGTGGACCCGCCACCGCCCGAGCTGCCGGTCGCACCGAGCATGCAGCCCAGCATCGGCTCCGCCTTTGCCGAGGACCCGATCGATCCACTGAAGCAGCTCACGATCCCGATTCTGATCGTCGGCGGCGCCCGCGACCACCAGATCGCACGCCTCGACATGGTCGCGCTCGCCGCCGCCGCACCGGCCGCCAAGTCGCTGTGGCTGCCGGAGATGAACCACGTCCTGGTCGACGTCGCCAACGAGGACGAGAACCTCGCCTCCTACAACGACCCCGACCGTCCGCTCGACCCCGACATGGTCGAGGCCGTCGCCGGCTTCATCGCCGCCGCAGGCCCGCGCTGAGCTCTTTGTTCGAGCATGATCTTTTCGGAAAACCGGTCTCCAGTTTCCGGATCATGCTCTACAGCGCCTCACCCTTCAGCAGCCGTGGCATCTCTCCGGTGAGGCCCGCGGCCTGCTTGATGAACAGCTCCTTCAACGGCGGCGCGCGATCGACGATGCCAAGGCCGATGTCGCGCACGGCCCGCAGCAGCGTCGACTTGTTCGAGAACAGGAAGTTCAGCGAATTGGTGGCAACGCCCATCGCCATCGTGTCGAAGCGGCGCCAGCGCTGGTAGCGTTCGAGGACATCGACCTGCCCCGGATCGATCCCCATTCTTGCCGCATCGACCACGACCTCGGCCAGTGCGGCGACGTCCTTCAGCCCCATGTTGAGCCCCTGCCCCGCGATGGGATGGATCACATGGGCGGCGTCGCCGACCAGCGCCAGCCGCGGCGCGATGAACGAGCGGGCGACGAAGTAGGACAGCGGAAAAGCGCGCGGCTGGTCGAGCACCTTCAACTCGCCGAGATGCAGACCGGCCCGCTTCTCCAGCTCGGCATGGAATTCATCCGCGCTGAGCGCGACGAGGCGCTTCGCCTCGGCGCGCCGCTCGGTCCAAACCAGCGAGGAGCGCTTGCCGGTCAGCGGCAAGATCGCGAATGGTCCGGGCGGAAGAAAATGCTCCTCGGCGCGGCCGCCATGGTCGCGCTCATGACCGATGGTCGCGACGATGCCGGACTGGTCATAGTCCCAGCCATGGGTCTGGATGCCCGCGCGCTCGCGCAGCTTCGAACGCGCGCCGTCAGCGGCCACCAGCAGGCTCGCCTCGAGCTGGCTGCCGTCGCCCAGAGTCACCGCGATGCCGTCGGCCCGCGTCACGAAGCCGGTCACCGGCATCGCCTTGAGCTCGACGCCTGCGGCCTCCGCATGCCGCACCAGCGCATCGATCAAGAGCCGGTTCTCGACCATGTGCGCGAACGGCTCGCCGGCCTCGACCTGGCCCGCAAACGTCAGGAACGACGGGCGGGTCGCGTCCTCGAGCTTGGAATCGGTAATGACCATGTCGAGGATCGGCTGCGCCTGCGGCGCCACGTCCGCCCAGACCCCGATCGCATCGAACAGCTTGCGGCACGCCGCGACGATGGCGCTGGCGCGTGGATCGCGGCTCGGCCGGTTGGCGAGCGCCGGATCGGCCACGATCACCGGCACTTCGGGACCGAGCCCCTGCCGAAGCGCGAGCGCGAGCGCCAGGCCGGCAAAGGCCCCGCCACAAATGACAATGCTTCGCTGTGTCGTCATGCCACCCTGCTCACAGTTACTCTTGCGGGAGGATTATAGCTGGGCGAAACAGGGGCGTGAACCAAGGGCTGCCACCCGAGGCCATCAATTCCGGATGCCTGATCCCGCGAGAACGGGACCGGAGCGGCCGGCCGAGCCAGCGAAAGCACCGCGCCATGTCCAAGGGACTGATCGACCTGATCTCGATCCTCGATCTCGAGCCGATCGAGGTGAACCTGTTCCGCGGCAACAGCCCGAAGACGAGCTGGCAGCGCGTGTTCGGCGGCCAGGTGATCGGCCAGGCAATGATGGCGGCGTGCCGCACCGTCGAGGGCCGGCTGCCGCATTCGCTGCACTGCTACTTCATCCTGCCCGGCGACCCGCAGGTGCCGATCATCTACCAGGTCGAGCGTCTGCGCGACGGCAAGAGCTATGCGACGCGGCGCGTCACCGCGATCCAGCACGGCAATGCGATCTTCTCGATCATGGTGTCGTTCCACAGCGACGAGGAGAGCGCGTTCAACCACCAGGACAAGATGCCGGACGTGCCGCCGCCGGAGAAGCTGACGGCGGAGGAGATCTCCAAGCAGCCGATGTTTCAGGAGGTCTTCCAAAGGATGCCGGACTTCATCCGCCGCTACTACGAATCCGACCGGCCGATCGAGCTGCGCCCCGTCGAACTGAACCGGTACTTCGGCCAGAAGATCGAGGATGGCCGCATCAACGTCTGGATCAAGACGGCGGCGAAGCTGCCCGATGATCCGGCGCTGCACATGTGCGCGCTGGCCTATGCGTCGGACTTCTCACTGCTCGACGCGGTCATGGCGCGCTATGGCCGCACCTTGTTCGACAAGCGCATGATGCCGGCCTCGCTGGATCATGCGATGTGGTTTCACCGGCCGTTCCGCGCCGACGAATGGCTGCTCTATGCGCAGGATTCGCCGAGCGCGCAGGGCGGCCGCGGGCTCACCCGCGGCTCGATCTTCAAGCCCGACGGCACGCTGGTCGCCTCCGTCGCGCAGGAGGGCTCGATCCGCGAGCGCCGCGCCTAGCCGCATCACATCGGCTGTGCCGTCCGCGGGACGACCGCGAATTGCGACACGTACCAGGCGCTGTACCAGCGCAGCAGCCACGGGATCGGAATGATCACCGAGCAGCCGAGCACGAACGCGAAGGTGCGCCACAACACCTGCAGGCCCGAGCCGGTGAACACGACCTCGCGCCGCGTCCCCTGGATGTTGCGGCAGACCCAGCGCATCCAGGCGGTCAGCACCCAGGCCCAGCCGATGACGGTGATACCCGACACGATCATCAGCAGGTACCAGCCGGCATAGACGACGGGGCTGCCTTCGAAATGGATCGGCAACCGCTCGCCATTCGAAGCGAGGTTGCTCAGCAGCCAGCGCAGCACCAGCCAGCCCAGGAACGCCGGGGCAACCAGCGAGATCAGGTTGAGGATCGGCCGGTCGCTGAGGCCGACATAGGCCAGCACGCCCATCGCGATGAAGACGTACCAGATGTCGAGCGGCTGGCCGGTGAAGGTGAGGTTCGGCCGGCCGGGCACCCGCATCCGCTCGATCACGTAGCGGTAGAGATAGACAGCGGTCCAGGGCGTGATCACCACCAGGAACTGGCCGACGACATACAGCAGCGTCCAGCCGAGATAGGACCAGGTGTCGAGCTTGACCGAGAGCGCGCCGCCCGACGCAGGCACGCCGGCCTCGAACGCGGGCGGGACGCCGGGGGAGATGCTCGGCACGCCCGACATCAGGCCGGGAATGCGCCCGGCCTTCTCCCAGCCGGCCATGCCGTCGCTCCACAGCAGCGTCTCGGCCGTGACGACACCCCGGGCGATCAGGTCGCGCAGTTCGTCTTCCGAAATGGGGCCCTGTTGCTGGCCTTGCGCCGCGTAATACCAGGAACGATTCGACATGGGATGTCCTTGAATGGAGGATGGCAGGAAAACGTCTTCAGTCTGTCGGGCGATGTCGCGTTCCGTTCAGTGATATCCGTCACTCCTTGACGTTTTCGCTTAACGCTGCGCTGATTTTGTGCCATTTGCCTAGGAACAGGCCAAAATGGCCATCCCAAGCCTGCCTCCGAAACAGGCTGCTCCTACCTGAGGAAACCAGGGCCCGCCCATGAAGCTCGTCGTCGCGATCATCAAACCCTTCAAGCTCGACGAGGTGCGCCAAGCCCTCACCGCGATCGGCGTCCACGGCATGACCGTCACCGAGGTCAAGGGCTACGGTCGCCAGAAGGGCCATACCGAGATCTACCGGGGCGCCGAATATATCGTGAACTTCCTGCCCAAGCTGCGCATCGAGATCGCGGTCAACTCGGACATCGCCGAGAAGGCGGTCGAGGTGATCACGACGCACGCGCGCACCGGCCAGATCGGCGACGGCAAGATCTTCGTGACGCCGATCGATCATGCCCGCCGCATCCGCACCGGCGAAACCGACACCGACGCACTCTAAGCCCGTCAAGCAGCCGCAACGGCTGCACGCCCGCCGCAACGGCGCGGCGGACTGCAAAATCCTAACATCTGACATGCCGGGGGGACTGTCATGGAGACCAGCGCGTCTCGTAGCCTGCGCGCGTCTGCAGCATTGGCTGCAGCGGGAGCGATTGCCTTCACCACGCCAGCAGCGGCCGCAGCGCCGTCCACGATCGAACCGGCCGACACCGCCTGGATGATCGTCGCCACCGCTTTGGTGCTGATGATGACCATTCCGGGTCTGGCGCTGTTCTACTCGGGCATGGTGCGCAAGAAGAACGTACTGGCGACGATGGCGCAGAGCCTCGCAGCCGTGATGCTGATCTCGATCCTGTGGGTCGCATTCGGCTACTCGCTGGCCTTCGTCGGCGACGGCACCTGGATCGGCTCGCTCGACCGCGCCTTCCTCGCCGGCATGGGCATGGACAGCGTCCATCCCGGCGCCAAGACGATCCCCGAGTCGCTGTTCATGCTGTACCAGATGACGTTCGCGATCATCACGGTGGCGCTGGTGGCGGGCTCGGTCGCCGACCGCATGCGCTTCTCCGCCTACCTCCTGTTCAGCATCGCATGGTTCATCTTCGTCTATGTGCCACTGGCGCATTGGATCTGGGGCGGCGGCTTTCTCGCTCAGGCCGGCGTGGTCGACTTCGCCGGCGGTCTCGTCGTGCATCTCTCCGCGGGCACCGCGGGATTGGTCGCCGCGCTGGTGATGGGACGGCGCCAGGGCTACGGCAGTGAGAACCTCTCGCCGTTCGACCTGTCGCTCGCGGTGGTCGGCACCGGCCTGCTCTGGGTCGGCTGGTTCGGCTTCAATGGCGGCTCGGCGCTCGGGGCGAATGCGCATGCGGTGATGGCGATCCTGACGACGCATCTGGCCGCCTGCGCCGGCGCCGTCACCTGGGGCGCGCTGGAATGGTCGACGCGGCGCAAGCCGTCTGTGCTCGGCATGATCTCGGGCGCGGTGGCCGGCCTCGGCACCATCACGCCCGCGTCCGGCTTCGTCGCCCCCTGGCATGGGCTGGTGATCGGCGCGCTCGCTGGTATCATCTGCTACTGGGCCTGCACCTCGCTGAAGCACCGCTTCAACTATGACGATTCGCTCGACGTGTTCGGCGTCCACGGCGTCGGCGGCCTCACCGGCACCGTGCTGGCCGGCGTGTTCGCGACCGCCGCGATCGGCGGCACGGCGGGGCTGATCGAGGGCAACCCGAAGCAGCTTGCGGCCCAGCTCTACGGCGTCGCCGTCACCCTGGTGTGGTCGGGCGGCGTCACCTGGGGGCTCCTGAAGCTGGTCAGCGCCTTCGTGCCGCTGCGGGTGTCGCGTGAGCACGAGCTGGAAGGACTCGACATCTCCCAGCATGGCGAGGCGCTGCAATAGCTGCAGCAATTGACGCCAATTGACCTGTTCGGCGCCGCAGGATTCTGCCCGCGCGCTGAGCAGCATTGTGTCTTGAGCCTGACATGCGCAACTTTTGCGCATGTCTGCCCATTCCTTGAGCGCGACGGAATAGCGCAGCCCCTGCTGCCCCTCCCGAGGGGTGAAAAGGTCAGGATTCACCGCTCGTTAGCCCTGACCAGCCGTCTGGCACGGCATTTGATTCTATCGCTCCCGGCTGTGCCCGCGTCGTGAAGATTTCTCCGCGTGGTGAACCTCAGTCGACAGGAAGCGCTCGGTAACGTCCGTGCCGGGCCCAAGCGGGGATAGGACCCATGAAAATTGTTATGGCGATCATTAAGCCATTCAAGCTCGAAGAAGTCCGGGACGCCCTGACCGCCATCGGCGTTCATGGTCTCACGGTGACGGAAGTGAAGGGGTACGGCCGTCAGAAAGGTCATACGGAAATCTACCGCGGCGCCGAATATGCGGTGAGCTTCCTGCCCAAGATCAAGATCGAGGTCGCGATCCCCTCCGACCAGGTCGACAAGACCATCGATGCGATCAGCTCGGCCGCCAAGACCGGCCAGATCGGCGACGGCAAGATCTTCGTCATCAGCCTCGACCACGCCGTGCGTATCCGCACCGGCGAAGCGGACGCTGCGGCCCTTTGATTTCGCGCTCAAACCAGAACACTTACGGAGTACAATAAAATGACGTTCAAGCGTCCAACCAGCGCGGGATGGGTTACGCTCGCAATTGCAGGGCTCTGCGTCGCAGGCCTCGTCGATGTGGCGTTCGCCGAGGACGCGCCTGCCGCCGCTGCCGCAGCCGCCCCGGTTCCCAACAAGGGCGACGTCGCCTGGATGCTCGTGTCCAGCGCGCTCGTCCTGATGATGTCCATCCCCGGCCTCGCGCTGTTCTATGGCGGCCTCGTCCGCACCAAGAACATGGCCTCGGTCCTCACCCAGGTGTTCGCCATCGTCGCCATGGTCGGCGTGGTCTGGACGCTCTACGGCTACTCGCTCGCCTTCACCGACGGCGGCAGCATGACCTCGTGGGTGGGCGGCTTCTCCAAGGCCTTCCTGCACGGCGTCGACGCCAACTCGACCGTTCCGACCTTCTCGAACGGCGTGGTGATCCCGGAGCTGGCCTACTTCGTGTTCCAGATGACCTTCGCGATGATCACCCCGGCCCTGATCGTCGGCGCCTTCGCCGAACGCATCAAGTTCTCGGCGGTGATGCTGTTCATCCTGCTCTGGGTGACCTTCATCTACTTCCCGATCGCGCACTGGGTCTGGTACATCGCCGCTCCCGATGACGTCGCTGCTGCTGCCAAGGCTCTCGCTGCCGCTGGCGACGCTGCCGCCAAGACCGCCGCCCAGGCCAAGCTCGACGAAGTCACCGGTGCTGTCGGCTGGCTCGCCGGCGCCGGCGCGCTCGACTTCGCGGGCGGCACCGTCGTTCACATCAACGCCGGCATTGCCGGTCTGGTGGGCGCGGTTCTGATCGGCAAGCGCACCGGCTACGGCAAGGAGCTGATGGCTCCGCACTCGCTGACCATGACCATGATCGGCGCCGCGCTGCTGTGGGTCGGCTGGTTCGGCTTCAATGCCGGCTCCAACCTGGAATCGAACGGCGTCACCGCCCTGGCCTTCGTCAACACCATGGTCGCGACCGCCGGTGCGGCGCTGTCCTGGCTGCTGTGCGAATGGGCCGTCAAGGGCAAGCCGTCGCTGCTCGGCATCTGCTCGGGCGCGGTCGCCGGTCTCGTCGCCGTTACCCCGGCCTCCGGTTATGCCGGTCCGATCGGCGCGCTGGTGCTCGGCCTGATCGTCTCCCCGGTCTGCCTGTTCTTCGTCTCCACCGTGAAGAACGCGCTGGGCTATGACGACGCGCTCGACGTGTTCGGCGTGCACTGCATCGGCGGCATCATCGGCGCTCTGGCCACCGGCATCCTGGTCAACCCGGCCCTGGGTGGCGTCGGCATCACCGACTACACCAACATCACCGGCAACAACGCCGGCACCTACGACTTCGCCACGCAGATGCTGGCGCAGATCAAGGCTGTCGTCGCCACGCTGGTATGGTCGGGTGTCGGCTCGGCGATCCTCTACAAGGTCGTCGACGTGATCATCGGCCTGCGCCCGACCGTGGAGCAGGAGCGCGAGGGTCTCGACATCACCGACCACGGCGAGCGCGCCTACAACTACTGAGTTCTCCCGGGACTTGGTCGTACGCGACCAGGTCCGCAACTTCGGTTCGGGCAAATACCCGGCAATGCCCTGACCGTTGAGGGGCTCCAGCGCAAGCTGGGGCCCCTTTCTTTTTGTTTGGATCGTGAGGGCCGAGCGCGCGCCAAATAGCCGATGTCGTCCCTGCGAACGCAGGGACCCATACCGCGTGATGTTTGTAAGAGGCAGGCGGCGAGTCCCGTGTAAAACAACTGAACCCTGTGGTTATGGGTCCCTGCGTTCGCAGGGACGACGGCGGAGGTTGGCGTTGGCAGCGTTGCCTTCGAGACAGAGTTGAATACGTGTGTTTTCATCCCCGCGACGCATCCGCGCCCGAGTTGTGCTGAATTTGGTCGCCCCTCAAACAGAGGGCGCAGGGAAGGCCGGGCGCTGGCCGCGCCCGTGGCCCGCCAGCGAAAGAAAATGCTGGCGGCAGGCACCACAGGTCTGGCCGAACACACCCGGCCCTCCCTGCGCGATTGGTTTTAACGGCTGCTTCGCGTTCTCCCTGGTGCGCCGGGCTGTCTGGCCACCATCACGAGCGCGACACGCTGAGGGTATCGGCACCCGCTTGATATCAGCGTCGGGATATCAGGACCGCGCGACTTGACCGTGCGTGCATCGCCGTTCGTCCGCGCGATCAGCTCACGCTGCGTCGACCCACGCCCATCGCATCCCACTGCCAACGATCCGTGACGGTCGCGAAACGTCCCTCATGCGGCAGCAGGGACGTGCGGAAATGTGCAGGTGATTTGCCCGACGGTGCAATGCCGACAGCGTGCGACAAACTAACACGACGGGCAATTCGCGCATGTCGGGAATGCGGAAACTGCCCGACGGGCAACAGAGCAGGCTTTGATCCGCACAATAATAGCGCGGGGATGCCAATCCGGTTGCAGCGGCAGAAAACACAGCTTAGCGGTACTGTTCGCTGGCTCCGGCTGATCTTAAGAATTGGAACCCGGCCGTAACAGCGATCGCCGCTGCAGCCGGCACATGGGGGATCAGGATGAAGCATCGCTGTCGGTACGTAGTCGTCGCCTCCGCCATTTGGCTCACCGCCGCAACGCCGCCATCGGCAAGAGCCCAAGCGACATCACAGGAGTCCTTGGCGGCCGCGAAAGAGCTGGTCTCCGTGATGCATATGAATGACCAGGCGACAGCCCTGTTGCCGATCATTCTGAAGAACCTGAGACCGACGATCGTCCAGGGGCGCGCCGAGGTCGCTCTGCAATATGATGCGTTGATCCCGAAGTTCACCCAGGCCTTTCAGGGCAGGGTTTCCGAATTCTCGGATGCGATCGCGGTCGTCTATGCCAGGAACTTCTCGGCGGACGACCTCAGGACCATGGCTGAGTTCTACAGGACCCCGACAGGTCAACGAGTCCTGCAGAAGCTGCCGTCCGTCACCCAGGAGTCGAGCATTGCCGGGCAGAAATTTGGTCAAGCTCTCGGCGAAGAGATCAGGAAGCAGATGGTCGATGAACTGAGGAAGAAAGGTCTCGATCTTTGATCCGAACTCCCGATCGTCATGCAGCGGCGCTGCCCTGCGACATAACCGGCGCGACGGGCAATTTCCGTATGACAGGCTTGTGGTCCGTCCCGCCTCGCCATCCCCGGGAAGCCGAACCGAGACGTCCACGGTCATGCCCCCGATGCCGGGCACGACACCGGATTGCAGGCTCAAACCTTGCCGCGGGCCGATAGTCCGGCGAACGACAACGCAAGTCGATGGTCAGCTCATGCGCCTTCGAACTTGAACGACACGTTGAGCTTGGCTCGATAGGCTTCCACCTTCCCCTTCGCGTCGAGCTGCATATCGAGCTGGACCACTTCTGCGACACGCAGGTCTCGGAGTGTCTTCGCCGCCTGCTCGACAGCGTTGGTAGCTGCCCTTTCCCAAGATTCGCTGCTGGTACCGATCAGCTCGATGACTTTGTAGACGCTGTCAGACATGTCGGTCTCCTGTTCGGTATGGAGCAGGAAGCAGGTGCTCCCTGCCACAACTGAACGTAGCATCATCGCGCGGCGCCTGAAAGGACGCAGCCTACCCATGGCAGCCGCAGGTCCGGAGCTACCACGAGTAGCGCTAACGCCTTGCGCGTCTCACAAGCCCTTGCGCCCCTACACGCCGCCCAGCTTGCAGACGTGCTTCCATTCCGCAGGCGTGACCGGCTGCACCGACAGCCGCGACTGCTTCACCAGCGCCATCTCGCTCAGCATCTTGTCGGCCTTGATCGCGGCGAGCGTCACCGGGGTCTTGAAGGGCTTGTGCGCCTTGATGTCGACGCAGACGAACTTGCCGGTCTTGTCGGTCGGATCAGGATAGGCTTCCTTGATGATCTCGGCGATGCCGACGATCTCCTTGCCCTCGTTGGAATGATAATAGAAGGCGAGGTCGCCCTTCTTCATCGCCACCAGGTTCTGCCGCGCCGTGTAGTTGCGCACGCCGGTCCAGGCCTCCCCGTTCGCGCCCTTCGCCACCTGCTGGTCCCACGACCATACCGAGGGTTCGGATTTCACCAGCCAGTAGTTCATGATGGTCGTCTCTTTCCACTCGTCCTGGCCAGGCAAAAGCGCGAAGCGCTGGGAGGTCCCGGCCATCCACGTCGCACTGCTCGGCGCATTATCCAAGACATGGATGCCCGCGACAAGCGCGGGCATGACGGCGGAGAGAGCGTCGTGCTGGATGACGTCGGTCGCGCGGCGGCCCTCACTCCTCCGCCTTGAATGGGCGCATCATCAGCGCCTCGATCGCGGCATCGATCGTCACGGTGCCGGCGAGAATGGCGGCGACCGCCTGCGCCACCGGCATCTCGACGCCGCGCGAGGTGGCGAGTTCGACCAGCACGGGCGCGGTGTATTGTCCCTCGGCGAGCTTGCCTGCGGGCAGCGGCTCGCCGCGGCCGAGCGCGAGGCCGGCGGCGAAGTTGCGCGATTGCGGACCGGCGCAGGTGAGGATCAGGTCGCCGAGGCCGGACAGGCCGGTCAAGGTCTCGCTGCGCGCGCCATAGGCGCGGCCGAGCCGCACCAACTCGGCGAAGCCGCGCGTGGTCAGCGCCGCCAGCGCCGAGGCGCCGAGATTGCGGCCGGCAACGATGCCGGCGGCGATCGCCAGCACGTTCTTGGCGGCGCCGCCGATCTCGACGCCGCGCACGTCGGTCGAATGATAGGGCCGGAAGGTCGGCGAACCCAGCGCATGGACGAGGTCGGCCGCGAGCGCCTCGTCGGGCGCGGCGAGCGTCACCGCGGTCGGCAGCCCTCGCGCGACGTCGTCGGCGAAGCTCGGGCCGGACAGGATCACCGGGATCGCGTTCGGCGCGGCCTCCGCGATCACCTCGGTCATGAATTTATGGGTGCCGTGCTCGATGCCCTTGGCGCAGGCGACGAGCGGCGTGCCCGGACGGAGCAGCGGGGCGAGATGCATGACCGCACCGCGCAGATGCTGGGCGGGGACAACGATGAGAACGGCGTCGGCGCGGGCGGCCTCGGCGAGATCGGCAGTCACGGCGATGCTGGGGGCGAGCGGAATGCCGGGCAGTCGCGGGTTTTCGCGGGCAGCAGAGATGCGCGCGGCGTGGTGGCTGTCGCGCGCGTAGAGCGTGACCTCACGGCCGGCACGCGCGGCGACGGCGGCGAGCGCCGTGCCCCACGCACCGGCGCCGACGATGGAGATCGTTTGGAAACGAGTCATTCGCCGCGGATTCGGCTGCGCTCCCTCCCCCCTTGCGGGGGAGGGTTGGGGAGGGGGGTGCCACGAGCGAGAATTTTTATGGAGCCACCCCCACCCCCGACCCCTCCCCGCAAGGGGGAGGGGAGCGCACCGCGTATGGTGCAGGAGCTTGCCACATCACTGCCGAGGGCGATCCAGCCGCTTCGTGCAGGATGAAAAAGCAATTCCATCACCCTCAAAACCCCGCCCGCGTATTCGCGAACTTGCCCGGCACGCTGGCATTGGCATCCAGCAGCCAGCGCGCGCGCGGCGCGGCGTCCATGCCGTCCACCATCCCTAGCGCCAACCGCTCCAGCCCGGCCCAGGCGATCATCGCGCCATTGTCGGTGCACAGCGCCGGCGGCGGCATGATCAGGCGGGTGCCGGCCTGCTGCGCGACATCGTCGAGTGCGCCGCGGATCGCCTGGTTGGCGGCGACACCGCCGGCGGCCACCAGCGCGGTCGGCGCGCCGAAACGCTGCTTGAACAGATCGAGGCCAACGCGCAGGCGGTCGGCGGTCGAGTCCAGCACCGCGGCCTGGAAGCTGGCGCAGAGGTCGGCGATGTCCTGCTCGCTCACCTTGCCGAGCCGGCCGATCTCGTTACGCACGGCGGTCTTCAGCCCGGACAGCGAGAAATTGGCATCGCTGCGGCCCTGCATCGGACGCGGGAAGGCAAAGCGCTGACCGTCGCCGTTGCGCGCGGCCTGCTCGACCTGTGGTCCGCCCGGATAGGGCAGACCCAGCATCTTCGCGACCTTGTCGAACGCCTCGCCCATCGCGTCGTCGACGGTGGTGCCGAGCCTGACATAATCGCCGACGCCGGCGACCGCGACGATCTGGGTGTGGCCGCCGGAGGCCAGGAACAGGCAATAGGGGAAGTCGATTGCATCGGTGAGGCGCGGCGTCAGCGCATGCGCCTCGAGATGGTTGACCGCGATCAGCGGCGTGTCGTGCACCATCGCGATCGCCTTGGCGGTGGTGAGGCCGACGATGACGCCGCCGATCAGGCCCGGCCCGGCCGCCGCCGCGACGCCGCCGAGCGCGGCATAGTCGATGCCGGCCTCGCGCATCGCCGCGTCGATGAGATGGTCGAGCATGTCGACATGGGCGCGCGCGGCGATCTCGGGAACCACGCCGCCATAGATGGCATGCTCGTCGGTCTGCGAGCGCACAACATTGGAAAGGATCTGCCCCTTGCCGCCCGAATCACGCGCCACCACCGCCGCGGCGGTCTCGTCGCAGGTGGTTTCGATGCCCAGCACGAGCGTTTGCGATTCGTTACCCAATCTCAACCCTTTTGGTCATTATGAGTGCGCAGAACCGCCTAACACCACGAGGTCGCCAGGTGCAATCGTCCGTCCGTTGCAGCCCGGCCGATCCGTGTTCGACGGGAGCATAGCACATGGCCGTGCTGGTGACCCGTCCCGCCCCTGACAATGAACGCACCGCGAGCGCCCTGCGCGCGCGTGGCTTCGAGGTGCTGCTGGCGCCGATGCTGCGCTTCGAGCCGGTCGCGCTGCCGCCGGACGTCGGCGGCGATGCCGCCGGACTCATCGTAACGTCATCGAACGCGCTGCGCGCGGCGGCGCCGCAGCTCAGGGCGTCCGCCTTGCTGCGCCTGCCGCTGTTCGCGGTCGGCGACCGGACGGCCGCAGCCGCACGCGAGGCCGGCTTCACGCAGGTGATCTCGGCCGCGGCCGATGCGACCGCGTTGCGCGACCTGATCGCAGACAGCGGCGTCATCGAGGCCGGGGCCACCCTGCTCTATCTCGCCGGCGCCGACATCTCGCGCGACCTCGCCTCCGAGCTCGCCGAGCGCGGCTTCGATGTGATCACCCAGACCGTCTATCGCATGGCGCAGGTGACCACCCTGCCGCGCGAAGTCTGCGACGCCTTCGCAGCCAACCGGATCGAGGCGGTGCTGCATTATTCGCGGCGGAGCGCGGTTGCGTTCGTGGCGGCCATCCGCGCCGACGGCGTCGAAATCTCGGCGCTGGCGGTGCCGCATGGCTGCCTGTCGGCCAATGTCGCCGAGGTGCTGCGCGAGGCCGGCGCCACCCAGGTCACAATCGCGGCGCATCCGGATGAAAACGACATGCTGGAGGGCCTGACCCGTGCGCTACGGTCGTGAATGGCGTAAGAGGGCCTGCTCAATCTTGCCTCAGCCAGGGAACTTCCACCATGGTCGATGAACCCGACACCGCTGCACCGGCCTCCGACACCGGGCGGCCGAAACGGCCACCGCCGACCATCGATTTGGAGCCGACCTCGCGCGAGGAGCGCCCGTCGGCCAGCGAGAGCGCGGCCGAGCGGCCGACCACGTCGCCCTGGTCGGCCCCGGCCGAAGCCTTGGCCGAGGGGTCGTCGGGCGCGGCGAGCCAGTCGCATCCGCATGGCGCCGGTGACGCCGAACCGGAATCGGCCGCCAGCGAGACGCCCGAGGAGACGGTCGCCGCGGCCGAGCCGCCGCACGCCGAGCTTCCTCCACCCCCGCCGCCGCGTCCGGTGTCGCCCTGGATCATCGCACCGTTCTCCGGCGCGGCCGCGGCCGCGCTGGTGATCGGCGTCGGCTGGATGCTCGGCTGGCCGCCCGTGCAGCCGCCCTCGGCGATCTCGCCGCAGTCCGCCGCTATCGACGAGCTCACCTCCCGCGTCGCCGGGCTGGAGCAGCGCGTCGGCAAGCCGGACGGCGCCGTGACCGGCCGGCTCGATGCCGCCGACAAGACGATTGCAGCGCTGCGCAACGACGTCGCCGGCCTGCGCGCGCAGGCCGACAAGACCGTGGCAGCCCTCAACGATGTCCGGGCGCAGCCGCGCGACGGCTCCGCGCCGGCGCCCGCACCCGAGCCGATCGATCTCTCCGGCCTGACGGCGCGCATCGACGCGCTGGAGCGGGCGAGCAAGAGCCAGAGCGCGGCGCTGGCACAGGAGCGCGCCAAGCTCTCAGAGGCGGCCAAGCCGGCCGACGATGCGCCGCTGCGCCGCGTGGTCGCCGCGACCCTGCTCGACGTCGCCGTGCGTCACGGCGATCCCTATGGAGCGGCGCTGACCACCGCCAGATCGCTGGCGCCCGACGCGGCCGCGCTGAAGCCGCTGGAGGCATTCGCCACGACCGGCGTGCCGAGCCCCGCGGCACTGAGCCGCGAGCTGCTCACCATCGTGCCGAAGCTCTCGCCGCCGGCGCCCGAGAGCACCACGGGGACTTCGATCCTCAGCAAGCTCTCGGCCGGCGCCTCGAGCCTGGTCAAGGTCGAACGTACCGACGGCGCCGGCACCGATCGCGGCGCGGTCGTGGCACGGATCACCGCGGCGGCGCTGCGCAACGATTTCGCCGAGGCCCGCCGCGAGCTGAAGGGTCTCTCGCCGGAGGATCGCGCCCCCGCCAATGATTGGCTCGCACGCGCCGATGCCCGCGACGCCGCGCTGTCGACCGCCCGCAAATTCGCCGACGACGCGATGACCGCGCTCGCCAAACCCGCGCAATAGGACGCCCAAGGACGCACATGTTCCGGATCGTCATTTTCCTCATCCTGGTCGGGCTCGCCGCTGCGGGCTCGGCCTGGGTCGCCGAGCAGACCGGCGACGTCGTCTTGAATTGGGGCCCGTGGCGGATCGCCATGACCTTGCCGGTGTTCGTGCTCGCGCTCGGCCTGACCATCGCGGCCTGCGTGCTGGTCTGGAACCTGATCAGCGCACTGCTGCGGGCGCCCGGCCGCATCCGCAAGGCGCATCGCGCCCGCCGGCATCAGCGCGGCCGCCACGCCATCACCCACGGCCTGCTGGCGATCGGCCAGGGCGATTCGACGGCGGCGCGGCAGCACGCCGACACCGCCAAGCGGCTGGCCGGCGATGATCCGCTGACGCTGCTCCTGCACGCCCAGGCGGCGCAGCTCGAAGGCGACCGCGACGGCGCCCGGCGCGCCTTCCGCGCCATGGCCGAGCGCCACGACACCCGCCTGCTCGGCTTGCGCGGCCTGTTCATCGAGGCGCAGCGCGCCGACGACGCCTATGCCGCGGTGATGATCGCCGACGAAGCGCTCAGGCTGGCGCCCAACGCCACCTGGGCCTCGCATGCCGTGCTCGGCTTCCGCTGCGCCGAGGCCGACTGGGACGGAGCGCTTTCGATCCTCGACGGCAACTACACCGCCGGCATGATCGACAAGCCGACCTACCGCCGTCAGCGCGGCGTGCTGCTGACGGCGCGCGCGCTGGCGCTGGAGACCGGGGATCGCGACCTGTCGCGCTCGAGCGCGATGGAGGCGGTGAAGCTGGCGCCGACACTGGTGCCGGCCGCGGTGCTGGCGGCGAAGTTCGAGAGCGAGGCGCACCAGGTGCGGCGCGCGATGAAGATCATCGAGGCGGCCTGGGCGGCGTGTCCGCATCCGGATCTCGCCGATGCCTACGCCCATGTGCGGCTCGGCGATTCGGCCACGCAGCGGCTGGCGCGGGTGGAGAACCTGGCCGCGCGGACGCCCGGCCATGTCGAAGGCGCGCTGGCGGTGGCGCGCGCGGCGATCGACGCCGCCGAATTCGGCCGCGCCCGCGAGGCGCTGGCGCCGTTCACGGAGGATCCGACCCAGCGCGTGGCGATGCTGATGGCCGAGCTGGAGCGCACCGAGCATGGCGACGCCGGCAAGGCGCGCGAATGGGCGCTGCGCGCGGTGCGCGCCCGCCACGACCCGGCCTGGACCGCGGACGGCTATGTCAGCGATCGCTGGCAGCCGATCTCGCCGGTCACCGGCCGGCTCGACGCCTTCCAATGGCAGACGCCGGTGGCGAGCCTGCCCTCGGAGCGCAGCAGCGTGATCGAAAGCTCGGCCTTCGCCGAAGCCGTGCTGGCGCCGCCGGCCCGGCCCACCGTGGCCGAAGCCGCGGTCGAGCCGCCGCGCGAGGCCGTGGTGATCACTCCGGCGCTGCAGGACAACGAGCCGCCGCGGCCGGTGGTCGCGGCCGATCCCGAGCAGGCCGAACAACCGGCCGAGGCCGTGGACAAGCCTGTCGACAAGCCGGTGGATATCCCTGTGGACATGGCTGAGGATAGCCGGTTGATCGAGGCCGTCGCCGCCGAGCCGGCGCCGCCGTTGCAGGCCGCGGGTCCCGTCGAGGCCGAATCGGAGCCGGAGACGGAGGCCGAGCCGAACGCGGTCGCCGCCAAGCCGGCCGAGACGGCGGCAGCCGCGCCGACGCCGCTGTTCCGCACCCGCAACGATCTCGCCCGGCCGGCGGAGACGCCGATCCAGGCGATCGTGCCGATCATGCGGCCGCCGGACGATCCCGGTGTCGATGACGATGACCAGCCCCGCGACGAGTTCGCCGAGCAGATCGCGCCCAAGGCCCAGGCCGGCGGCTGGCGCGGGTTCTGGTCGCGGTTCGGCGGCTGAGGACCGTCAGGCCCTCCCGCCGTCCCGGTCACAACGGTTCGTTTCGGAGCCGCGGCCGCGCGCGTTGTCCTTGCCAACGGGCCGTCCGCCCGATATCAGGAGCGCGTCCGCGTCGTCCGGCCTCGTGCCGGGCGCTCGCCGCTATGGTTCGCCGCAATAGCTCAGCTGGTAGAGCACGTCATTCGTAATGACGGGGTCGGGGGTTCGAGTCCCTCTTGCGGCACCACCCCCCTTCCGCAGCCGTCCTCCCTCGTTCGTTTCTCGCCGACAAGGTACTGAAAACAAAACATTTTCGGTCATTCGTGGCCGTCACGGTTTGTTCTCGTTCGTTGACAGCCGATGAAATTGTTGGCCTCCTTGTTGGCCTTTCGGGCGATGCAGCTTTGAAAAGGCCAACAGTTGGTGCGGGGCATGGCGAGTGGAAAACTTACGGACGCTGCCGTTAGGAACGCCAAGGCTAGTGGGCGGCTAGTGAAGCTCTCGGACGGGGGCGGCCTGCAACTGTGGCTTACGCCAAGCGGTGGCAAACTCTGGAATTTCGCGTATCGATTTGGCAGCAAGCAGAAGAAGCTTGCCCTTGGCGAATACGGCAAGGCCCCGGCCGGTGTGCCACTGGAAGCTGCCAGAAGGCTAAGGGACGAAGCTGCGGGCCTCTTGCGGGACGGCATCGATCCCGCCATCCGGAAGCGCCAGGTGAAGGCGGCGCGCGCCGAGGCTCAGGCCAACACGTTCAGTGTTCTGGCCGATGAGCTGCTTGCCAAGAAGAAGCGGGAGGGCGTTGCGACTACAACCGCTGGCAAGCTGGAATGGCTGCTCGGCCTGGCCAAGGCCGATCTGGGACCGCTGCCGATCGGCGACGTCTCCGCTGGCGAAGTCTTGCGGGTGCTGCAACCACTGGAAGCGGCCGGCAAGCTCGAAACGGCAAAGCGCCTGCGGGCGGTCATTGGTGCCGTATTTCGATACGCTGTCACCACCGCCCGTGCCAATGCGGACCCGACCCAAGCGCTGCGCGGCGCAATCGCAGCTCCGAAACCGAAGCACCGGGCGGCGATTATCGAGCCTGTTGCGTTCGGCGGCTTGCTGCGGGCGATTGACGGCTTTCAGGGCCAGCCAACGACGAAGGCCGCGCTGCAGCTGATCGCCATGCTAGCGCCGCGGCCGGGCGAGCTGCGCCACGCGACATGGACTGAATTTGATCTGGACGCTGCCGTGTGGAACATCCCCGCCGAGCGGACGAAGATGCGCAGACCTCACCGCGTCCCGCTTCCAGCGCAGGCCGCCGCCATCTTGCGGGACCTGCATCCGATCACAGGGCGAGGCGTGGCGGGGCTTGTCTTCCCGGGCCTGCGCTCGGTGACGCGGCCGATCAGCGAAAACACGCTATGCGCGGCGCTGCGCCGTCTTGGCTATTCTAACGATGAGATGGTCGCTCACGGTTTCCGCTCGACCTTTTCGACCCTGGCCAACGAAAGCGGAAAGTGGAGCATCAACGCCATCGAGGCTGCGCTGGCCCATGTTGAGCCGAACGCTGTGCGCCGGGCCTACGCCCGCGGCGACTATTGGGATGAGCGTGTGAAACTGATGACGTGGTGGGCCGACTATCTCGATACGCTGCGCCAGGGCGCGCGCATATTGCAATTCAAGGAAGCGTCAGCGTGACAATGGATGTTCATCTTCTCGTCACCGGACTTGACCGGCCGCGCCCCTCGGTCGCCACGAGACAGGATCTGCGATCCACCGGTTGATTTCGGATTCATGCCAGCCGCTGATCTTGAGCTGGGTCGAGAACGTGCTCTCGGCGATATTGCGGTAGATGGTGGACCGGGACAGCCCAGTCCTGGCGAGGAAGGTTTTCAACCTGATGATGCGGTCTGGTTCGCGCATGGGCCGTGATGCCTCTTGCTGGCTGCTTCTGAAGGTTTGTGTGACCAAGCAGGCCAAGCAGTTAGAAGCGAGCAATAGGATCTCGGGCAGTGCCGACTGTGGCGTAGAGCCGGCGGCAAACGGGAGGAGTCAAACTCCGATGCTCCGGCCTCTGCCCAGGTCGATCCCGTGAGCGATGGCGAGGTCGTGCGCGAGCCGGCGGCCGGATTCAAACGCGATGCCGAGGTCTTTCTTGCGGCTGGCGAGGATGGATTCCAATTGCGGATCCCGTTGGAGGCTTTTGACCATGTCGCCCATTGCCGAGCGCGCAGCCTTGTGGCCGGACATATCGCCAGCTTGGTATAGGCGCTGGCTGGTGTGGTCGAGCTTGTGCCAGCGCTCCACAAAGCGATCGGCGCGTCGGCTTGGATCGGTGCGAAGTTCGGTTTCGAGCTGGAGCGCGCGAACGGCGCGGCCCACTTGGCCGCCAGCCGCCTCGCGGGCGAGCTCCGGGCTATTTCGGTAGGCGGCTTCGGCGTCACGCGAGCCATAAGGCCGCACCGCCTCAAAGGCCTGGCGGGCCGTCTGTAGTTCTTTCACCTGCTCCGGACTTGCCTGCCTGCCTATCTCCCGCTCCGCGAAGATCGCATCCACGGCGCGGGCATGGCGCACGAGCGCCCGGGTCCGGACGCGACGTGCTTCCACCTCGGGATCTTGCGCCACGTTCCTTGCCGGTACTTCGGCTCCGCGCCGGTCGGCTGCCGTACCGCTCCTTTCCCTTTCCGGCGACCCGCGCTCGGGCCTTTGTCCGCCATACCGGTCGGACACCTCGCCAGAAACGCGAAGGCCGTCGAACATGTCGCGCAGCTTGTTCGGTACGACCTTGCGCACGATCTCGGCCACGCGTTCGCGGAACGTGATCCCACGCCGCTCGGCGTAGCTCTGGATCGGATTGGCACGGTCGTAGTCGGAAGCCATGTCCTTGGCGCGATCGCGCGATAGGGTGCGGACCAGCCGATCCTCATTGGCAAAGTCGTCATGGCCATATTGCAGGTCGACGCAGTCGCGGTGCCGCGACAGCGCGACATAGCTGCTGTGGGCGTCCATGCCGGGCGTTGCCAGGACATGGACGCGGTCCACCGTCATTCCCTGCGCCTTGTGAATCGTCGCCGCATAGCCATGGTCGATCCGGTTGTAGTCCTTGAGGTCGAACTGCACGGATCGGCCATCGTCGGTCTGCACGGCCATGGATTGCGCGCTGACCTGCTCGATGGTCCCGAGCGTGCCGTTCTTCACGCCGAGGCCGCGCTCGTTCTGCAGGAACATGATGCGATCCCCGCTGGCGAAGGTTCTCGCCCCGCGCTCGACCGTCACACGCACCTCGTCGCCCAGATCGCCGGCGGCCCGCATCCGCCCCCGCGCTGCTTCGTTCAGGGTCCCGACTTCCTCATTAGTATGGGTGAGGATGATCCGGCTCCGATCCGGCGATGCCTGCCGGTCGCGGTCCCAACGCTCGATCAGATCGCCGCGCGCCTGCTCGCGGGTCTGGGCCTCGTGCACCAGGCCGTGGGCGCGGTAAGCTCCGAGCGCGTGGCCCACTTTGCCGGTCGCCAGATCGCGCGTGGCGTCGCGCTGCCAGTCCTCCAGCTGACGGCGCACTTCGCCGATCTCAGCGCCGCCGTGACGCTCATGAATCGATCGGAACGCAGCGCCCGCCTCGATCGCCTGCAACTGTTGCGGATCACCGACCAGCACCACCTTGGCTCCCGCCTCGGCAGCATGTGACATTACGCGCTCAAGCTGCCGCGTACCGACCATGCCGGCCTCATCGATCACCAGCACATCGCCCGATTTGAGCAGATCACGGCCTTGTTCCCAGCCATGCTCCAGGCTGGCGATCGTGCGCGACGCAATGCCCGATCCGCTTTCGAGGTTTTCCGCCGCAATGCCTGACAGCGCCACGCCCCGGACCTCGAAGCCCGCCGCTTCCCACGCTTCCCGCGCCACCCCCAGCATCGCACTCTTTCCCGTCCCGGCATGGCCGACCACGACGCTTAGACCGCGCCCGCCCGTGACTTGGGCCAACGCCTCAGCCTGCTCGCCAGAGAGCACCAAGCCGCACGCTTCCGCACGCGCCAAAGCGGCTTGGCGGTCCGCGTCGCGCACCTCATGGCGCTCCCTGTCCGCCATGAGTTCGGCGGCACGGTGCAGGCGCTGTTCCGCCTCGATCATCGCGCGCGTTGTGAATCGATCCTCGCCACGAGAGTCTTTGCCCAGTTCGACCAGATCCGGCGCTCCCTGCATCGCGCCCATGACCGCATTGAACTGGTCGAGCCCGTCACTGTGCCGGTGCGCGAATTTTGCCAGGTCGCGGCGTGTGAGAGTCGATTGCTGCTGGGTAATTGCGTCCAGTCCAAGCGAGGGATCGGCGACGATCCGCGCGCCGTTGCCGCGAGCGATCTCGCGGTGCATCTCGGCCCGGTCGGCCTCACCGACTTCTCCAGCGACGCCTCGAACCTCGATCCGTTTCGCCGGCGCGCCGATCTGGCTTTGCGGCTCCAGCGCGATGCCCTGGGCTTCCAGACTGCGATGGTCGATCCCTGCGTCGATGTCGAGCTCAGCCAGCCGCTCATTGGCGAGCTCCGCCCAGCGTTCGCGCCAGCGCTCGACCATCTCGGTGCGATTCCAGTCTCGTACCTTTTTGCCAAAGCCGTTCTGATCGACCGCGCGCATGGTCAGCATGACATGAGCATGAGGTTTCGGCAGTCCGTCCTCGGCCCTGTCCCAATGCACATTGAGGTCGGCGACCATGCCGAGCCCCACGAACTCGCTCCGAACGAAATCGCGGGCTAGCTCGATGCCCTGCGCCTCACTCATCTCGCGCGGAAGCGCAAACTCCAGCTCGCGGGCCAGCTGGGCATCTTTCCGGATTTCGTGCGCTTCGACGTCATTCCAAAGCCGCTCGCGCTCGCTCCATGCCTGCGGTGCATTCTCTGGCAGCATCACCTCGGAATGGACGACGCCGCGCTTGGCGGAGAAATCCTGATTTAGACCGAGGCGCTCGTCGCGCAGCCGCGATGCTGAGCGGTAGGCCGCTGATGCCACCGCGCTGCTCCCGGCCTTTCGGCCAATGACCTTGACGTGAAGATGATAGATCGCCATCGCGACCAGATCACTGGCACAGCGAAGCGTACGTCGGAACGACGTATAAGCGCGCCCTCCCTCGAAAAATTCTCGGGAGGGATTACCGCGTCCCAGGCTGTCCTGATGATTCTACAGCATTGCGCGCGTTGCCCAGCTACCATTTCTGCATCGACCCTCACGGAGACGGTGATGCGCAAACCAAGGGACTTTGATGCGGACCTGAAGGCTCTCGAAGACAAAGCTCGCGGACTGAAAACTCGCAAAATGCGCCAGCTCGGGGAACTGGGTCATCGCCACCGGAGCTAACACGCTCACCGCGGAAGAACTGGCCGGCGCGCTGATCGTGCTGGCCGAGACGAAAGAGGCCGGAAAGAGGGAGGCATGGGCCAAGCGCGGGGCCGCGTTCTTTCAAAGTCGGTCGCGGCGAAATGCACCACCAGCTGACCGCAACACGAACGGCGCTCCTGCGCAATCGGGCGGCGCGCAACCGGCATCAAGCCGCAAAAGCGCGACATGACATGCGCGCGTGGCAGGTCGAACGCCGCAAGCGCACCCGGCACCTCATCGAACTCGGCGGCCTCGTGGTCAAAGCCGGCATCGTAGACCTGACCGGTGACGACCGCTCCACGATCTTGGGCGCGCTACTTTGGATGGCTGACAAACTTAAAGGCGGTGAGGGCGAACGGACACGTGAGCTTTGGACCGCGAAGGGAAAGCAAGCGTTCGAAATGGACCCTGCAATGGAAACCCGCACAATGCGTAGAATGCGCGATAATCGCACGTTGGCCGATTAGCGCTTCCACCGCAGCCCTCTTGATGAATTGCACGATCCAAATATCAACTGCAAAGTTGGTTTGCCGCTTCACTGCAGCTCCATTGCGACAGGGATTGAGAGCAAGGCAAACACAATTGCACCAAGCACAAGCGTGATCACACCGACGAGAAGAAACGCGGGTGGATACAGGCCGCTTCCGCCCAGATTCAGGACGGCTCCTATCAGTGCGATGCCGAAAGCAAAGCCCACCTGGCGCATTGTGACACACATGGCGGCAGCCGTCGCCGCTCGATCGGCTGGAACGGAGGAAACCGAGAAGGCCGTGATCTGAGCGTTGAACAGTGCGCACCCCGCTCCGCCCAGGAGCAGCATTGCGCCCACGGCCCACGTCGCTGCCGGGCTGGATAGATCCATTGAGATGGCTCCCAGGAACAATGCCGCGACGCCAACCACAGTCAGTCCCCCGCCGAAGTAGAACCGTGCCGGCATGGACTGCGACAAGCGCGCGCCCAGACTAGGCAGCAGGAGCATTGGTATTGTGAGCGCGGTTAACAGCAGGCCGGACCGACTTGCATCGAGCCCCATCGGCCCGCGCATCATCTGCGGCAGATGGACAAGCAAGGACCAGTAACCGATCGAACTTGCAACAGCGGTGATACAAAGGGCAAGGAACGGAGCCGACGCAAACAGTCCGAAATCAAAGGCCGGCCGCGGGTGCCTGCGCTCTGCGACCCAGAACGCACAAGAAGCGAGCACGGTTGTAGCCAACGCTATCCCACGAAATCCGCCTGATGAGAGGAGCGCGTACGCCGAGGAACCGACGATGAGCGCTAGCAGGTTCGGTCCGAGCCAATCCATTGGCGGTAGAGAGCCGACATGTTCCGATTCCGCCAGCGGCGAGGCGAAGACCACGAGTGCCATACAGAGCGGAAGATTGATCCAAAAGATCCACGGCCAGCCGGCATAGGAGGCAATGATTGCTCCGAGCGGTGGTCCGACGACCATTGAGCCACCGATGACCGTACCCCAGATGCCGAAGGCCCAGGCGCGTCGCTTACCCGGATAAGCTGCCGCGAGTAGCGCCGCCGCCGCCGACGTGATCGCAGCTCCTGCGACGCCTTGCAGCACGCGCCACGCCAGCAGGCTCTCGAACGTGGTCGACGCCGCACACAGTGCCGAGGAGAGAGCAAACAAGACTCCGCCGCCCATGAATACTCTTCGCCGGCCCTGTCGGTCTGCAAACGGACCGGCAACCGGAAGCGCGAAGATGAGAGCGAGGCTGTAGATGTCGATGATCCAGGCTTGGTCTTGTACCGGGATCCCTACGCTGCTGGCGATGTCGGGTAGCGCGGCGGCCAGGCCCGTGAGATCGACCTGGAACAGGAATCCGCTGACACTCGCCGCGAGAAGCGCAAACCGCGGCAATCGTGAAGAAGAACCGTTATCCGGGATCGTCGGATCGTCAACGAGCGCAATTTCGAGATGTTCTGCCATCGCCTTAGGCTGGCGGAAAAGCGGCTTGGCAGCGAATGAAGCATTCTCAAAATCTCATGAAACTGTATCATGGGGTTCTCATTGATCACTTTTTGCTCCGATGGTCCGTCGCCTTCCACCGTTTGCTCCATTGGTCGCGTTCGACGCCGTCGCGCGCCACCGCTCATTCACTCGCGCGGCCGAAGAACTTGGCGTGACCCAGAGCGCGGTCAGTCATCGAATTCGGCAGCTCGAGACCTTTTACGGGACGACTCTGCTGCGCAGACTCAATCCCGGGGTCGAGCTGAGCGCCGAAGGAAGTCTGCTGCGAGCCGAACTTGCGATGTTGCTCGACACCATGGCCGGACTGGAGCCTCGTCTGCGCCGCCGCGCCAGCCGCCAAACCGTCAGATTGGGTTCGGGCCCGGCATTCGCCGCGTGGTGGCTCGTCAGGCGACTTCCATCGTTTCAGTCGGAGCATCCCGACATCGATGTCGAGTTCGAGCCAATCCAAGCGGAGCAGGAGGCGGCGAGTTCAGTCGATCTTCGTATCGTCTGGACGTCGCTTGCCGAAGCACGGCCCAGTTCGACCCAAGCGCCATTGTTTCAGGAGCGCGTGGTTCCGGTGTGCGCACCTCGTGTGCTGCCTGAAGGCAAGCCGCTGGCGAATCCGGCCGGTCTGATTGAGCTTCCGCTGATCCGGAAGGGGAGCGATCCGGCCGGTGAGTGGAGTTGGGAATTCTGGTTCAAGACACTTGGCGTGAACCAGGCCGTCTCGCGCGGGCCGGTTCTGCGTGATATCGGGCTTTGCCTCACCTCTGCCGTCGAAGGCGGTGGGGTCGCGCTTGGGCGCTCGCTTCTGATCGCCGACGCCGTCGCCGATGGCCGTCTCGTACCGGCGTTGTTGGCGACGCCTCACGTGTCCTCGAGCAAAGTCCACGTGGCACGTTGGCGTCCAGAACTCACTGGTGATCGAGCTATCCGGACTTTGGTCAATTGGCTTTCTCGAGAAACATCGGTTACGGCAACTGCCCCTCGGCTCTGACACGATGCGCAGAACGCAGACCTCTGAATTGCTCCGCAACTACGGTGCACCCAATCGAGATGGCGCACCACGGCCGATGAAGATGGGCACTACTGCTTCGCTATACCCCTATGATGCAGCGGCCGCCAAAGCGATCCGGCCGGATAACCAGCGACGGACTACGATCTTACGCTACGCCTCATGGGCGGCTGTCTTCCCGATTCCGCTGGTGGTCCGGTTACCCCTCGATAGCGGCCCTTTCGATCAATCGCAGGATCGACGTGATGGGCCACCAGCAGACATTCACAGTCTCTTAAGCCCGTAACGACCAGCGCCGATTGGGCGTATTCACAAGATAGTGCCACTTTGATACTCCTCGCGGCATTGAGCAACTCCATAGGGATTTGACTTCGTTCTCTGCCTGCGGGTGCAAATGTGGTTCAGAAGAAAGTCGCCCCTCGTCTTTTTGTGATATTTGCGCGTGAAGCACATGAAGCCGTCATCTTCCGTCGGGGTCCGTCGGACTGGTTTCATATCGTTCGCTGGGACACCAAGAACGATAAGTTCCATCCGGGCGCCTGGCTGAAAGGACGCATCTATCCTGAGAAATGCGATTTGTCGCCTGACGGCAAATTGCTTCTGTCGTTCATCCATCAAGGACGCAAACTGAAAACTGACTACAGGTCGGCGTGGAGCGCTATCAGCCGGAGTCCCTGGCTTCATGCCCTTGGGCTGTGGCCCCAGGGTACGACGTATGGCGGAGGCGGACGCTTTACAGACGATCGAAGCGCCGTCCTCAGATTTTATCCGGTAGCAGCACATCCAGATCACCCGGGAGCTGGGCTCAATGTCAGCTTCATTGCCTTCGACACGAGTTTTGAGAGAAAATACGATCTTGCTCCCTTACATCAGTCGACCCAGGAAATTGAGGGAGCTGAGTGGACCGGTCGAGATCAACGCGGCAGATTAATCTACGCGGCTGATGGCAAGCTCATCTGCGCGGCTACAAAGACACGGGAAGCGATCTGCCTCGCCGACTTCAACAATCTCGTTCCGGACCCGCAACCGCCCCCTTTCTCCGCAACTGTGCCGCTCGGAGCGAAAAAGCTTCAGCGACGTGTCGAACGTAAACAAAGATAGCAGCATCATCTGGACTTGAGATCGTATATCAACGCGGATGGATTCTCTTTTCTCTTTTGGTAGAAGGCGCAACCCAGTAGCTCGTTCGCTAATATCCGCTCTGGGGTCAGTAGGCGACTTGGGTGCTCTCGTCTACAATGACGCTGACGTTAAATCCGGTTGAGCTTGGAGCCGGTCCATGATGTTGCTGAGATGCCGCTCGCTACTGATTGTGGTCACCAGCCTTTTGTTTATGTCAGGATGCATTGCGGGTGACCACGTGGTTGTGCTCACCGGCGCGACAGTAGGTCGCGACGAGAGAACAGGAAGGCCAATCCTGAACTTGATCTTCGCGGAGAAATCCAAGGAAACATTACGCATTATTAGCAACAGCAATCTTGGTCGGCCGCTCGAGATTCGTGTTGCGGGACGTACGTTTCTGACCCCGGTACTTCGAGAGCCAATAGGAGGTGCGACTTGGCAGATCAGTGACCGCGATTGGACCGATCAAGAAGTGAATGGTCTGGCGGAGCAACTTAACAATGCTCCAAAAGGCGAGATCGAGTTTCGAACGGCGCAACCGCCGAAGTAGTCTGTTTCGGGTCATTCGCGTCGGCATTGCCATGTCCGCCTTCTGGTCCGCTATCGACAATAGCCGACCTTACCGACCGAGAGCTGGGTGTGGATCTCGACCGATTAGGACTGCCGTCCGTAATCGGCCTCACCGTCCGTCAGCTGACGCGACTGCGGCGGCCATGCAGAATGAGCGCTCTCGACCACACAGGAGGCCCGCAAGGGAGTTCTTGTGCGGGCTGGATTGGATGTCGGCATGGATCGGACCGCGATTTGCATGGTCGACGACAAGGGCGAAGTGCTGATGGAGGTCGCGGTGATGACCGACCCGAATGCGGTCAAGGGAGCACTGTCAGCGTATCTTGGCCGGCTGAGGCGGGTCGGTCACGAGGCCGGCGCGCTGTCGCCGTGGCTGCATCCCGAGTTGCTCAAGCTTGGCCTGCCGGCGATCTGCCTGGAGACCCAGCATGTGCGGGCGGCGCTGAAGGCGCAGCGCAAAAAGAGCCCGCGCTGGCGCGGAGCAGGCTGAGGGTGCGCTGAATCGGGCTGGGCCGAGCATCACACCCCAGGCAATCAAAACTTTCGCCAGCCAGGCCCGCAGACGCATGAGGACTGACTCGAACAGCTACCGCCGCGACTACCTCCGCGCGCTCGCCCAACGCGTGGAAGTGGACGTGAAAGAGCTTCGCATCATGGGATCGAAAAGCGCGCTCCTGCGCACGCTGGTCGGTGCCTCGGGCGCAAAGACGGCCCAGTTTGGTACCGAAGTGGCGCACGCGACACGATTCGAACGTCTGGCCTTCTCGAACGTCTGACCTTCGCCTTCGGAGCGGCACCCGGCATCGGTGTTCAATCCGCCACACGCACGCGCAGCGACAAATCTGCGCGGCGGTCGGGATCGTTCGGCCAAGGCCGCGAAAAATGTTGGCCTTTTCGTTGGCTTTCGTTGAAATCGCACAAAAATACATAAGCTAAGTCAGTAGGATGCGCCTATAGCGAGGCGCCCTCTTGCGGCACCAGCCTCTCCTTCCGTCCCCGTCTCTCCTTTCCTGACGCGCCCGCTCGCCGCGCTCCATTTGCCGGTTAAGAATTGCTTAACCCAAATCGCGCCATCGTTCGGCGCGAGCGGCGGGATGAATGCCCGCACTGGCGGCTGGCGGCGATCCGGACGAGCGCGTCCGTCGCGTTCGAATCCCGCAGGTGCCGGTTGCGCTCGGGCGTACGCCAGCGGCCAAGCCGGTGGCGATCAGTATCCAGAGGTCATGGTGGGACGTCTCTCGCAAGGGCATGGCGCCTGTGCACGTGACGATTCGACCGGCACTGGCGATGCACCGGCTGCCGGCAGCGGCGCCGGACCAACGGCCGAAGACGCAACGCGAGACAAAGGCGAACCCGCGACATGAGCACGACTGCCCTCGACAGCCACACCCAGTTTCAATCCATCGTCGGCCAGATCCGGACGCTCGCCTACAAATACATCGAGGACAAGGACTTCGTCAGCGCCCAGCTCGCGTTCCAGAAGCTGCTCGAGCTCGACCCCAAGGACATCAACGCGCGCTTCATCTATGCGCAGCTGATCGACGACGGCTCACACAAGAAGCGCGCCGAAGCGCGCGACATGATGCTGGCGATCCTCGACGAGAACCCTGAGATCTTTGAGCAGGCCACCGAAGGCAATCTGCACCTGATCCGCAGCGCCGCCGTGCGCTGCAGCCATGTCGGCCCGTTCACGCGCTCGATGGAGCTGTTCCGCAAGCTCGCGGCAGCCTCCAACCAGGCCGCCGACTATTTCTCGCTCAGCGAGATCCTGACCCAGGGCAACGAATTCGAGGAAGCGGTCGCGGCGCTGGAAAAGGCGATCAAGCTCAACCCGGCCTATGACAACCCGATCAACCGCGAGACGCTGGAGCTCGCGCGGTCGAACGCCAAGAAGGGCAAGGCCAAGGAAGCCAAGGGCCGCGCCAAGGTCGGACGCTATCCGGAGACCAAGGACTTCCTCGGCGACCTGCAGACGCTGATCACCAGCCACATCGCGGTGAACCTCGCCGCCGCGCCGAAATTCCTCGACAAGAGCACCCGCTTCTTCACCATGGGCTCGTGCTTCGCGCGCAACCTCTCCAAGAGCCTCACCGACAGCGGCTATGCCAGCCACCACATGGAGATCTCGGAGTACATCAACACGACCTTCGCCAACCGCGTGTTCGTCGACTGGCTGCGCGACGCCCAGATCGATCCCGAGATCCGCGAGCGCATCGTCGAGTTGCTGCCGCCGGGATCGAGCAAGGAGAATACGCTCGCCGTCATCAAGCAGGCCGACGTCTTCATCCTGACGCTCGGCGTCGCCGCGGCGTTCTTCGACCGCGAGACCGGCGCCTTCGTGCTGCCGCGGCCGACCGCGCTGAACTCGCGGGCGCTGGCCGAGAAGTACAAGTTCCGCACCGCCAGCGTGCAGGAGAACGTCGACAACGTGCTCTATCTGATCGAGTTCATCCGCAGCATCCGGCCTGGCATCAAGGTGATCGTCACCGTGTCGCCGGTGCCGCTGCTCACCTCGTTCGAATATGAATCGGTGGTGCAGGCCGACTGCCTGTCGAAGAGCACGATGCGGCTGGTCGCGCATGAGGTCGTCAACAATTCGAACCTCGAGGACATCTGGTACTGGCCGTCGTTCGAGGTGTTCCGCTGGGCCGGCTCCAACGCCTCCAGCTTCTTCGCCGCCGATGACGGCGCCGCCTGGCACGTCTCGGAGGACAAGGTGTCCGCGACGGTGCGCGCCTTCGTGCAGACCTTCTCGCCGGCCTGAGCGCGCGAACGGCTGCCTCAGGGCAGCCGCTTCTTCCAGAGGCGGATGACCAGGATGCCGGCCTGGGCGTAGCCCGGCGGCGAACTTTCAGTGCCGAACGGCGTCTTCGAATACAGCGAGCTCGAAACCAGGAAGCCGCCGACATACGGCTCAGGCAGGCCCGACAGCGCCAGGAAGCAGCGGTGCGTGAGCAGGCCGTCCTCCGGCAGATTGCCACGCACCAGCCGGCAATCGCCGATGCCGGTGAATGCGATGCCGTTGAGCTGGCCCTCGGTGTAGGTGCCGAGCAGGGTCGGATCCATCGCCTGGCCGACGCAGACCCGCATCTCGCCGATGCTCTTGTCGCCGGTCTCGGTCATGCGGCCGTCAGCCGGCCGGACCCCGACGGAGTGGATCGAGAGCTGATCCTCCAGCGCCGGCGCGAAGCCGGTCTTGGTCGGCGCGCAGAAATCCGACGGCACGACGCGGCCCTGGCGCACGCTCCGCGCAATGTAGATCTCTTCGACGTTGTCGTCGCCGGACTGCGCCCGGCCCGGCCCGCTGGCGGCCAGCAGCGTCACGGCCGCCAAGAACACTGCAACGATCACCCGGCGCATGCGCGCATCCTTCCCCCGAATCGATCGGTCTCCCTATCGGATTCGGCGAAGCTTCTGAACAGCACCAACGAACAGTACACGTACATACGATCATACCTCAACCCCGGATCTCACCGGCAGCATGGAACACCGCGCCTTGACGGTAATTTGGTAGCAACAGTCGGGTGTGCCGGATCGTGTCGCCCACCGCCCACGTGCTGCCGCCGGTGGATTTCCGGATGGGCTCGTCCAGAACTCCCCTCGTCCTGAGCGGACGTCCCCGCGGCGCCGGAAAGGTTTCGAGAAAGATGGCGCACCGATCCGCAGTGCCGTGTGCCGGCATCCGGCTTCATTCGCGCTTGCCATGCGGAGCGTGACGGGGGTCACATCGGACGGTCGCGCCGGCGCCTAAACCTTCCCGCAGCCAACAAAGGGGAGCTTACTCGATGCGCAAGATGATCCTGATCGGAGCCATGGTGCTCGCATCCGCCACAGTCGCGCAGGCCGAGGGCACACGCAGCCTGTCGCTGTCGTCGAACGACGCCGCCGCGCGGGCGCCGCGTCCGACCTACGTCCAGCAAGCCGGCGAGGTCACCGTCACCCCGGCGCCGGTGCCGGCCGTCGCGGCCGAGGTCCAGCCCGCTGCGCAACCGGTTGCGCCAGCGGCCCCGGCCGCCGCACCGCCGCCGCCGCAGCCCACCGCCGCTGCGGCGCCGGCACCGCAGCCGGGCTCTGTGCAGCAATCATCGCGGCGGTCGAAATCGGCGCGCTCCGACCGGACGCGCCGCAAGAGCTGGACCGAAGCCCGCATCGTCCGCGAGCTGCATCGCCACGGCATCTATTGGTGAGCATCCGCCAATCGGCGACAAACGAAGAAGGCCGGGCGAATGCCCGGCCTTTCGCGCGAGGAGACCCTGCAGCGAGGCATCACTGCGAGATGGTCTGGATCACGCTCGAGATCGGCCGCGCATTGGTCATTGTCGTCGGCAGCTTCGGATCCTGGCCGATCATCGCGTCATATTCCGGCAGCGTGTCGAGCGTGCCCTTCGGCTTCATCGCGACCACCTTGTAGCCGCCGGCCTTGAGCCGCCGCAGCAGGGTCGGCAGCGCCAGCGCAGTGTTCTTCTGGAAGTCGTGCATCAGGATGATGCCCTTGCCCTTCTTGTCGAGCCCGGTCATCACGGTGTTGACGACCTGGTCGGCATCCTTGGAGCGGAAGTCGAAGCTGTCGACGTCGCAGGAGAACATCGCGACATTGCGGCTGCCGAGATAGGCCACGGCAGAGGACCGGTGCTGCAGTTGCGGGAAGCGGAAGAACGGCGCCGGGTTGGTGCCGAGCGCGAACTTGACAGCGCTGAAACCCTTCTCGAGCTCCTCCTTCGCCGTCTCGTCGGTCATCTTCTTGCCGTTCAGATTGGCGTGCGACCAGGTATGAACGCCGACGACGTGACCGGCGGCCAGCACCTGGCGCAGGATCTCCGGATGATAGGTCGCATGCTTGCCGATGGTGAAGAAGATGCCGGTGGTGCATTCGTCGGCCAGCGCCTTCAGCACCGCCGGCGTGTTGACCGGCCACGGGCCGTCGTCGAAGGTCAGCACCACCTCGTGGTCGGCGAGGAAGTCGAACTGCTTGAAATGGTCGAGGCCGAAACCGGGGCCGCCGGTGGTGTCGACCATGACGGTGCGGGAGATGCCGAGCGCGTCCGGATTGGCGCAGGTCGATTTGGGCTGCACGGGCGCCGGCGCGCTTGCCGCCATACGCGTGGAGACGGTACCGGTCGTCTCGACATCGTCCTTCGAGCTGGCCTTGGCGGCGACGCGCGCCGGAGGCGGCGCCGGCTCGGACGGCTTCGCCGCTGCGCTCTGCGCGGCGGCCTTGGCGGCGCTGGGCTTCGATACGTAGTACCAGACACCGGTGATCGCCAACGCCGCGACGACGGTGGCCAGCAGCAAGCCTAACGCATTACGCATGGTTACTCTTCCCGAAAACGCGAGACACTCGATGGCGGACGCAACGCTGTCCGCCTCCTTCAATTAGCTTCCATTAGTGCCAACGATTCCTTAACGCGGTGCCAACACGACCAGGATCGGACAAGATTTCCAGGATGATGCCCGCACCGAAGCGGCCGTTCACCGGAGCGACATGGCGCCGCGGCCATCGGCCTGCCGAAACTGCCGGCCAGGGTTGAGCCGCCGGATCTGGCGTGACCCGCATCACGGTTGCCAACAGGGCATCCCGCCATGATGGACGCATTGAAACACGCGGCCCCGCCAACATGCGGCGCCAATGGGAGCCAGCCATGACGAAGTCCTTCAATCTCCTGCGCAAGGCCGCTCTGGCGGCCGCCAGCGTCGCAGCCGTCTCGACCTTCTCCTCGACGGCAAGCTTCGCCTTCAGCGCCGAGGCGCAGCAGATGTGCACCGGCGACGCGTTCCGCCTGTGCAGCAGCGAGATCCCGAACATCCCGGCGATCACCGCCTGCATGATCAAGAACCGCTCGTCGCTCAGCTCCGGCTGCCGCGTCGTGCTCGACCGCGAGATGTCCAAGCGCAGCGGCAAGGTCGCGGATGCCAACGAGGCCAATTGAGAGCGCTTCCGGCTCCCGCCTGCGCACCCCGGCTGCGACCGAGGCGCTTGCGACGGCCGGTTGCGACCACTAAAAGCGCCGCCAAACGTTCAGTCCCGGGAGCGAGGCGCCAGTCATGAACAAACTCTCTCTGATTATCCCTCTGGTCCTGTTGGCGTCGACGGCCTCAGCCCAGCAGCAGCCCGGCCAGGATGCCTGCGCGCGCGACGTCTCGCGGTATTGCCGCGCGGTGATGAACAACGGCGATCAGGCGGTGCTGGCCTGTCTCAAGGAGCATCGGGCCAAGCTGTCGAAGGCTTGCGAGAAGGTGCTGACCGAGCACGGGCAGTAAGCGCCTGCTCAGTGCAGATGGTCCGGAGCTACGGCCCGCTGCGAGCCGCCGAGGCGACAGCAGGCGCCTGCTCGGCGGTGCGGTCGATGTCGTCCCTGGCCCGGACCGAGCCGAACGGGCGTTCCAGCATGCGGCGGATGCGCACCGGGTCGGTGCCGATGTGGAAGTCGATCGCGCGCTTGTGCAGCTCGCGCTCGGCGCGGGTCGAGCGGTTGCGCTGACGCAGATAGTCGATCCAGGTCGGGCAGTGATAGCGCTCGGTCCATAATTCGGGGTCGGCGATGTCGCGCGCGATCGACCAGCCATAGGCGCCGTTGCGCTGGCGGCTGAGCTGCACGTCCTGCATCAGGTCGTGAAACGCGCGGGCATTGTCTTCAGCGACGCGGTACTCGATCTCGACCACCAGCGGCCCCGAGCGCGGCGTCAGCTCGAGCTGCACCTCCGGATCGGCCAAGGTCTCGCCGTCCTCGTTGCGGGCCCCGATCGGCGGCATCCGCAGCCACAGGCCGAGCAGCGGCGACACCATCATCAGCGCTCCCGACGCGAGCAGCGCGACCTCGACGCCGGCGGCGTCGGTGAGACGCCCCCAACCCCAACTGCCGATCGCGATGCCGCCGGAGATCGCGGCCTGAAATGCCGCCAGTGCGCGGCCCGCGACCCAGCGGGGTGCCGAAAGCTGCACGCCGATGTTGAACAGCGCCACCGCCAGCATCCACACCGCACCGGCGATGACGAGCGCCGCCGCCGTCAGGACCGGCGCGGTGCTGAGCGCGACGGCCGCGGTGGCCGCGCCCAAGGTGAGCGCGCAGGTGCGGATCGCGGCCTCACCAGACAGCCGTTTCCTGATCTCGCCGATGTTGAGCGCGCCGACCACCGCGCCCATGCCGAAGGCGCCGAGCATGATGCCGTAGGTCTGCGCGCCGCCATGCAGCAGGTCGCGCGCGACCAGCGGCATCAGCGCCGAGATCGAGCCGCCGATGATGCCAGTGACCAGCGTGCGGATCAGCACGATCCGGATCGACGGCGAATGGACGATGTAGCGGACGCCGGAGACGATGGCGCGGTTGAGCGGCTCGCGCGGCAGCCGGCTCGGCTCGACCACGCGCCGCCACAGGAACAATGCCGCGAGCAGCGGCAGATACAGCAGCGCATTGGCCGCGAACGCGGCGACCGCGCCGGCGGCCGCGACCACGACGCCGCCGATCGCCGGACCGAAGCTGCGCGCGATGTTGTAGCTGATGCCGTTCAGCGCGACCGCGGCCGGCAGCGTCTCCGGCGGCACCTGCTCGCTGACGGAGGATTGCCAGGCCGGCCCCATCAGCGCCATGCCGCTGCCGATGACGAAGCACAGCGCGAGCAGGCGCTCCGGCGTCACCAGGCCGTACCATGCCAGCACCGTCAACGTGGTGGCGCCGCCGAGCGCCACGGCGAGCGCGACCAGCGCGACGATGCGCCGGTCATACATGTCGGCGATGGCGCCGGCCGGCATCGAGATGAACATCACCGGCAGCATCAAGGCGGTCTGCACCAGCGCAACCTTGTCGGCCGACGACGTCATCTGCGTCATCGCCCAGGCGGCGCCGACCGCCTGGATCAGCAGGCCCAGGTTCGACAGCAGGCTCGCCAGCCAGATGCGGCGGAACACCGCGTGCCGCAGCGGCGCGGCGATGCCTTCGGCGGCGAACAGCTCACGTTTCTGCGGCGCATTCATGCGGGTCCGTCCACGTCGCCAGTTCGCCTTGAAGCTCGCATCGAACTATCGCTTGATTCCAGCTGGACCTATGTGATGCCTGCGAATGTCCGCCGCTGTCCAGTGCTGCCTGCAAAGGCCGGCATCGGGGATCGCGGCCAACGAACACAAATGAATGAGACCAAAGGGAGACCGCCGATGAAGCTGACGCGCCGCAACATTTTGCAGGGAATGGGAACCCTTCCCTTGCTCACCAGCGGTCTGCCCTTACCGGTACGCGCCCAGAGCGCGGCGGCAACGACGGTGGGCGACATCCCTCCGGTCCTGTTCGTGCACGGCAATGGCGACCACGCGGCATTGTGGATGACCACGCTGTGGCGGATGGAATCCAACGGCGTGCCGCGCACGCGTCTCGCTGCGCTCAACTTCACCGACCCGCTGGCGCGCAACGACGACGCCGTGGCGCAGCCGAACCGCTCGTCGACCGACGATCAGCGCCGCGAACTCGCCGAGGCCATCAAGGCACTGAAGGAGCGCACGGGCGCTGCGCGCGTCGCGCTGGTCGGCAGTTCGCGTGGCGGCAATGCGATCCGCAACGTCGTGAAGAACGGCGGCGGCGCCGATGTCAGCCACGCCGTGCTGTGCGGAACGCCCAATCATGGCGTGTTCGACTGGGATGACAGCCCCGGCAGCGAGTTCAACGGCCGCGGCCCGTTCCTGCGCGGACTGAATGCCGGCGACACCGAGGTGACCGAGGGCACCGCCTTCCTGACGCTGCGCAGCGACGGGCTCGACAAATACGCCCAGGCCGACGGCCGCCTGGTCGGCAAGCCCGGCGTGCCGACCGGGATCACGTCCGAAGGGCCGGCGCTGAAGGGCGCAACCAATCTCGTGATCGGCGCGCTCGACCATCGCGAGGTCGCGTTCCACCCGCGCGCGTTCCGCGAGATCTACAAATTCATCGCCGGCCGTGAGCCGACGCAGATCGCGATCCAGCCCGAGCAGCAGGTGCGGCTCAGCGGTCTGGTGACGGGAACGCCGGGCGGCGCGCCGACCAATCGCCCGGTCGCGGGCGCAAGCGTGGAGGTCTATCGCGTCTCGAGCGAGACCGGCGCACGCAATGGCGAGCCTGTCTATCGCGGCCAGACCGGCGCCGACGGGCGCTGGGGTCCCGCGGAGGTCGATCCGACGTCCTATCTCGAGATCGTCCTGACCTCGCCGGGCGCGCCGGTCACGCACTTCTACCGCTCGCCGTTCCCGCGCTCGTCCGACGTCGTGCATCTGCGCGCGGCGCGGCCGCTCGGCCAGGCCGATGCCGGCGCCGGAGCGATTCTCATCATGATCAGGCCGCGCGGCTATTTCGGCCTGCCCCGCGACATCGTGCTGCTCGACGGCAAGGAACCAACCGACGTACAGAAGGGAATACCGACCGATGCGGCAACGACATTGCGGCTGCCTGCGGGCGACGTCGGACGCAGCGTCATCGGACTGTTCAACGAGGAACGCATCACCGCCCGTCTTTGGCCAGCATCGGAGAGCAGGATTGCGGTGATCGAGCTGACTAATTAGTTGCTGGAGTATGATGATACATCATAGCCTCGGAGAGGGCGGAAGCGCGCCCCTCTCGCTTGTGAGCGGGACGACAGAGTTACCTCTGGCAGAAGGCCGTCGTTGCGCGACGGCCCGTTGCGGCCCCGCAACCGAGGCTCGGTTGCTCGCGATGCAGCCGATCGGTGGTTCCAGGCTCGTGACAGCGTCGAGAGGCCGTGAATGAGTACCGCCGACGTCCATTATCTGCCGCAGGCACGATTGCCGCTGATACCGCCGACACCGCCGCGGGCGCCTGACAGCATGGGCGCGCTGCGCCGCGTGCTGATGATGGGCGACAACGCGATCGCGACCTGGAGCCAGCGCGCCTATGAGGACGACATCATTCGCGGCCGCTTCTTCGGCAGCTCCAGCTACATTCTCAATACGCCCGACACGATCAAGCACGTGCTGGTCGACAATTGGGAGAACTACGCCCGCACCGTCGGCGCCATCCGCGTGCTGCGTCCGGTGCTCGGCGAGGGGCTGCTGATCGCGGAAGGCAAGGCGTGGAAGCACCAGCGCCGGACGCTCGCGCCGGCGTTCACGCCACGCGCCGTTTCCGGCCTCATCCCGCACATGGTCGCGGTGAGCGACGAGACCGTCGCCAGGCTGAAGCAGCAATGCGGGCAGGCGCTCGACCTGCGCGAGATCATGCAGCGCATGACGCTCGACATCGCCGGCCGCACGATGTTCTCGTTCGAGATGGGCCGCCATGGTGCCACCCTGCGCGATTTCGTCTACGAGTATGGCGCGCGGCTGGCCAGCCCGCATCTGCTGGACATCGTGCTGCCGCTGTCCTGGCCGACGCCGCGCGACTTCGCGCGCCGGCGGTTCCGCAAGCGCTGGACCGGTTTCGTCGCCATGCTGATGGCCGAGCGCCGCGCCGCCGGCAAGCTGGAGGACGCACCGCCGCGCGACCTGTTCGACCTGATGGGCGCGGCACGCGATCCCGAGACCGGCGCGGCGTTCACCGATGCACAACTCGCCGACGAGGTCGCGACCATGATCCTCGCCGGCCACGAGACCACGGCAACGGCGCTGTTCTGGGCGCTGTATCTGATCGCGCTCGACCCGGCCAATCAGTACAAGCTCGCGCAGGAGGCCCGCGCCGCAACCGATCTCAGCGATCCGGATCAACTGCCGTTCACGCGCGCCGTGCTGGACGAGACATTGCGGCTCTATCCGCCCGCGTTCCTGATCGCGCGCGCAGCCAGCGGCCCCGACCGGATCGCCGCGTTCCAGGTGAGGCGCGGCGACGTCGTGCTGATCTCGCCGTGGCTGCTGCACCGGCACGAGAAGCTGTGGGATGCGCCCAACGCCTTCAAGCCCGAACGATTCATGCCGGGTGCGCCGCCGCCGGAGCGCTTCGCCTATCTGCCGTTCGGAGCGGGCGCGCGGGTCTGCATCGGGGCTCATTTCGCCCTGACCGAGGCGGTGCTGGCGCTGGCACGGCTGGTGGCGGCCTTCGACATCGAAATGCTCGACGCCGCACCCGTGATGCCGGTCGGCGTGGTCACGACCCAGCCGGATCGCTCGCCGCTGTTCAAGCTCACGCCCAGGGCGGGCGTCTGATCCCGGCGGCGGCCGGGCCATCGCTTCGTCTCTTGCTTGTGGGTTTGCTAGGCACCATCTTAGCACGCCATGAGCGACATCCAGGCCCAGCTTTCGGTTCTGAAGCAGACCGCCGATCCGGCCGTTGCGGACGCGATCACACGGTTGATTGAGGCGGGTGAAGATCACGAACTCAACCGTATCAATGCCCTGGAGTTCTCGGCGCGCGCCGGTCTCGATGAAGAACGGGTTATTTCCGGGTTCCTGCATGCTGCACGGATCGGCTTGTTCGATCTGACTTGGAACGTGCTCTGTCCTGGCTGCAGCGGCGTGCTGGATGCGCACGCCACGCTGAAATCTCTCCGCCATGACGATTACCATTGCGGACTATGCGCTTGCGGCTACGAGCCTTCCATCGACGAGCAGGTCGAAGTTGCTTTCACCGTGAGCTCCAAGGTCAGGAGCATCGCCGCTCACGATCCGAACACGCTGCCGCTCTGGGAGTATTACAAGCAGGTCTTCTGGAGTTCCGGGATCGACCTCGACCGGGAGACTTTTGCCTCGCTCAGCGAAGAAGTGACGCTTGATGCGCTCGAGCTGCCAGCCGGTGAAAAAGCCGTGCTCTCGCTGCAGCTCCCATCCGATTTCATCATCATCTTCGAACCGGTGACGCATTCTGCGCATTTCATCGACGTTCAGGGCGAGCCCACCAGGGAACGCCAGCAGCTCGGACTACTATTCAACAGGGCGCATCCTCCGACCGGATCGATCACGTTGCGTCCAGGCCCGCTGCGACTGGCGCTCGACAATCAGGCCGGCGTACGGACGCTGCCGACCGTCTTCGTTGCCGGCGATGCGCTCCACCATCTCCTTGGCAAGCGCCGGCCTTTCCTGACCGCCAAGCGCATATTATCCAACCAGACCTTCCGCGACGTGTTCAAGGCGGACAATCTCAACATCGACCAGCGGCTGAAGATCACCTCGCTGACCTTCCTGTTCACCGACCTCAAGAGCTCGACCGCGCTGTATGAGCGTGTCGGCGATCTCGCGGCCTTCGACCTGGTGCGCGCCCATTTCCGCGCGCTGCTGGAGATCATCAACGCCGAGAAGGGCGCGGTGGTGAAGACGATCGGCGACGCCGTGATGGCGACCTTCGTCAAGCCCGAGCATGCGCTCGCCGCCGGCCTGCGCATGCGCGCGGCGATGCAGCGGCTCAATGCCGAGCGCGGCACCGAGGACCTCGTGGTCAAGATCGGCATCCACGAGGGGCCGTGTCTCGCGGTGATGCTGAACGACCGCCAGGACTATTTCGGCCAGACCGTCAACATCGCCGCCCGCGTGCAGAGCCTGTCGACCGCGCAGGAGATCCATCTCACCGCGCCCGTGATCGAGAGCCCCGGCGTCGCCGACATCCTGCGGGGCGCGAAGATCGCGCCAATTCAGAAGCACGCGGCGCTGCGCGGCATCGCCGACCGCATGATGGTGTACGAAATCCCCTGAGCCTTACCGAAATGTCATGCAGCCCGAAGGTCGCAGCGGATTGCCGGCGCAGCGTGGCATTCGCATATAATGAGCAGTCGCCGGCCGGTTTGCGGTCCACTACGGATCTGACAACGAAAGGACGCCATGCTCGAAGGATTGCGCCAATTCATCGCCGACGTCGTTTCGCCGCACGAGACCCCGGCGTTCGACGACAATGGCTATCAGCTCGCGGCGACGGCGCTGCTGATCCACGTCATCTCGCTGGACGGCGAGCCGAGCGAGATCGAACGGCGCAAGCTGCACGGCCTGATCGAGCTGCGCTTCGGGCTCGACCCCGGCAGCGCCGACCGGCTGATCGCCCAGGCCATGCTGGCGGAGGGCGACGCCGTCGATCTCTATCGCTTCACCAGCGTGATCATGCGCGAGGTCGACGAAGCCGGCCGCCTGCGCATCGTCGAGATGATGTGGGAGCTGGTCTTTGCCGACGGCAAGGTGACGGAGTTCGAGGACAATGTGGTCTGGCGCGCCTCCGAGCTGCTCGGCATCTCCACGCATGACCGCGTCGACCTGAAGCACCGGGTGGCGTCGCGGAAGTCCGGCGCCCCTGCTTGAACCGCCTGGCTCCGGGCGGAACCGACTTCATGCGGAGATGAACAAACTTTAATTTTGTTTCCGAACCCCCCCGTTCATGTAAACCCATGTGAATCTGAGGCTATTGCCGCAATCCCGCGCAAGGCCATGGAGCACGGTGTCTTGCATGTTCCCGTCCCGCTATGCTCTCGTCCGCCGCGATTGGATGATGTGCGGATTGTGATCGAAGAGCAGGATCGTGGGTGAACGTGTCACGCTCGTAACGGGTGCCTCGGCCGGGATCGGCAGCGAGTTGGCGCGCGTATTTGCCGCGAACGGGCACCGGCTCGCATTGACGGCCCGGCGCGAAGACCGGCTCGCGGCGCTGGCCCAGGAGATCGCCGCCAAGGGCGGCCCGGCGCCGCTGGTGATCCCCTGTGACCTCACCTCCGCCGACGCCGGCGCGACCATCGAGGCTGCGCTGTCGGCTGCCGGCCTGGAGCTGGAATATCTCGTCAACAACGCCGGCTTCGGCCTGTTCGGCAAGGCGGTACAGCTCGACCGCACCGAGCAGCTCGACATGATTTCCGTGAACGTTCGCGCCCTGACCGAGCTGTCGCTGCGCTTTTCCGAGCAGCTGATCCGCAACAAGGGCGGCATCCTCAATCTGGGCTCTGTGGCCGGGTTCCTGCCGGGTCCCGGCATGGCCGTCTATTACGCCTCCAAGGCGTATGTGATCTCGTTCACCGAGGCGTTGCGCAAGGAGCTGGCGCCGCATGGCGTCCGGGTCACGGTGCTGTGTCCCGGTCCGGTGCCGTCGGAATTCCAGGACCGCGCCGGCTTCAAGCCGGGCGTGGATTCGGTGATCCTCAACGTCTCGCCCAAGGCGGTGGCGGAAGCCGGCTATCGCGGCCTGATGGCCGACAAGCGCGTGGTGCTGCCCGGGCTCGGCATCAAGATCGTGCCGTTCATGCTGCGCTGGTTCCCGCGCGGCTTCATCCTCGCCGCGGTCGGCCGGCTGCAGCTGAAGCGGACCTGATCGCGCTGGCCCGGCGCTTGCTTTGCAATGTGCGCTCGCTCACGCGCCGTTAACCTTTGCTTAGCTATGATCGCCAGGTGATGCTCAGGCAAGACCCTTCGCTCCATCCGAACGGGCCCCAGGCCGACGTTCGGCAGCTCCATCCCAAGCCGGCCATGGCGGCTGCGCCGCAGCGGCCCGTCCTCATCATCCTGCACCAGGAAACGTCGAGCCCCGGCCGGGTCGGCAATGCGCTGCGCGCCCGCGGCTATCCGCTCGACATCCGCCGGCCGCGGTTCGGCGATCCGCTGCCGGAGACTCTCGATGAGCATGCGGGTGCCGTTATTTTCGGCGGTCCGATGAGCGCGAACGATCCGGACGACTTCGTCCGCCGCGAGATCGACTGGGTCGAGGTGCCGCTGCGGGAGCAGCGTCCGTTTCTCGGGATCTGCCTGGGCGCGCAGATGCTGGCGATCCAGCTCGGCGCCGCGGTTGCGCCGCATCCAGAGGGGCGCGCCGAGATCGGCTATTATCCGATCCGCCCGACCCGGGCCGGGCGCAAGCTGTGCCCGCATTGGCCCGATCACGTCTATCACTGGCACCGCGAGGGCTTCGATCTGCCCGATGGCGCGGAGCTGCTCGCCGAGGGCGGCGACTTTCCGGTGCAGGCCTATCAATACCAGAACGCCACCGGGCTACAGTTCCACCCCGACGTGACCTACGCGATGATGTGCCGCTGGACCACGCGCGGTCATGCCCGGCTGGACACACCCGGCGCCCGTCTGCGCCACCATCATTTCGAGGGCCGCGCCGTGCACGATGCGGCCGAGCGAGCGTGGCTGGCGCAGTTTCTGGATGGCTGGCTTATGCGCGAGCCGGTGGCGGCGATGGCCGAGGCGGCGGAGTAGGACGGGCGTCCTGGTCAGTCGATTGTTGGGAATCTTTGTCATTCAGCCCGCCGTCGCCCTTCGGGCTCTGGCGCGGCAACCTTCGCACGCTTCGCTATTCATTTGCCGAAGCGGCTTGCCGAGCCGAAGCTCGCGACGCGAGCGAAGGTTGGTGGAGCCAGGCGGGATCGAACCGCCGACCTCGTCATTGCGAACGACGCGCTCTCCCAGCTGAGCTATGGCCCCGTAACACGACCGCCTCGATGTTGGGAAAAGGCAGCCGGCAGATCGGGCGCCATTTACAGTGGGTGCCGAGGTCAAGTCAAGAACGGTCACATCGCCCGTTAGCCTTGACGGGCACCTTCCCTTGTTTGCGCCGGGGGGAACCGATATCTACCGGTCGTCACAGGTCGAATTCGCGACCTCGCCCCCCGAGTGGACCCGCATGCGTGCCGTTCTCGACATCGTTCTGATCGTTCTCGACCTCTATGTCTGGCTGCTGATCGCCTCGGCGATTCTGTCGTGGCTGATCGCCTTCAACGTCGTCAACACGCGCAATCAGTTCGTCTCCGCCGTGGCCGAGTTCCTGTACCGAATCACCGAGCCGGTGCTGGCGCCGATCCGGCGCATGCTGCCCAATCTCGGCGGCCTCGACATCTCGCCGATCATCCTGATCCTCATCATCATGCTGATTCAGCGGGTGATCACCTACTACATCTATCCATTCGTGTTCTGACCGCCTCGCCGTTCGCCATGGACCCCTGGCGCGCCGCCGCTGACGGTCTCACCGTCGCGCTGCGTGTGACGCCGCGCGGCGGCCGCGACGCGATCGACGGCGTCGAAACGCTGTCCGACGGCCGCAGCGTGCTCAAGGTCCGCGTCCGGGCCATCGCGGATGGCGGCGAGGCGAATCGCGCGGTGACAGAGCTGCTCGCCAAGGCGATCGGCGTCACCAAGGCCTCGGTGCGAATCACCTCTGGCACCACCTCACGGCTAAAACAGGTCGCCATCGACGGCGATCCGTCCGCGCTCGATCAGGCCTTGCGCGACCTCCTTGCAGCCCATAAGCCGACCCGGAAACAACGAGAATAGACGCAAGAAGCGCGAGCCGAGGCCTTTCGGCTTCGCAAGCGGCGATCTTCACCCTCCCCTGGAGGGGGAGGGTCGCCTCACGGTGAGCGAAGCGAGCGTGAGGCGGGGTGGGGTGATCTCTCCACCGGTACCGGCATCCGTGGCTTCACCCCACCCCGCTCGCCCGCTTCGCGTGCGATAGACCCTCCCCCTCCAGGGGAGGGTGGGAGCACGCGGCCAGCGTCTTGCTCGATGAAACAGCCTTTGAACCGAGGATAGAGCAAAATGACCGCGCGCATCATCGACGGAAAGATCATTGCAGCCGACCTGCGCGCGCAGGTCGCCCGTGAGGTCGAGCGGGTCAAGCGCGACCATGGCCTGACACCAGGCCTCGCCGTGGTGCTGGTCGGCAACGATCCGGCGTCCGAGGTCTATGTCCGCAGCAAGCATACCCAGACCCAGGCGGCCGGCATGGCCTCGTTCGAGCACAAGCTGCCGGCTGACGTGTCGCAGGACAAGCTGCTGGCCTTGATCGGCAAGCTCAACCGCGATCCCGCCGTACACGGCATTCTGGTGCAGCTGCCGCTGCCGAAGGGGCTGGAGACCGAAGTCGTGATCAATGCGATCGATCCGGCCAAGGACGTCGACGGGCTGCATCCGCACAATGCCGGCCGCCTCGCCGGCGGCCAGCAGGCGCTGGCGCCGTGCACGCCGCTCGGCTGCATCATCCTCAGCAAGACCGTGCATGGCTCGCTGGAGGGCATGAACGCGATCGTGATCGGCCGCTCGAACCTGGTCGGCCGTCCGCTGGTCCAGCTCCTGCTCAACGAGAACGCCACGGTGACGATCGCGCATTCGCGCTCGCGCGACCTGCCGGCGCTGACCGCGCGCGCCGATCTGGTCTACGCCGCCGTGGGCCGCGCGGAGATGGTGAAGCGCGACTGGATCAAGCCGGGCGCGACCGTGATCGACGTCGGCATCAACCGTATCCCAACGGCTGACGGCAAGACGAAGCTGGTCGGCGACGTCGCCTATGCCGAGGTGGCGGAGGTCGCCGGCGCGATCACGCCGGTGCCCGGCGGCGTCGGCCAGATGACGGTGGCCTGCCTTCTGGTGAACACGCTGCGCGCCGCCTGCGCGATCGCCGGGCTGCCGAAACCGGCCGTCTAGGCCGGGCTCGCGGCGGCTTCCAGCAGCCGCCGATAGAAGCGGATCATGTCGGCATAGCCCTCGACCGACAGCCGCTCATTGGTGCCGTGGAAGCGCTTGAGATCCTCCGTCGTCGCGCGCAGCGGCGAGAAGCGGAAGATGCTGTCGGTAATGCCCGCATAGTGGCTCGAATCGGTGCCGGCGACCATCAGGCCGGGCGCCACCACCGCGTCGCTGAAGATCTCGCGAATGGTCCGGTTCACGAGCTGATAGGACGGTCCGGCGGTCGAGGTGACCGGCGGGGGCTCGTGGTTGCCGCGCAAGGACGTGATCGAGATGCGGTCGTTGGCCACGGTCTGCCTGACGTGGTCGATGATGCCCGCCTCGGTGTCCCCCGGCAGCAGCCGGAAATTCACGGTGGCGGAGGCGTTGCCCGGCAGCACGTTGTCCTTGTCGCCCGCGTTGAAGATGGTCAGCGCGGTCGTCGTACGGACCATCGCTTCGGCCGGACCGCTCTTGGCGAACTCGCCGAACAGCAGCGGTTTGGTCAGCCAGAGATTGGACAGCACGGCGCGGTTGATGCCGGTCATTTCCGGCGCCAGCGTATCGAACATCTCGCCGACCGTGCCGTCGATGCGCATCGGCAGCCGGTTGGCCTCGAGCTTCGCCAGCGCCGCACTCATCATGCCGATCGCGGTGTCCCGCGGCGGCATCGAGGAATGCCCCGGGGTGGCCTTGGCCGTCAGCACCAGGCTCGCATAGCCCTTCTCGGCAACACCGACCAGTGCCGCCGGCTTGTCGAGGCCCTTGACGCCGCCCTCCGAGATCAGCAGGCCCTCATCGATGACGAAGTCCAGCCGGACGTTGCGGGCGGCGAGGACGGCCGAGATGGCCTTGGCCCCCCGGGTGCCGCCGACCTCCTCGTCGTGACCGAAGGCGAAATAGATCGTGCGCTTCGGCTTGAAGCCGGCCTTGATCAGCGCCTCGGCCGCCTCCAGCATCGCATACAGATTGCCCTTGTCGTCCCAGGCGCCGCGGCCCCAGACGAAGCCGTCTTTGACGACGCCGGCAAACGGCGGCACGGCCCAGTCGGGCTCGGTGCCCGGCGCGACCGGCACCACATCCTGATGGGCCAGCAGCGCAATCGGCCTGGCCGCCGCATCCGAGCCCTTCCACCGGTACAGCAGGCTGTGCCCGGCCACGACCTCCTGTGTCGCGGCCGCATGAAAGGCCGGGAAGCTTGCCTCGATATGGGCCTTGAGCGCCGCGAAGGCATCGGCATTCAGCTCGGGATCGTCGGAGCTCGAAATCGTGCGAAAACGAACCGCCGCCGCGAGCCGCTGCGCCGCAGCCTCGGCATCGATGCTGATCTTCGGCAGCGCCGCGACATCGAGCTGCCGGGAGCCATGGCGAAACATGTTGACCAGCACGACCGCGACGAGCGCCGCGCCTGCCGCCAGGATGAGAAGACCAAGGTATCGAAGGGACCTGAGCAGGCGGCGCATTGCAGAACGCTCCAAGACGAGACGGCGCCGCAGATCCTATCTGCGACGCCGTGAAACTGCTCGGAGCGGACTCGAAAGTCCATCGCCTGGAGCCGCGAAGCGCTGCGTTTGGAGCTTCCGCGCGCCCTACTTCTTCGCCGCCTTGGCGCGGGCGATGCCCTCGGCAATCAACTGGTGGGCGTCGTCGGCATTGCCCCAACGCAGCACCTTCACCCATTTGCCGGGCTCGAGATCCTTGTAGTGCTCGTAGAAGTGCCGGATCTGCTGCAGCGTGATGTCCGGCAGGTCCGAATAGGTGCGGACCTTGTCGTAGCGCTGGGTCAGCTTCGAGGACGGCACCGCGATGATCTTCTCATCGCCGCCAGCCTCGTCCTCCATCAGCAGCACGCCGACTGGGCGCACGCTCATGACCGCGCCGGGCACGATCGCGCGCGTGTTGGCGACCAGCACGTCGCAGGGGTCGCCGTCATTGGACAGCGTGTGCGGGATGAAGCCGTAATTGCCGGGGTAGCGCATCGCCGTATAGAGGAAGCGGTCGACGAACAGCGTGCCGGCTTCCTTGTCTAGCTCGTACTTGATCGGCTCGCCGCCGACCGGCACTTCGATGACGACGTTGACCTCGCGCGGCGGATCTTTCCCGATCGGGATGGCGTCGATGCGCATGGATGCTCCGTAGAACTTGAACGTTTGAGAACTTGAACGTTGAGGGTCGGACGCTCGACAGGCGAGCGCTGGCATTCGCAGTCGCAAAAAAAACGCGGCTGCGCAACAGCTACCTCAAGCCAACACTTTCAGTTCAATTCCAGTTCAATTCGCTGGCGCGTTAACGTTTAACGCGCCCGGAGCACGGCCGGCCCAGGCTCAGTTGGTCCAGGCAAAGGCAACCTTGTCGAGCGACTTCGGCCCGAAGCGCTCCGACGACCGCGCGACCATCCGGCCGCCCAAGGCGCGGTAGAACTCGGTGGCGGGATCGTTGTCGGACAACGCCCACACCACCATGCTCTTCAGGCCGCTCTGCGCGAGGTCGCGCTTGGCGGACTGGAAGAGCCGGCGACCGAACCCCAGCCCCTGAAATTCCGGTCGCAGATAAAGCTCGTAGACTTCACCGTCGAAGTGCAGGCTGCGGGCGCGATTGCGGCCGTAATTCGCATAGCCTGCGACCTTGTCGTTGAACACCAGCACGCTGACGCGGCTGCCTTTGCGGATCGCGCTGTCCCACCATTGGGGGCCGCGCCGGTTGATCAGCTTCTCCAGCTCTGCGCCAGGGATGATTCCCTGGTAGGCGGAACGCCAGGCTTCATCATGGGCTGACGCCACCGCAGCCGCATCTGCAGCCTTGGCCGGACGGACTTCGATCAGGGTTGTGCTCATGAGCGGATCAAAGCAAGTCGGCGGTCCGCCTTCAAGGTGCCACGTTAAAGATCGGTTAACCTGTGGACTTTCGGCATCACCGTGGCGGAAAGCTGTGCCGAAAAGGGACAAATTCGCAACATTGTTGAGGGTCGACGGTGTCCCGTCACCGCAGGTTCATACCACGAACTAAAAACTGCAACTCACTCGCGGTGGGCTCGGCTAGTGTGGCCGGAGCTCAACAACTTCCCGCCCGGCTGAATGCTGCTGCTTCGCTGCCTCTCATGGTTGATCGCGCTCGTCCTCGCGGGATCGAACGCCTGGGCACAGACATTCGGCCCGGCCTCGCCGGAAGGCGAGCCGGCCCGGCTGCAGCAATGGCTGGTGCCCTCGACCGAGCCTGGACTCCCCGCGCATGCGCTGCTGTATCGGCCTGCCGGTGACGGACCGTTTCCGCTGGCGCTGATCGCGCATGCCTCGACACAGAATGCGTTGCGGCGCGCGCAGCTGCCGCAGCCGAGCTACACGGCGATGGCCAGCGAGCTGGTCGCGCGCGGCTATGCGGTGCTGGTGCCGGAGCGGCTCGGGCATGGCCGTACCGGCGGCCCCTATGTCGAGGATCAGGGCGCGTGCGAAAATCCGGACTACGAGAAGGCGGGACGTGCCACCGCCGCGCAGATCTCGCGCGCGCTTGCCTTCATGCGCGATCAACCATTCGTCGCCAAAGGCGGCGCACTTGTGGTCGGTCACTCGGCCGGCGGCTGGGGCGCGCTGGCGCTCGCCGATCAGCCCCGGCAGTTCGTTTCGAGCATCATCGTGTTCGCGCCCGGCCGTGGCGGCCATGCCGACGAGGTGCCAGGGCGCGTCTGTGCAGAGGCGCGCCTGCTTGATACGGCCCGCGCATTTGGACGCGGCGCGCGCGTGCCGGTCACGTGGCTGGTCGCGGCCAATGACAGCTACTTTCCACCATCGCTTTCGCGTCGGCTTGCGGAGGACTTCGACTCGGCCGGAGGCCGGGCACACTTCAAGCTGTTGCCAGCGTCCGGCGAGGAGGGGCATTGGATGATCGAGCACGACGACGGCGTGGCACTGGCGGCGGATTTGCTGTCGCGGGCGCTGACAACGACACGTCGATCGACGCATCCGATGCCGCCGAACTAGCAGGACACGATGACGCTGTATTTCCTGATCAAATATCTCCACGTGCTCGGCGCCATCGTCATTCTCGGCACCGGCACGGGGATCGCATTCTTCATGCTGATGGCGCATCTGAGCGGCGAGGCCGCGTTCATCGCGCGCACGGCTGGCGTCGTGGTGATCGCGGACATGCTCTTCACACTGTCGGCGGTGCTGCTGCAGCCGGTCACCGGCGGCACCTTGATGTGGCTGTCGTCCACGGCCGTGAGCGAACGCTGGCTGCTCACCTCGCTCGCACTATACGCCGTCGCCGGCCTGTTCTGGGTCCCCGTGATCTTCATGCAGATCGAACTGCGCGACCTCGCCCGTGCTGCTGATATCAGCGCCCAGGCGCTGCCGCCGCGCTACTTCATCGTCTTCCGCCGCTGGTTCCTGTGCGGCATCCCCGGTTTCGGCGCGGTCATGGCCATTCTCTGGCTGATGATCGCAAAGCCGCTCTGACGAGACGCGCATGATCACGTCGACCACCCCCCGCATCCTCGTGCTTGGCGCCTCCGGCCTGATCGGGCGCTTCATCACCGACGATCTGCGCCAGCGCGGCTGTGCGACGGTCGGCGTCGCGCGCGCGTTCTCGCCATCGCAACGCACGTCGCCGTTCGACATCGAGCTGCCGATCATGGCGCTCGATGCGCCGGCTTTGGCGAGCCTGATCCGCGCCCACGAGATCGATGTCGTCGTCAATTGCCTCGGCGTGCTGCAGGATGGTCCGGGCAGCGATACTACGGCCGTGCATCGTGAGTTCGTCGCGCGCGTGCTCGCAGCGATCACGGCCTGCGGCCGTCGCGTGCGCTTCATTCACATCTCGATCCCCGGCGCGGCCGATGAGGATCACACCGCTTTCGCGACCACCAAGCGCGAGGCGGAGCAGTTGATTGCATCCTCAGACATTCCCTACGCCATCCTGCGCCCGGGCTTCGTGATCGCGCCATCGGCCTATGGCGGCAGCGCGATGGTCCGCGCGCTCGCGGCGCTTCCGGTCGACCTGCCGGCGAGGGATGCGGCGACGCCGTTCCAGCCGGTGGCGGTGGCGGACATCGCCGCGACCATCGCCTGGCTCGCGATGCGGCCGATCGATGACGAGGCGACACGCGCGGTGAGCTGGGACCTGATGCAGCCCGAGGCGGTGACGCTTGGCGACGTCGTCGATGCGTTTCGGCGCAGTTTCGGCACGACGGATTGGCCGCGCGTTGCCTTGCCCGCACCACTGATCAATCTCGGCGCTTTCGCCGGTGACCTCTGCAGCCGGCTCGGCTGGATGCCGCCGATGCGCACCACCGCGATCGCCGAGCTTCGCCGCGGGGTGCACGGCGATCCCGCACCGTGGATCGCGGCAACCGGCATCACCCCCACGCCGCTGGACGCCGTCGGCACGCGTGGCGCCACCATTCAGGACAAATGGTTCGCGCGGCTGTTCCTGATCAAGGCACTGATCATCGCGAGCCTCGTGCTGTTCTGGGTCACATCGGGGTCGATTGCACTGTTCGTCTCGTTCCCGGCGACCACGGCGGTCCTGACCACGCGCGGCTGGCCGGAAGGCTTTGCGATTCCGTTCGCGGCGATCACCAGCATGATGGACATTTCGGTCGGCCTATTGATCGCGTTCCGCAGAACCGCAACATTCGGGCTCGCCGCCGGCATCCTCGTCTCGCTCGGCTACATGCTCGGCTGCGCGATCCTCACGCCCGATCTCTGGCTCGAGCCGCTCGGCGCCCTGGTGAAGACGGGACCTGCGATCGTGCTGATGCTGGTCGCGCTGCTCATGATGGACAATCGCTGATGACCAACTGGCCCGACGATGACGTGATCCTCTACGACGGCGTCTGCGTGTTCTGCTCCCGCTGGGTGCAGTTCGTGATCGCGCGCGACACCGCCAGGCGCTTCCGCTTCACGCCGATCCAGTCGCCCTACGGCACCCGGCTGGCACAGGCCTTCGACATCGATCCCCAGGACCCCGACACCAACGCGGTCGTGCATGGCGGCAAGGCGCATCTGAAATCCGATGCTGCGCTGACCGTATTGTCGAACCTGCCGGGCTGGGGCTGGACGCGCGCGCTGCGCGCCATTCCGAAGCCGCTGCGCGATGCGGTCTATGGCGTGGTCGCACGCAACCGCTACCACATCTTCGGCAAATACGAATCCTGCTTCGTGCCGGATGCCGAGCTGCGCAAGCGGGTGCTGGAGTCGTGATCCGGTCGGCGGCGAGATGCGGCAGTGGGCGATTAATCGATTGAATCGAATGATACGTGCGATATAATCTGTTGGATCGATTGTTCACAGCATGAAATTCTCTTCCTCGCACTTGGTTTGGGAGAGATTTCCATGGCTGCCCCCTCGCACGATCTGATCGCCGATGCGCCCGTTGCCATTCATCATCGACCTGCGCACGCGCCCGCGACGCCGGCGGCACCGACGCTGCTGCCCGGGCTCGCGCTGTCCGCGGCGCTCGCGTCCGGCGCCTTCGGGCTGCGCCTGCTGCCGGGCCTCGGCCTGTTCAGCCCGATGATCCTGGCGATCGTGGCAGGGATGGCGCTGCACAACGTGGTCGGCACACCGGCGCGGGCCAAGCCCGGCGTCGCCTTCTCCATGCGTCGCGTACTGCGGCTGGCGATCATCCTGCTGGGCCTGCAACTGACGGCGACGCAGATCGTCGAGGTCGGCGCGCGTGGTCTCGCCGTGATCGCGCTGAGCCTCACCGGCACCTTCCTGTTCACGGTGTGGATGGGACAGCTGCTCGGCGTCAATCGCAAGCTGGCGGAGCTGATCGCGGCGGGCACCTCGATCTGCGGTGCGTCCGCCGTGATCGCGACCAACGCGGTCACGCGCGCCCATGACGAGGACGTCGCCTATGCGGTGGCCTGCGTCACGGTGTTCGGCTCGATCGCAATGTTCATCTATCCGCTGCTTCCGGCGCTGCTGCATCTCGACGCGCACGCCTTCGGCCTGTGGAGCGGCGCCTCCATTCACGAGATCGCCCAGGTGGTCGCGGCCGCGTTTCAGCAGGGCCAGCAGGCCGGCGAGTTCGGCACCATCGCCAAGCTCGCCCGCGTGATGCTGCTGGCGCCGGTCGTGCTCACGCTCGGCCTGCTGGCAACGCGGCGTGCGCGCCATGGCGGCGAGACCCGGGGCAATGCGCAGCCGCCACTGCCCTGGTTCGTGTTCGGCTTCATCGCGCTGGTCGGCCTCAACAGCGTGATCAGCATTCCCGCCGAGATGAAGACCGTGATCGTGACGGCGACCACGTTCCTGCTGTCGATGGCGCTGGCCGCGATGGGACTGGAAACGGATTTCGCCAAGCTCAAGGCCAAGGGCCTGCGGCCGCTGGCGCTGGGCCTGCTCGCCTTCCTGTTCATCGCAGGCTTCAGCCTGGCCCTGGTGAAGCTCACCACATAGGACGCTTGTGACGCTCGAACAGCTCAGGATCTTCGTTGCGGTCGCGACCCGCGAGCACGTCACCCAGGCGGCGCGCGACCTCAATTTGACCCAGTCGGCGACATCGGCGGCTGTGGCCGCGCTCGAAGCGCGCTACGAGACCAGGCTGTTCGATCGAGTCGGACGCCGCATCGTGCTCACGGCGACCGGGAAGGCGTTTCTCGTCGAAGCGAAGGCGGTGCTGGCGCGCGCGGCCGCCGCCGAGACCGTGCTGAACGATCTCGCCGGCCTGAAGCGGGGGCAGCTGGCGCTGGCGGCCAGCCAGACCATCGCGGGCTATTGGCTGCCGGCCTTCATTCACCGCTTCAGTGCCGCGCATCCGGCGATCAGGCTGCAGCTGTCGATCGGCAATACCGAGCAGGTCGCGACCCAGGTCCGCGAGGGCTCTGCCGATCTCGGCTTCATCGAGGGCGATGTCGACGATCCCGTGCTCACGGCTCAGCCGGTCGCGGAGGACAACATGGTGCTGGTCGGTCCGATCGATCATCCGCTGTGCCGCGGAAGGTCAGTGACAACCAGCGACCTGAAGACGGCGCGCTGGGTGTTGCGCGAGCAGGGCTCCGGCACGCGCGCCGCGCTCGAAACAGCGCTTGGCCGCTTCGGAATCACTCCGGCCGAGCTCGATGTGGTGTTCGACCTGCCGTCCAACGAGGCCGTGCGCGGCGCCGTCGAAGCCGGCGCCGGCGTCACGGTGCTGTCGCGCCTCGTGGTCATGCGCGCCGTCAAGGCCGGGCTGCTCGCCGTCGCCAACATCGAGCTGCCCAAGCGGCACTTCTACAGCCTGCGCCACAAAGAGCATCACCAGACGCAGGCCGCACGGGAGTTTCTGCGGATGGTGGAGGAGACGTATTGATCGGCACGTCATCGCGAGCGCAGCGAAAGCGACCCGGAAATCCCACCGCGGTGACAGTCTGGACTGCTTCGCTGGGCTCGCAATGACGATCGATGGACTAGCGCCTGGTTAATGACGCCAGAGCTTCCCGCGCCGCGCGCTCGCCGCTGTCACGCGCGCCATGGGCGGTCGAAAAGAAATCCGGGGGCGTCGCCTCGCCGGCGAAGAACAGCCGATCATCAACCGGCGCGGCCAGCACGGCGCGCTTGTCGGCATGTCCGGGCAGTGCATGCGAATAGGCGCCGCGCGCGAACGGGTCGGCGCCCCAGCGGGACTCGGCGAGCGGACGGAGGCTGTTGCGGATGTCGTTGCCGAGCAGGGCCGCGATGTCGTCGATCGCCTGCGCCGCCAAGGCCCCCTCGCCCGCCGCCTCGATGTCGCGGGCGAAGCTGCCGCCATAAAAGCCTTCGATGCAGGGCTGGCCGAACGGGCGCAGCTGGAAGCTGCCGACCCGCGCGGTGTGGCTTCGGCCGCGCATGCCCGAATCCCTCGGCAGGTGCTCCCAGCCGTCGAGCGCCAGCGTCACCTTGTTGTCGAGACCGAGCGGCAGGCCAGCGGCGGCTTCGACCTTGCTCGGCAGGGCCGGCGAAAAGCGGAGCGTTTCGTCGGCCATGAGACTGGTCGGCACGGTGACGATGACCTTGTCGGCCGTCAGCGTGCCCTGTGAGGTCGTCAGGCGGATGCGCGTGTCGCCGTGATCGATCAGGGTCACGTTGCAGCTCATGGCGATCGGCAGGCCCCCGCCATAGGCGGCGACCAGCGCGCCATAGCCGCGGCGAATCCGCCAGTTCAGCTCGGTGTCCTCATAGGCCTCGAAGTCGAGCAGCGACATCTGCGCCAGCTCGCAGCCGTTGAGATAGGTGCAGATCGCGTCGATCATGCCGTTCCAGCGATTGCCGGGCTCGAGGCAGATGCTCGCCGGCGCATCGCGGCCGCTCCTGGCAGCCTCCGCGGTACGCATGAAGAACGCCTCCAGCGCGCGGATGAATTCTTCGCGCTCTTCGCGCGGGAATGCCGCCTCATAGGCCTGATCGCGCCAGGGCGGCCGGCTGGTGTCGATAGTGAAAGCAAGCTGCTCGGCAATGCCGACGAACGAGTTGCGATCAGCCGAATGCAGCCAGCCGCAGCCGAGATCGAAGGTGACATCAGGCGAAGCCATGATGGTGTGAGCGCGGCCGCCGATGCGGTCGCGGGCCTCCAGGACGATGAACGAGACGCCCTTGTCCTGCAGCGCATGTGCCGCGCCGAGGCCCGCGGCACCCGCGCCGATGACGGCGATGTCGATGGAGGATGGGAAAGACATTGGCTTATCCAACTCCGTCGTCATGCCCGGCCTTGTGCCGGGCATCCACGTCGTCCTCGCAAGCCCCAAAACGTGGATGGCCGGGACAAGCCCGGCCATGACGCATTTGAGAATGGAGGGCGGAAATTACGCCACCGCTTCCTTCTGCTTCTCGGCGCGCTTGCGCTCGTTCGGATCGAGATGCTTCTTGCGCAGCCGGATCGACTTCGGCGTGACCTCGACCAGCTCGTCGTCCTCGATATAGGCGAGCGCCTTTTCCAGCGTCATCTTGATCGGCGGCGTCAGACGGACGGCCTCGTCCTTCGACGTGGTGCGGATGTTGGTGAGCTGCTTGCCCTTCAGCACGTTGATCTCGAGATCGTTGTCGCGGGTGTGCTCGCCGACGATCATGCCGCGATAGACCTTCCAGCCCGGCTCGATCATCATCGGGCCGCGGTCCTCCAGCTTGAACATCGCGTAGGCCACCGCCTCGCCCTGGTCATTGGAGATCAAGACGCCGTTGCGGCGGCCGGCGATCTCGCCCTTGAACGGGGCATAGCCGTGGAACAAGCGGTTCATGATCGCGGTGCCGCGGGTGTCCGTGAGCAGCTCGCCCTGATAGCCGATCAGGCCGCGGGTCGGCGCGTAGAACACCAGCCGCAGGCGGTTGCCGCCAGAGGGGCGCATCTCGATCATCTCGGACTTGCGCTCGCTCATCTTCTGCACGACGACGCCGGAATGCTCCTCGTCGACGTCGATCACAACCTCCTCGATCGGCTCCAGCCACGCGCCGGTGGCCTCGTCCTTCTGCAGCACCACGCGCGGACGCGACACCGACAGCTCGAAGCCTTCGCGGCGCATGGTCTCGATCAGGATCGCGAGCTGCAATTCGCCGCGGCCCGACACTTCCATGGCGTCCTTGTCGGCGGATTCGACGACGCGCAGCGCGACATTGCCCTCGGCCTCGCGCAGCAGGCGGTCGCGGATCATGCGGCTCGTGACCTTGTCGCCTTCGGTGCCCGCCAGCGGCGAGTTGTTGACGATGAAGGACATCGACACGGTTGGCGGGTCGATCGGCTGCGCCGGGAGCGGAGTCTCGACCGAGGGATCGCAGAACGTGTCGGCGACGGTGCCCTTGGTCAGGCCCGCGATGGCGACGATGTCACCGGCCTCGGCCTCGTCGAGCGGCACGCGCTCGATGCCGCGGAACGCGAGAATCTTGGAAATACGGCCCTGCTCGACGACCTTGCCTTCGGCGTTCAGCACCTTCACGGCCTGGTTGGGCTTGATGCTGCCCGAGGTGATGCGGCCGGTGATGATGCGACCCAGGAAGTTGTTGGCCTCCAGGATGGTGCCGATCATGCGGAACGGTCCCTCTTCGACCGACGGCGCCGGCACATGGCGCAGCACCAGGTCGAACAGCGGCTGCATCCCGGCGTCCTTCGGACCTTCCGGGCTCTCGGCCATCCAGCCCTGCTTGGCCGAGCCGTACAGGATCGGGAAGTCGAGCTGCTCCTCGGACGCGTCGAGCGCGGCGAACAGGTCGAACACCTCGTTGATGACCTCGGTCGGACGGGCGTCGGGACGGTCGACCTTGTTGATGACGACGATCGGCTTGAGGCCGACCTTGAGCGCCTTGGAGACCACGAACTTGGTCTGCGGCAGCGGACCCTCGGCGGCGTCGACCAGCACCAGGGCGCCGTCCACCATGTTCAGGATGCGCTCGACCTCGCCGCCGAAATCGGCGTGGCCGGGAGTGTCGACGATGTTGATGCGGGTGTCCTTCCACTGCACCGAGGCGGCCTTGGCCAGGATGGTGATGCCGCGCTCGCGCTCCAGATCGTTGGAGTCCATGGCGCGCTCGGCGACCTTCTGGTTCTCGCGGAAGGTACCCGACTGCTGCAGGAGACGATCAACCAGGGTGGTCTTGCCGTGGTCGACGTGGGCGATGATGGCGATGTTGCGAAGATTCATGGTCGGTGTCTTCTAAGCTTTCTCAAGAGCTCGTGCTCTGTCCCCGGCGGGGCGCGCGCTTTGTTATAGTCGAATCAAGCTGTTAGCTTTGCGACGCGCGCTCGCGAAACTCGTTCGGCGGCAGGGGCCGGCAGCCCCAAATAGGAAGCCCGGCCAATCGACCGGGCAGACCTCACGCGTTGCGGCGCAATATAGGCAAAAAATGCCAAAAAACAATGACTGCTTTCAGGAACGAGGAGCGGTTTCCGAGCGGCTGGCTAACGCCTCCGCGACCGCACGCTTCCGGGCAGCGCGGGAGAAGACGAGACCAACCACTCCGACCGGCAATCCCACGAGGACCAGCGCTGACAGCCAACGCGATTGGCTGGTGTCTGTGCGCGGAAAGTCACTGGCGCCTGCAGGCTCAGCCCGCCGCGGCCTGCTCGGTCGGATAGACGCCGCGCAGGACCTCCTCGAAATGGGTCTTCACGGCCTCGTTGCACAGGCAGGAGCGGCGCTTCAGCGCGTCGAAGTCCCGCACCATGAAGGCGCCGCGGCGGGTTTCGAGAATGCCCTCGGCCCTGAAGGTCTGGACAACCCGGCTGACGTAGCTGCGGCCGACGCCCAGCAGCGTTGCCAACTGCTCATGCGTCAGCGGCACGATCGGCTCGCCATCGGTACGGTCCATCGCGGCCACGATCCACTTCGCCGTCCGCTGCTCGATCGAATGGATCGCGTTGCAGGCGGTCGACTGGAACATCTGTGCCAGCATGCAATCGGCGTAGCGCGCGAACACGTTGCGCAGCGTCTTGGATTGCAGCTTGGCGGCCGCCAGGCGGAACAGCGGCAGCCGTGCGAACGGGCCACCGAACTTGACGACGATCCGCGTGTAGGCCGGCAGGAAGCCCTCGCTGACGATCCCGCCGACGGCGCCCTCGCGGCCGACCAGGATGGTCTCGACGTCGCGGCCATCCTCATTGGGAACGAGATAGGACGTCAGCGCCGGCCCGCAGGGAAAATGCACGATCTGGACGTCGTCACCCGGACTGTAGAGCAGCTCGTTCGGCGTTGCCTCGTCCTCCACCAGATACGGCGAGATCAGCGCGTAGTCGGCCGGACTGAGCCGCCGCAGCAGGTTGTTGTAGGGCCGCTCCCGGCTCAGCGTGGCCACACCTTGGCTCAGCATCGTCATCCCCGTGCGCAACGCATGTGCGTGATACGTGCACCTTGTGTTCACAAGTGCACCGACAGAGGAACTCTGATATGCTGCCTTGGTTCCAGGAACCCGCCAGCGCGCTCGAGAGGAGGCGCCGGCCGCGGGGTCCATCCCTCATCCTGGAACCCGCAGATCCCATGACCAGCTCGCAATCAGGCGTGCCCGAGTTCTATCAGCATGTGCTGGTCGTCGAAGACGACCCCATCATTGCGCTCGGACTGGAAGACACCATCACCGACCTCGGCGTTCCCGACATCAGGATCGCAGCCGACGTCGCAACCGCGCTCGCCATGATCGCCGAGCGCGTCCCGCAATTCGCGCTGCTCGATGTCGGCCTGGTCCGCGAAAAGAGCTTTGCGATTGCCGAGCGGCTGACGGCGCTCGGCATTCCCTTCGCCTTCTCGACCGGCTATGGCGCCGACCGCGTGCCACCCGCGTTCGCCGACCGGCCGCGGCTGCCGAAGCCTTGCCCGACCGAGGCGCTGGAGGCGGTGCTGCGGCGACGCGATTAGTTGCGGTCGCCGCACGCGGTCGCCGACGCGGAAGGCTCAGCCCAGCTTCGGATCGAGCGTGGTCGACCACAGCGCGACGTCGGCGCGATCCCGCAGGGTCACGGTCATCTGGCCCGTGGCGCCTTCGATCTTGACGTGGCCGAAGAACTGCATGCCGGCCGACGGCGGCAGATTCTGCTTGTCGAGGCCGGGCGCCTTGATGAAGCGCACCTCGGGGCCGAAGGTGTTGTCGAGCTCGTTCGGACCGAACGTGCCGGCATGCAGCGGACCGGAGACGAACTCCCAGAACGGCTCGAAATCCTGAAACTGCGCCTTGTTCGGATCGTAATAATGCGCGGCCGCGTAGTGCACGTCCGCCGTCAGCCACACCGTGTTCTGGATCGGCGCGGTCTTGATGAAGCGCAGGACCTCGGCAATCTCGAGCTCGCGGCCGCGCGCCGGGCCGTCACCCTGGGCGATGGCTTCCGAGCCCTTCTTGTTGGCCGCGTCGTCATAGACGATGATGCTGAGCGGCATGTCGGAGGCGATCACCTTCCAGGTCGCGCGGGAATTGAGCAGCGCCTGCTTCAACCAGCGCATCTGCTCCGGCCCGATGAAGTAGGACGCCGGACCATACTTGTCCTCGAGATTGGGACCGTTGGCGCCGCGGTAGCTGCGCTCGTCGAGCACGAACACGTCGAGATGCGGGCCATAGTTGATGGTGCGATAGACTCGGCCCGGCTCGATGATGCTCTCGCGCATCGGATACATCTCGTGGAAGGCGCGCGCCGCGCGGGCCGCGAGCAACTGGATGTTGCGCTCCTTGTAGGCGGCGGGCAGCTCCTTGGAGGCCGACCAGTTGTTGGTGACCTCGTGATCGTCCCACTGCACGAAGATCGGCACCTCGGCATTGAAGGCGCGAACGTTCTCGTCGAGGAAATTGTATTTGTGGGCGGCACGGAATTCGTCGAGCGTCTCGGCGACCTTGGCCTTCTCTTCCACGGTGAGGTTCTTCCACACCTTGTTGTCCGGCAGCTTCACCTCGGACTTGATCGGACCGTCGGCGTAGATGGTGTCGCCGGAGTGCAGGAAGAAGTCCGGGCGGTGCTTCTTCATCGTCGAGAAGGTGAACATGCCGCCATCATCGGGATTGATGCCCCAGCCCTGCCCAGCCACGTCGCCGCCCCAGACGAACGAGACGTCGCGCTTGTTGCCTGGCGCGGTGCGGAAGCGGCCGGCCACGGCCTCGCTTTCGACGGCGGTATGCGACAGGTCCCGGAACTTGACACGGTAGAAAATGTCCTGGCCGCTCGGAAGGCCGTCGATCAGCATCTTGGCCGTGAAGTCGCTTTCCGGAAGCGCGGCGATCGGTGGCAGCGCCCGTGCGTCCTTGAACGACTCGGTGGTCGCCACCTCGACCAGCATCTGCGACGGCCGGTCCGCGCGCGCCCAGACCACGCCACCATCCATGCCGACGTCGCCGGACTGCACGCCATGCGTGATCTGCGGCCGGTCGGCGGCGCGGCTCAGATAGGGCATCGCCAGCGTCGTGACGCCGGCTGCGGCGGCCGTCGACAGGAAGCGGCGGCGGGACAGGGCGGTGTGCGGTCGAGGAATGCGAAGCGTCATGCGGATCTCCTGGTCGGATCGCGCGCGGGAGCCGGCGCGAGCCACGGCCCGGCAGACCTAGAAAAGATTGATGACGCTGGAATTACAATCGCGCCGTGGACAGCGCGTGACACGGCCGCAGGGCAAGCGTGGTCCGACCTCAGGTGCCGGCGGCACGCAGCTGCGCGCCGGTTCGCTGCAGATTGGCGGGCATGCTCATCAGGATGAGCTTGCGATCGGCCACCGCGTTGTGGAACTGCTCGAGCGCGATGTTGAACGCGGTCAACGCCCCGTGCTCGATTGCACCGTCCTCGAAGCAGGTCAGCGTGTTGCGCAGGATCTCGTCGGCCTCGCTCTGCAGCTGGTCGAGCTCCTCGGTCGAATCGCTCTTGCGCGCGATCGTGATCATCTCCAGCAGACGATCGCGCAGCGAGGTGTTGATGGTGCGTTCGTCGCGCTTGAGATAGCCGGCGAACCAGGCACCGGCCGAACCCATCGCCGAAAGCGCCATCAGGCCCCACCAGATGTAGTCGCTGTAGCGGTCGAGGAATGTCTTCTCCTCGCCGTTGATGAACGCCGCCGCGCCGGGATGCGCCGGAATCGCGGCGTCCTTGTCGGTGTCGGGGGTCTCGATCTTGGCAGCCAGCGGGAACTCCGACAGCAATTGCTGGCGCACCGAAAACAGCTGATGGGTGAACGCGGACACGGTCGAATCCGACAGGCCTTTGCGCGCCACGATGTGGTGGTTGAAGCTGATGGTCTTCACCTCGTCCTCGGGACGATCGGGCGAGCCGCCAAACGCGCCGGCGGGAATTTCGGTCGATTCATATTCGGGGTGGTTCTGCGCGATCGCTTCGGCCGAATCGATCGCCAGGAAGGTCGGCGTGCCGCCGTCCTTGGTGGCAGCGGCGATCGCATCCGCCGTGATCTTGCTATTGATGGGTCCGGCCGCAAGATAGACGTCCGCCCGCTGGTTGCGCACGGCTTCGGCGGCCTCGGTGATCGGGACTTGGACGATCTCGACCTTGCCGGCGTCGACGCCGTACTGATGCAGGATCACCTTCAGCAAATTGGCGTTCGCCGGGGTCCGACCGATGATGCCGACCTTGTGGCCCGCGAGCTGGGAGATCTTGGTGATCTTGGCGCCCTTGCGACCCTTGCCCTTGCCGCCCGGAGGCACCCAGAGCACGGCGACGTTCTTGCGCAGCGTCGCCACGGCCTGCGCGTTCTTTGGGACCTCGAGGTCACCCCGGACGATCGCGAGATCAACCTTGCCGGCGGCCAGCGCCTGCGCGCTCTGTGCGGCGCCCTCGGTCGGAACCGGCCGCAGCCTGACGGAGGCGTGCGACTGGGAAAAGGCCTGGGTCAGGGCCTGGACGACCTTCAGGTCGTCGCTGTTGGGCGGACCGACCGCGATCTTGAGCACCACGGGACGCATCGCGAAATAGTAGGCACCCGTCAAAGCGCCGACGACCGCGAGGATCCCGGCGATGACGATGAACACGGCAGGGCGCATCCGTGAGCGCTGCGCTGGCGTGGTCTGAGTATCTACCAGATCCCGTCCTCCGGTGGTCCAGGCCCGGGCGATGCCACAGGCAGCTTCGTCTGGCCACGTCGTCCTTCAATAGAGCTGAACTGTAGCAAATTTCTTGTCCGCCCGGAGTGACATCTGCGTCATGGTTACCATCGCACCAGTCGCCGGAGGATCGGGGCAGTTCCAAGCGCCTCCGGCATCGCGCCTGTGACAAGGCTCTGATCGGGATGCGTTTTCGGTTAGTCTTGGCAACCGGACACCGGCGCGATCCAGCCGGAGGTAGCCCCGCAGTCGCCCGGATGCTGTCACGTGTCCGGTCGATTGCACCACGAGAGGAGATCGAGATGCCGCAACCATTGTCGGCGGAGGCACGCGCCACCGCCTTGCGGGAGCTTCCCGGCTGGTCCGAGGCACAGGGCCGTGAGGCCATCGCCCGCACGTTCACATTCACAGACTTCAACGAAGCCTTCGGCTTCATGACCCGCGTCGCCCTGGTCGCTGAAAAGGCTGACCATCATCCCGAGTGGCGCAACGTCTACCGCACCGTCGAGGTGGTCCTCACGACCCATGACGCAGGCGGCGTGACCATGCGCGACATCGCGCTCGCCAAGGCGATGAATGCGATCGCCGCGACGATGCGCGGCTGAGATCTTGGCGACGACGGCACGCGCCTTGCGGCCGGCGTCGCCATCACCACATCCGAGGGCGAGGACCGCGCCCCCAGCGCCGTCTGGAACCGGAGATCGGACATCATGTCGGATGCGACCGACTACAGCGTTGGCTTCGAGCCCGCGGAGCGGCTGGCCCGGGATCGCGAGACCCTTCGCCGTCGTTTCTGGATCAAGTTCAAGAAGGTTGTCGCGCGGCTGCCATTCGCCGAGGAGCTGCTTGCGGCGTATTATTGCGCCTTCGACAAGGAGACACCCCGGCACGTACAGGTCGCCCTGCTCGGCGCCATCGCCTACTTCGTCGTGCCGTTCGACTTCATGCCTGACGTGTTGCCCATCCTCGGCTTCACCGACGACGCGGCGGTGCTCGCCACCGCCGTCCGCATGGTCGCTTCGCACATCACGCCCGACCATCATGCGGCAGCCCGCGCCGTACTCGCGCGGCTGGCGGCAGACAAGAACGCTGACGTCGCGAAGGACGGCGAGAATATCGGCTGACGGCGGCTCCGGCCGGCAAGCCGGGCGCCCGCAGTCAGCGCCTCGGAAGGGCACAACAGCAAAAAGCCCCGCATCCGCGGGGCTTTTCTCTTGATGGGACTTCGTCGAACGCTACGAGCTCAGCGCTGGCCGCGCGCCTGGGCGCGGGCGCTGCCGGTCTTCTCGGCCTCCCAGGCCTGGTACTGCTTGAACAGCGCCTCGCGGTCGGCCTCGCTCGGCATCGCCCTGCCGGCGCTGCTCTGCTTCAGGAAGTCATCGAAGCGGTCGCGCTGTGCGCCTTCCATGGCGTGGCTCTCCAGCCATTTGCTCGCGGACGGCAGCCGCTGCCAGCCGGCCAGCGGCGCCGACAGCGAGACCTCCTTCCACTTCGGATGGAACGGCGGATTCTGGAATGCCGGGAATTTGGTGAAGAAGGCGTCGACGAAGGTCGCGAGCTTGCGATAGCGGTCGGTGTTCGGCGCCCAATTATAGGCGGCGAGCACGGCCGGCACCGCGATCGTGTCGACCTTCTCGCCCTCGGCGATCAGGTTCGGGTAGTCCTTCGCCGTCAGGGTCGCCGGCAGATAGTCGGTCTGCAGCGGTCGATCGTAGTCGACGTTGACGAGATGGAAGCGGCCGTCGTTCACGAAGGTCGAGACCGACTTGTAGGGCTTGCCGCCGACCACGATGACGGCATCGAGCTCGCCGCGCTTCAACTTCTCCATCGCGATGCGCTGCTCGATGTAGGCGAAGTTGGCGCGCAGGCCAAGCCGCTCGAACACCGTCAGCGCCGTGACGAAGGTGCCGCCATTCGGCAGGTCGACGCTGACCCGGCGGCCCTCGAGGTCACGCAGGTTGCGCACCGCGCGCGGCGCGATCACCTGCATCTCTTCATTGTAGAGCTTGGTGACGTAGGTGAACTGCCGCTTGATGTCCTTGGCGAAACCCTTGCGCTCGAGGTAGTCGAGCGTATCGGCGCGGACGACGCCGAGATCGACGCCCTGCAGGAACAGGATGTCGGCCACGCTCTGCACCGAGCCGCGGCCGACGATCGGCAGGACGCGCAGATTGTTGCCGTCGTCGAGCAGCGAGGCCAGATCGGCGCCGAACTGCACATAGGTGCCGCCAATGGTGCCGGTGATGAGCGTCACCGTGTTGGCGTTCAGCGCCTGCTTGGTCTGCACCGAGCCGAACTGGAAGATCGCCTTGAGGCTGTCGCTCACCTTGGCGGGGTCGAACTCGCCTTCCTCGGCGTGGGCAGCGAAACCGCACGCAATCATCATTGCGGCCAGGGCCGCTCCAACAAGACGTCGCATCTGTCCCCCTTGATCTAAGGCTGGCACATGTTTGCGAGCCGGAACGCGGGCAGCACCAGGTCTCGCCTGGCATCGCCCATGAACAGACTCGAAAATCACGCGTGAAACAAAAAAATGAAACGAGGCGGCATCGCTGCCGTCACGAGCGTTCAGTTCTGCAGTTGATCGAGCCTGCGCTGCGCTTCAGCCGAGCCGAGCTGGGCGGCGCGGCGGTACCAGTTGCGAGCCGCAGCCGGATCGGCATTGATGTTGCGGATGTCCTTCGTCCCCAGCACGTGGGGATCGTAGGTCTGGGCAAGCATCAGCGCCGCGGCCGGTTCTTGCGCCTCGGCCGCGCGCTCCAGCAGCAGTCGGGCCGGCGGGATGTCGCCCGCGGCCAGCAGGCTCTTGGCGCGTTTCATGATGCCCGCGAGTTCGTCGGGATCGAGCCGGCGGACCTGCGCGGGCGGCGGAGCGGCGGTCACGGCGCCGAGGCCGGGTGCGACGATTGCCGATCCGGCGCCCGGCGAATTGATCGAGGATGGCTCCATCGCGCTCGGGGCCGGCGCGGACGGTGCCGTGGCGAAGCTCGGTGGTGCTGCAACCGGCGCGGGCTGCGTCACACTGCGATTCTGCAGCGCTGTCTGGTAGGCGTTGGCGATGTCGTCACGCGTCGGGGCCACGGCTGCCGTCTGCACCGGCGCCGCCGCAGCCGGCGGCTCGGCGGGCGGCAGTCGCGCCGGCTCGTTCAGCTGCATGTCGCGCGCGGTGAGCTGCGTGTTGGTGGCCTGCGGCGGGGCCGTCGGGTCCGGCGTGGCGCCGATGATGGAAGCCTTGGCACTGGCGATCAGGTCGCGCGTCGCATCCGAGGTGACAAGCGCGAAGAGCACCGCGACGCCGGCCGCAGCCACCACGGCGAGAAGAATCCGGGACGAGACCGAGACGCGGCGGGTCCGCTCCGGCCACTGGTCCTCGAAATGCGTGCTGTCGATCTGGTTGCCGCTCTCATACTCAGAGAGGAACATCGGCATCGATTCGTCGTTTGGATAGTTATCCTGGGTCGACCGGCCGAAACGATAGCTCGGTGGGCGCTCCTGAGGGAGTTCGTCGGGGAAAGGCCTGAAGTCAGGCTCCGAAGGAGTTCTGTTGTTGAAACGCCCGCGCGTCGTCCGCTCAGCCATGGCCTTCATCCCCATCTCAACTTCACGCAACATACTTTTGGTCCCAAGCCCGTCAGAAGCTCGAGACACGTCACGATTGCCAGAGGCACCCCACTGCCGACAACTAATTGACTAATTGAATCCGACTAAAAGTGGACGAGAGCCGGCATGATTCTGGAAACATTTTGATCTGATTGTGGCAACGCACGTGCGACATCGCACGGCGCCAAATCCAGAAACGTCGTGATAACAACGGCCAAGCCTCAAATTAACCATGCCACAATGTGGCGTGGTTGTGTTAACCAAGAAACGCTCGTTTTCGGATTTTCTGCTTCCGGTTGCGAATCCGTGACGCCGGCGCGGCAGCCCGCCGAACAAATTTGCGACCGCCGTGCAGCGCGCGGATGTCACAGCGACGCCGGGCCGGCTCGAGCATTCCGTCGGCAGAACAGCCAGGGCTCTGCTCGGTTTGGTTGTGCGGATCAGGGCGAGGCTATCCCGGGGAGTACAGCCCCCCGGGGCCTTCATGCGCGACGTCCTCAGGGGTGCAGGATCACCTTGCCCATCGCCTGGCGGCCGGCCAGCACCTTCAAGGCATCGGCGGTCTGAGCCAGCGGGAAGGTGCGGTCGACATGCGACGACAGCTTGCCCTCCGCGGTCCACTGCACGAGCTTTTCGAGGTTGGCGCGGTTCTTGGCGGGGTTGAGTCGGGTCCAGGCGCCCCAGAACACGCCGCGGATATCACAGCCCTTCAGCAGCGCGAGGTTCAGCGGCATCTTCGGGATGTCGCCGGCGGCGAAGCCGATCACCAGGAATCGGCCCTCCCATGCGATGGAGCGCAGCGCTGCCTCGGCGTAGGCGCCTCCGACCGGATCGAAGATGATGTCGGCACCCTTGCCGTCGGTGAGCCGCCGCAGTCCCTCCTTGAGATCCTCCTTGGCGTAGTTCAACGTCAGTGTCGCGCCGTGCTGCCTGGCAAATTCGAGCTTCTCGTCCGAAGAGGCGCAGGCGATGACCTTCAACCCCATCAGCTTGCCGAGCTCGCAAGCCGCCAGGCCGGTGCCGCCGGCGGCGCCAAGCACGGCCAGCGTCTCGCCCGGTTTCGGACTGGCACGATCCTCCAGCGCATGCAGCGCAGTGCCGTAGATGATGATGATGCCGGCGGCGCGATCGAAATCGAGATTGTCCGGAATCTTGACGATCGACGCGGCCGGCAGCGCGATCTTTTCGCGCGCGCCGTTGTGGCCGCAGGAGGCGACGACACGGTCGCCGACCTTCAGTTCGGTGACGCCATCGCCGATGCTCTCGATGACACCCGCGACCTCCGCACCCGGCGAGAACGGGAACGGCGGCTTGATCTGGTACTTGCCTTGGATCATCAGGATGTCGAAGAAGTTCAGCGCCGCCGCCTTGATCGCAATCACGGCCTCGCCGGGACCGGCCACCGGATCTGGCACCTCGGTGAGGACGAGATCGTCGGGCTGACAGAATTGCGAGCAGAGAATGGCTTTCATGGGCGCTCCTTGGTCGTTGCCGCCGGATCGAGGTCCGGCTTTGGGAACGTCATGCCGGATTTGCCGCCGCGCCACAATCATCATCAGGCCGCGGCAGCTGCGCGGCGCCGGGCCAGGGACGCGGAGCACCGGACAATCCAGCTCTGCGGCCTTTGCAAGCGGTGCATTTAGCCGCTATCCATCGCGACCACGGTCAGCGATTCCGGGCCATTTTCCAGTCACAATATTGGTGGAACGAAGTCGCGGGGGAACTCAACGTATCATGTTGTTCGGGCGATTGTTGACAACGCTGGTCGGCGGCGTGCTGCTGTTCGGAGCTCCGAGCCTCGTAGCGGCACAGAGCGCCGCGCCAAAGGCCGCAGCTCCGCATCCGAAGGCCGCACCGAAATCGGAATCGAAGCCGGCCGTTCCCAACATCGGCGGCGCGGAACCGACGCTGATCGGACAGTTCGGCGGCTGGGGCGCCTATACCGCGATGCCCGGCGGCAAGAAGGTCTGCTTCGCGCTGGCCAAGCCGACATCCTCCAAGACCAATCCGCCCAACCGTCCGCGCGATCCCGCCTATGCCTTCGTGTCGACCCGGCCCTCCGAGAAGGTCTTCAACGAGGTCTCGATCATGATCGGCTATGCGCTGAAGCCGGGATCCGACGCCACGGTGGAGGTCGGCGGAGCCTCCTATGCCATGTATACCCAGGGCGACGGACTTTGGATCAAGAACGCCGCCGAGGAAGAGCGGATGGTCGATGCCATGCGCAAGGCGCCCGAGGCCGTGGTCAAGGGCGTCTCGGCCAAGGGCACGGAGACCACCGACGTGTTCTCACTGAAGGGCCTCGCCCAGGCGCTCGACCGCATCGCGCAGGATTGCCGCCGGTAGACGGCGGCCGCCGGTACCGCTCGTCAGGCGAGTCGCATTTGCCGGCCGGATCGTTATATAAACCCGCTGAACGCCTTCGGCCGCCGCGGCCGGGCAGCACTTTGGGCCCATCGACATGGCAACGACTGCCGGGCTGCGCGACTCCTCTGCGCCCCTCGAAAAGACTCCGCTCGAAACCTACGTCCCGCCGGCGAAGCCCTCGCTGATCGGCCTGTCACGCGCGGAGCTGGCAGCAAGGCTCGGCCAGGTCGGAGTGCCAGAGCGCCAGCAGAAGATGCGGGTGCAGCAGTTGTGGCACTGGATCTATTTCCGGGGCGCCAGGTCGTTCGACGAGATGACATCGGTATCGAAGGACACACGCACCGCGCTGGCCGAACATTTCACGGTCGACCGTCCCGAGGTCGTGGCCGAGCAGATCTCCAACGACGGCACCCGCAAATGGCTGCTGCGGCTGCCGAGCGGCGACAATCTGCAGAAGGCCCACGAGGTCGAGTGCGTCTACATCCCCGAGACCGATCGCGGCACGCTCTGCGTCTCCTCCCAGGTCGGCTGCACGCTCAACTGTTCGTTCTGCCACACCGGCACGCAGCGGCTGGTGCGCAACCTGACGGCCGGCGAGATCGTCGGCCAGGTCATGGTGGCGCGCGACCGGCTGAACGACTGGGCCGACCGCGAGACCCCGCTCGGCAACCGGCTCATCACCAACATCGTCATGATGGGAATGGGCGAGCCGCTGTACAATTTCGACGCGGTGCGCGACGCGCTGCTGATCGTCTCCGACAATGAGGGCATCGGCATCTCCCGCCGCCGCATCACGCTGTCGACCTCCGGCGTGGTGCCGAACATCAAGCGCGCCGGCGAGGAGATCGGCGTGATGCTGGCGATCTCGCTGCATGCGGTTCGCGACGAGCTGCGCAACGAGCTGGTGCCGCTCAACCGCAAACATCCGATCGCCGAGCTGCTGCAGGCCTGCCGCGACTATCCCGGCGCATCCAACGCGCGCCGCATCACCTTCGAATATGTGATGCTCAAGGGCGTCAATGATTCGCTCGACGACGCCCGGCTGCTGGTCAAGCTGCTGAAGGGCATTCCGGCCAAGATCAACCTGATCCCGTTCAATCCCTGGCCCGGCTCGGCGTATGAGTGCTCGGACTGGGAGCAGATCGAGAAGTTCTCGGAATACGTCTTCAACGCGGGCTATTCGTCGCCGGTGCGCACGCCGCGCGGCCGCGACATCCTCGCCGCCTGCGGCCAGTTGAAGTCGGAGACGGAGAAGCTGTCCGCGCGGGAGCGTCAGGCACTGCGCGCGATGGCGATGACGGATTGATGATTGATCGCGCCTGCATCTCCGAACGAGATCGTCATGCCCGGGCTTGACCCGGACGCCATCGATTCATCGACCGAGAGATGGATGGCCGGCTCATGCCGGGCCATGACGAGCGAAGAAAGCGGGGCCTCGCTTGGGTAATACGGGTCTAAAGCCATGGCGCTGATCGGTCGTCTCGTCGTGATCGCGCTCGCGTTTCTTGCCGCGTGCTTCCTCGCGGGGCTGATCGTGGTGACCGCGGTCCTGTTTCCGGAGTTCTCCGATCTCGGCAATGGCCCGATCGATCAGGGCGCGTTCGAGGTCATCATCGGCTTCGGCTTCATCTTCGTGTCGGGCTTCGCGCTGATCCCGGCGCTGCTGATCGCACTGATCACCGAGGCTTTCTCGATCCGCAGCGTGCTCGCCTACGCGATCGGCGGCGGCGTGGTCGGCGCAGCCTGCTATCTCGGCCTGGTCCCGTTCGATCCCGAGACCTTCCGGTTCGAGGGCATCGTGCGTCGCCATCTCGAGATCCTGACCGGGGCCGGCATCGTCGGCGGACTGGTCTATTGGCTGATTGCCGGCCGCAACGCCGGCCGCTGGCGCGAGCCGTCGCCGCGCCTGCCGCCACCGCCGCCATTGCCGTCGGGATCGCCACGTTGAGCCGCCGGCCTTTCCATCGCCATCCGCTTTCGCTAAACCGCGCGCCATGAACCGGACCGGCCTCTTCATCGCATTGTCGCTCGCGCTCGTCATCGGCGTGCTGTTCGGCGTCTTTCCCGAGCTCGACCTCAAGCTGGCCGCGCTGTTCTACGATCCGCGCACGCACAGCTTCCCCGTGAAGCTCGACGGCTATGCTGCGTTCGCGCGCGATGCCGCGATGTGGGTCGCCTGGGGCATCGCGCTGCCGTCCATCGTTGCGCTCGTCGTGAAGCTCGTCCGTCCCGACCGGCCGCTGCTGGTGAAGGGCCGCACCGTGGCGTTCCTGCTGCTGACCTTATCGCTCTCGGCCGGCGTGCTCACCAACTTCACCTTCAAATCCTATTGGGGCCGGCCGCGCCCGGTTGTCGTGGCCGAGTTCGGCGGCGACATGCAGTTCGTGCCGTGGTGGGATCCGCGCGGCGGCTGCGGCCGCAACTGCTCGTTCTTCTCCGGAGAGGGAGCCACCGCATTCTGGACCCTGGCGCCGGCCGCGCTGACGCCGCCCGCGATCCGGCCCGTCGCCTACGGCGCCGCCGTCCTGTTCGGCATCGCCACCTCGGTGTTGCGGATGGCGTTTGGCGGACATTTCTTCACCGACATCGCCGCGGCCGGCCTCGTCACCTTCATCGTGATCTGGCTGCTGCACGGCTACATCTACCGCTGGCCGTCCACCCGCCTCACCGACGCCGGCATCGACGCCGCCCTGACCCGCTTCGCCTGGCCGGGCTTCCGCCTGATGCGCCGGCTGTTCGGCCGCCGTACCGCGGATACCAGCCCCGCGGCCTGAGCGCGGGCCGGTCACCCTCAGTCGCCATTAAAGGCGTGCCCAGCAACGCAAAATCTGTTATTCGCGCCCGAATTTCTGAACGGCGCAGCCACAAACACGGTTGGACTCTCCCATGACCACGATCCTGAAAAGCCTGCCCAAGGGCGAGAAGGTCGGCATCGCCTTTTCCGGCGGTCTCGACACCAGCGCCGCGCTGCTTTGGATGAAGCAGAAGGGCGCGCGTTGCTTTGCCTACACGGCAAATCTCGGGCAACCCGACGAGTCCGACTACGACGAGATCCCGCGCAAGGCGGTGAGCTTCGGGGCCGAGAAGGCGCGCCTCGTGGATTGCCGCACTCAGCTGGTGCATGAGGGCATCGCCGCGATTCAGTCGGGCGCCTTCCACATCTCGACCGGCGGCATCACCTATTTCAACACCACCCCGCTCGGCCGCGCCGTCACCGGCACCATGCTGGTCGCCGCGATGAAGGAGGATGGCGTCAACATCTGGGGCGACGGCTCGACCTACAAGGGCAACGACATCGAGCGCTTCTACCGCTACGGCCTGCTGACCAATCCGAGCCTCAAGATCTACAAGCCCTGGCTCGACCAGCAGTTCATCGACGAGCTCGGCGGCCGCGCCGAGATGTCGGCCTTCCTCACGGCCAACGGCTTCGACTACAAGATGAGCGCCGAGAAGGCGTATTCGACCGACAGCAATCTGCTCGGCGCCACCCACGAGGCCAAGGATCTCGAGAGCCTGAGCAGCGGCATCCGCATCGTCAATCCGATCATGGGCGTGCCGTTCTGGCGCGAGGATTGCTCCGTGAAGCCGGAGACGGTCGTGGTCCGCTTCGAGGAGGGTCAGCCGGTCGCGCTGAACGGCCAGAGCTTCAGCGATCCCGTGGCGCTGTTCCTGGAGGCCAACGCGATCGGCGGCCGTCATGGTCTCGGCATGAGCGACCAGATCGAGAACCGCATCATCGAAGCCAAGAGCCGCGGCATCTACGAGGCGCCGGGCATGGCGCTGCTGCACATCGCCTATGAGCGGCTCGTCACTGGCATCCACAACGAGGATACGATCGAGCAGTACCGCATCAGCGGCATGCGCCTCGGTCGCCTGCTCTATCAGGGCCGGTGGTTCGATTCGCAGGCGCTGATGCTGCGCGAGACCGCGCAGCGCTGGGTGGCGCGCGCCGTCACCGGTGAGGTGACCCTGGAGCTGCGCCGCGGCAACGACTACTCGATCCTCAACACCGAGAGCCCCAACCTGACCTACCAGCCGGAGCGGCTGAGCATGGAGAAGGTCGAGGACGCCGCGTTCACGCCTGCCGACCGCATCGGCCAGCTGACGATGCGCAATCTCGACATCACCGACACCCGCTCCAAGCTGAAGCTCTATTCGGACACGGGGCTGCTGTCGGGCGCGGACGGCGCTCAGATCTTCCAGCTCGGCCACGACAAGGGCTGAAGCGAGGTCTCTGGGCGAGACGCGCACCCGCTTTCGCCGGTGTCGTCCCTGCAGCTCGCGCAAAACTCGATCCTGTGAGTATGGGTCCCCACGTTCGCGGGCACGAGATCGAGTTGGCCGCGACAGATTGCCACCAACAAAAAATGGCCGGGATCGCTCCCGGCCATTTTCATTTTCGCTCAGTCGCGTCTCACCGCGGCGGCGCGACGCCCGGAGGTGGCGGCGGCAGGGCGGCCTGGCCGCCATTGAGCAGCGGCGTGATGCGGCGGACCGTGACGCGGCGGTTGATGCGGCTCGGCCCCTGCGTCTGCTCCTTCAGGTACTGCGCGCCGTAACCCTGCGAGGTCAGGTTCTCGGCCGGCACGCCGAACTGCTGCGTGAGCAAGGTGGCGGCCGACTCGGCGCGGCGATCCGAGAGCGACAGATTGTCGGTGTCGTTGCCGACCGCGTCGGTGTGGCCCTCGATCAGGAAGACCTCGCGCGGGTTGCGCTGGATCGCCTGGTTGAGGCCGTCGGCGATGACCTGCAGCTTCGCCACCTGGTCGGGACTGATCTCCCACGATCCGGTCTCGAAGGTAATCGTGTTGAGATCGATCGACGGCATCAGCTGTCGCACCGATGGGGAGTAGCGGACCTCGTCGAGCGAGTAGCGGCGCTGGACGCGCTCCACCGGCGGCGCGATCAGCGTGTCGTAGATGACATCCGGCTCGGCCTCATCCGCGTCGACGATGTAGCGGTTGTAGGGGATGCGGATCTCCGGCGGCGGCAGGTCGACGTAGAAGCCGCCGACCGCCTGGGGATCGCGGTAGGTGTTGTCGATGATGATGATCTCGCGGCCACCGATGTCGCGGCGGATGCGGCGCAGCAGCCGGCCGTCCGGCGCGGTGATCGTGACGATCTGGCTACCGTCGGGACGGATCACCACCGTGCGCGTCTCTCCCCGCTCCTGCTGGACGCGGATGTCCCGCGCGCCGTAGCGGAAGCGCTCAAGCTCGTCATGACGCACGAACTCCTGACCGCTCGGATCGCGCACGATGACGCGGCCCGGCTCGTAGATCAGCGTGCGACCGCCCTCCTGGACCTCGCGGCGCTGGCCGCGGAAATCGTCCAGCCGCTGCGGCCCCGCCAACGGCGCGCCGGGCGCGATCGGCGTGAGCTGCTGTGCCGTCGGCGGCGGCGGCGCCGGGATGGGCGCAGTGACCTGCGGCGGCGGCCGATTGGACATGGCCGGGGGGCCGGCTGGCGGCACAGCGCCAGGACCGGCCTGCGGCGCGCCGGCGGGTCCCGGACCCGGTCCGGCAGCACCAGGACCTGCCGCCGGAGGCGGACCACCCGGGGCTCCTGGGGGCGTCCCCGGACGTCCGCCGGGCGGGCTCCCGGCTGCGGGCGGCGTGCCTTGCTGCGACGGCGTCTGGGTGGCCGCAGGCGCGGGTGGCGCCGGCGGAGTTCCCGGAGCAGGCGCGACGGTGCCGGCCGGCGGCGTCGGCGCGCCGCGTGGCGGGGGTGCTCCCTGGGGAGCACCAGGCGGCGGAGCGCCGGCACCTGGCTGTGTCGGCGGCCGCTGCCCGGGGCCAACCGGAGGAGTCGGAGCCGGCGTCGGCTGCGGAGACGGCGCCGCGGACGGAGCCGGCGAGTGCGCAGGCGGCGACGCGTTCCCGGCCGCTGGCGACGAAGGCGGGGGTGTCACGGCTGACGGCGGCGTTCCCGGCCGCAGGTTCGGTGCCGGACTCGGCGGAGGTGGCGGGGCGGGCGTGGCTACGGGCGGCGTGGGCGGCGTTGGACGCGCGGGAGCAGCCGTCGGCGGGGGCGCAGGCGGAGTCGCAGGACGTGCTGGCTCACGCGGCGGCCCCGGCGGAGGCGCTGGAGGCGGCGGCGTATGCACCGGCGGAGCCGCAACAGGTGGCGCTGGACGCGCCGGCGGAGGTGCAGGCGGCTCAGCCCGTGGAGGCGGCGGTGCCGAATGTGGCGGCTCAGCCCGCGGCGGCGGAGCAGCCGGACGTGGTGGCTCGGCCCGTGGCGGAGGGGGCGGTGGGGGCGCCGGACGCGGCGGCTCGGCCCGCGGCGGAGCAGGCGGTGGTGGAGGGGGTGCGGGACGCGGGGCCGCTGCCGGTGGCGGCGCGGGCGGTGGAGGCGCTGGGCGTGGAGCAGCGGCCGGCGGCGGCGCGGGAGGCGGCGGAGGCGCAGCCTGATGCGGTGGCGGCGCGCCTGGGCCAGGTCGCTGCGGCTGCCCCTGCGGCTGCTGTTTCGGCCGGCCGTCTGGACCGACTTCGCCGCCGCCCGGGCCTTGGGCGACGATCATCGGCGCCCCCTGCGCATGGGAGCCGGAGCTCATTAGTTGCATCGCCGACAGCGCAGTCGTCGCCAGCAGCAGGACGCGAAGTTTGCTCATGTGTCTTGTTTTCCCGGAACGATCTTTTTCAAGCACGGAGAGATCAACAAGTATGCGTTAGGCCGGATTGTGGCGCAGTTCAAATCCGCAGGCGGATTTATTTCGACGCGAAGCCACCCCCGCAGGGCCGCCATTCAGGTTTCATTCAGCCTTGATTTTCAAGGGCTTGGCGCAGCCGCAGGGCTGCGGGACAGGCCCGCGACCAAGCCCTGGCGGGCGATCATCATGACCGTCCAATCGCGGTCAATCCGTGGCCGGATTCGGTGTGGTGGGACCGAGCGGCCCCCGGCCGGGGATTTCGTCCGGCGTCTGCCCTGGCAGCTCTTGCGGCGGCGCCGGCGCATCGGGTTCGTAGACCGGCGGCGGAATGTCGGGCTGCGGATTGCCGACGGGATCCTCCGGCGGCGGTTCGACCGGGCGGCCCGGCGTCGCCGGCGGAATCTCTGGCGGTTCGATCGGCATCACATCGCGACCTTTCGATTGTCGCCGAGGTCGGGACGCGTGCCTGTCACCGCGGCCGCCGCCATCTTGACGTAGCTCACGACCGTGCCGGGGGAATCCCAGAATTCGGCGTCGTCGGGCGTGATCTTCAAGAGGCGGATGTTCGGATCCTCGGCGCTGTCCCACCAGGCCTTGGCCGGCGTTGAGAACAGCTCCCGGATCTTGCCGCGATCGTTGGAAATGGCCGCCGTACCCGTGAGCGACACGTACTTCTGGTTGCCGGCGTCCGCGAACGACAGATTGACCTGCGGCGATCGCGCGATCTCCTCGTCCTTGTGATGCCGCGCGTCGGTGAGAAAATAGATCGTGTTCTCGCCGCGCGCGAGATACGCGCTCATCGGCCGTGCCCGCAGCCTGTCACCGTCGCGGGTGACCAGCATCGCAAAGCCGATCTTCTTCATCAGGTCCCAAACGCGGTCCTGGTCGCGCGCGTCGTCATTGCTCATGGTCGGCTCCCTCAATGTCAGGGGCGACAACGCCGCGTGGGGCGCCGATGTTCCGGACGCGCCCGGGGAAAGCGAACGCCGTTCAGCCGCGCAGCAGCAGCGTATTGCTGCGCGTGCGGCCGCTCTCACGGTAACCGCGACCGAGCATGTCGGCGAGACAATCGTTCTGCCATTCGTCGCGCGACAGGTGTTCGATGACGACGGCACGCGGCCATAACGCGGCAGGCGCGTCACGGAAGAAGCCGGTCAGCACGCGGTCCTCAAAACCTTCCACGTCGATCTTCAGCGCATCAACCCTGGTCGCTCCGGCCTGTGCGAGAATGGTCTGCAGCCGCAACGACGGCACCTTGAACGCTTCCGCTCCGGCCTCGCCGGTCACGATGTGACTGGCGCCGAGATTGTCCCCATCGGTCTCGATCATCACCTCGCCATCGCTCTCACCCGCTGCCACCGCGAGCAGCCTGACCTGGGGCAGCGCGGACGCAGCACGGTTGAAGCTCAGCCGCGCATGCGTGACCGGATGCGGCTCCACTGCGATCACGAGGCCATCAGGCCCGACGTGACGGGCAAGCGGCAAGGCGAACGTTCCGACATTGGCGCCGACATCCACCACCACGCCGCCCGGCGGAACGTGGCTGCGCAGGAAATCCAGCTCCTCGCGATTGTAGTCGGGATTGAACAGTGCACCGCGCTCGGTCGCACTGACCTGATGGTAGAAACGGAAATTGGCGCCCTGATAGCCGACGTCGACGGGGCCTGCTCCGAGCATGTTGACGACACGCGTCAACATCGGCCGGAACGCGCCGCGCTTCAGCCCGGAGCCGTGCGCCATGCGGATCACCAGCGCCTGGGCGGCATTCGGAGCGAAGGCACCAAAGGGGGGCGGAGAAGGATCGTTGTCGGGCGTCAAGGTCGCGTCCTGGGCTGAGGGCGACGTGTGATAGCTGGTTTCGCCGCGATCTCCAATGCAGGCGGCGTGGCCGCATTGTGTCGTCTCCAGGACCGCGCTGAGGCAACGCCCGAGCCGTTCAGGCCGCCTTGCGCTGACGCAGGAAGCGGCCGATGAGGCGGCGCTTCCCCTTGCGCGGAATGAGATCGATGTCGCTGACGAGCTTGGCGCCGCCCTTGCGCCGTTCGAGCACGATCTTGCGGCTGTGGAAGGCCTCGAGCTCCGCCCGATGCGCCACGCTGACGATGGTCGCCTTCGGCAGCTCGCTCGTCACCATCTCCATCATCTTGTCCTGGCTCTTCTCGTCGAGCGCGGAGGTGGCTTCATCGAGCACGACGATGTCGGGGCTGTGGAGCAGCAGGCGCGCGAAGGCGAGACGCTGCTTCTCGCCGCCGGAGAGCGTCTGATCCCAGGGCGCGTCCTCCTCGATCTTGTCCTTGAGATGGTCGAGACCGACCTTGTGCAGGGCTTCGCCGACCTGCGCCACGCTCCAATCCTCGGCAGCCCCGGGATAGGCGACGGCCCGGCGCAGGGTGCCCGATGGCACGTAGGGTCGCTGCGGCAGCATGAACAGCTTGCGGTCGGGGTGAAAGTTGATGCTGCCGCCGCCCCACGGCCACAGCCCGGCGATGGCGCGCACGAGCGTGCTCTTGCCGGTGCCGGATTCGCCCGCGACGAGCAGGCGCTCGCCGGGATCGACCACGACCTCGGTCTCGCCGACCACGGCGGTGCCGTCGTCGAGCGTCACCTGCAGATCATTCAGACTTAGCATCGCGTCGCCGGTGGTCTCGCCGCGCTTGATGCGGCCGATGCCGTCGCCTCTCTCGGCACGTTCCAGCGCATCGAGCGACATCATCAGCGAGGCGATACGGCGGGCACAGGCATTCCAATCCGCGAGCCGCGGATAGTTGTCGACCAGCCAGCCGAACGCGGTCTGCACGATCGTGAACGCGCTCGCCGCCTGCATCACCTGCCCGAGCGTCATGCTGCCGTCGAGAAATTTCGGCGCGCACAGCAGCAGCGGCACGACAGGGGCGATGAGGCTGGAGCCCTGCGACACCAGGGTGGTGCGCATGTGCTGGCCGGCGAGCCGCGCCCATTGCTGCAGCACGTTACCGAACGTCCGGTCGATGCCGGCGCGCTCTTCGGTCTCGCCGCCGAGCAGGGCGATGCTCTCGCCGTTTTCGCGGACGCGGGTCAGGGTGTAGCGGAAATCGGCCTCGGCCTGGTTCTTGTCCTCGGAGACCTGCACGAAGCGGCGGCCGATCGTCATGATCGAGCCCGAGGCGATGGCGGCGTAGGCGATCGCGGCAATGACCAGAAAACCGGGAATGGTGATCTCAGTGGCGCCGAGATGCAGCGTCAGCGCGCCGCCGATGGTCCAGAGCACGACGATGAAGGTCGCAGCCGACAGCAGCGCCGAGGTCACGCCGGCGATGAAGTCGACCGGCGAATCGGTCGCGATGCGCAGGTCCTCGGCGATCCGGTATTCCGGATTCTTGTGGTCGCCGCTGACGAGATTGAGCTGATAGTAGCGCCCGCTGGCCAGCCAGCGGGTGACGACGCTGTTGGTCAGCCAGGCGCGCCAGCGCCGCTGGATCGACATGCGCGCATAGACCTGGGCGACCCCGAGTATGACGCTGCCGATCGCGAGCGGGAAGAAGATCGCGGTGAGATGAAAGACCGTCGCCGAATCGCGTTTCTCGATCGCATCGAAGATCGACCGATTCCAGACGTTGATGCCGTACTGAAATCCGACAGTCGCAACGATCAGGAACAGCAGCCCGATCGTGAATGCCCACGCCAGACGGTCGCCGCTCTGGCCCCAATAACCGCGGGCGCTGATCCAGAACCGCGTCAGCAGATAGCGCTTGCGCAGCTGCTCTGCCTCTTCGGGCGACAGCTCCGGATCAGGCTCCACCAGTTCGGGCGGCGGCGGCTCAACCTGGGCGCCATTCTCGGCCGCGATCTCGATGATCGGCGCCTTCTCGGGCGCCTGTGCCGGCGGCCGCGCGGTGTCCTGAACCTGTCCCATCGCGCGATAACAGCAGTGCGAACAGAAGGTTCCCGGCTTGGTTCCCGCGCGATGCGCGCCGGTTTCAGGGCACCTGCGTGTTCGGCGCCATTGGTGGGGCGCGATACAGCGGCACCGGAACGACCTTGTTCAGCACGCGCGACAATTCCTCGATCGAATAGGGTTTGCGCAGCAGCTCGAAGCCATGCGTGCCCTGCTGCGCCAGCACATGGCTGTAGCCACTCGCGAGCACGACCGGCACGTTGAGCTCGAGCCGCCTGATTTCCTCGGCAAGTTCCAGCCCAGTCATGCCGGGCATCACGACATCGGTGAAGACGACGTCGAACCGGCTGGTGCCGCTGATCAGCTCCTCCAGCGCGTCTCTGGCGTTGTCGACCAGCGTGGTCCGATAGCCGAGCTCGGCCAGCGCTTCGGTCGCCGACCTGCCGACGTCGATGTTGTCCTCGACCACCAGCACCGACATGCCTCGACCGTCGATCGGCTCCGCATGGCTGCCGTCCTCGCCGCGCTGCACCTGGGCTGGAGCGACGCGCGGCAGATAGAGCGTGAACGTCGCGCCGCGGCCCGGCTGGCTCATGACCCCGATTTCGCCGCCGGACTGCTTGGCGAAGCCGAAGACCTGCGAGAGACCGAGGCCGGTGCCCTGGCCGATGGTCTTGGTCGTGAAGAACGGCTCGAAGATGCGTCCGAAATGCTCCGACGGGATGCCGACGCCGGTGTCCTGGACGGTGATGGCGACATAGCCCAGCGGCGGACGGTCGTGCGGCGCCGCCGGCGTCGGCAGCGCCGCTGCAGGGGCGACGGTGATGCTGAGACGTCCCTGGCCGGCCATCGCATCGCGGGCATTGACGGCCAGGTTGATCAGTGCCGTCTCGAACTGGCCAGCGTCGGAATTGACGTAGCACGGCTCGTCGGGAACGGAGACCGCGACCTCGACGCGTGACCCGACCAGGGTCTTGGTCATGTCGCGCAGGGTGACGACGCTGCGGCAGATGTCGAAGACCTCCGGCTTCAGCGTCTGGCGACGGGCGAACGCGAGGAGCTGCGACGTGAGCTTCGATGCGCGCGCTACCGTATCCGAGATCGCGTCGATATAGCGCTGCCGCCGTTCATCAGCCAGATTCGGCCGGCGCAACAGGTCGGCTGAGGCCCGGATCACGGTCAGCAGATTGTTGAAGTCGTGCGCGACGCCGCCGGTCAATTGTCCGAGCGCCTCCATGCGCTGACCGTGCTTGAGCGCATCCTCGGCCTCGAGGCGGCGGGCGGCCTCGACATGCAGGCGCTCGGTCCGCCGCTGGGCAAGGGCCAGGAAGACGATGAGCAGCGCGGTTGCCGGGATGCCGAAGATGAGATGCCGGCCGATCGTGCCGAGCCAGCGGTTGCGGATGGTCGACGTCGCAAGCCCTGCCGAGACGTAGACGGGATAGCCGCCGAGCCGCTGATACCCGACGAGACGCTCGACGCCATCGACCGGCGAGATCTCGGTGACGAGCTGCTCCGTATCTGCGGCCCGGGCGGCGATGTCGCTGGGCCCCGCAGCCGCGCTTCGCCCGCCGGCCGGGAAGCGCGCCAGAACGAGACCATCGAAGCGGCGCAGCGCGAAGTAGCTGCCCGGCGCCCGGCCGATCCGGGCATAGAAGTGCTCGAAATAATCCGGAAGCACCGAGGCCTGGATGATACCGGTGAAGCTGCCGTCGTCGCTCTGGCGGCGGCGGCTGATGCTGAAGAACGGCGCGCCTTGATAGGGCGGCCGCGGCGTCAACTGCGCGCCGATGAAGGTGCCGATGCTGTCCTTGACGTGGGCGCTGAAGTAGTCGCGGTCGAGGAACGTCATGTCCGGCGCCGGATAGATCATGCTGTTGACCAGCGGCCGGCCATTGGCGTCGAACACCCAGGCGGACTTCATCTGCGGCAGCGCGTCCGACAATTGTCGCAACCGGGCATGCAGCACCTGCTCGCGCGCCTTGATGTCGGCATCCGACAGATCGCGGACGACCTCGTCGATCTCCGAGAGGCTGCGCTCGATCGTCTCGAACACCTTCAGCGCGTGCTCGTGGACGATTTCGAGCGAGCGGCGGATCTCGCGATCGGCCTCCTCATACGTCGTGCCGTGGGATACGTAGGCCGTGATCACGAACAGCGCGACGGGAAGCGCGAGGGACGCGACCATCATCCAGCGCAGCATCGTCATCGATTTGCGTTGTGCGGTCTGCACGGTCGCTCCGGCTTCAAAGGGCCACGAGCTTAACGCAATCGACGGCAGCTACAAACTAGCCGCGCCCGAAACTTGCACCGGTATCGGGCGCGGAAGGTGAGATCGAAAGCCGCCCGTCAGGCTAGATCTGCCGCTCGACCAGCTTGAACTTGAGTTCCGCGATCGCCTCGGCGGGGTTGAGCCCCTTCGGGCAGGCCTTGGCGCAGTTCATGATGGTGTGGCAGCGGTACAGCCGGAACGGGTCCTCGAGATTGTCGAGCCGCTCGCCGGTGGCTTCGTCCCGGCTGTCCTTGACCCAGCGCGTCGCCTGCAGCAGAGCGGCGGGTCCGAGATAGCGCTCGCTGTTCCACCAGTAGCTCGGGCACGAGGTCGAGCAGCAGGCGCACAGGATGCACTCGTAAAGGCCGTCGAGCTTCTCGCGATCCTCGTGGCTCTGCCGCCATTCCTTCTGCGGCGTCGGCGAGGTCGTCTTCAGCCACGGCTCGATCGAGGCGTATTGCGCGTAGAAATTGGTGAGGTCCGGCACCAGGTCCTTCACGACAGGCTGATGCGGCAGCGGATTGATCTTGACCGCGCCGTCCTTCACGTCGTGCATCGACTTGGTGCAGGCCAGCGTGTTCTGGCCGTCGATATTCATCGCGCAGGAGCCGCACACGCCCTCGCGGCAGGAGCGGCGGAAGGTGAGCGACGGATCGATGTGGTTCTTGATCCAGATCAGCCCGTCCAGCACCATCGGGCCGCAATCGTTGACGTCGACGTAGAAGGTATCGACGCTCGGATTCTTGCCGTCGTCCGGATTCCAGCGATAGACCTTGAACTCGCGGACCTCGGTGGCGCCGGCCGGCTTGGGCCAGGTCTTGCCGCCGGTGATCTGAGAATTCTTCGGAAGTGCGAACTCAGCCATTTCGGAAGGCCTTCTTGGGTTTGACGGACGGGCTCAGGTCACACGCGATCAGTACACCCGCGCCTTCGGCGGGATGTACTGCACGTCGTTGGTCATGGTGTAGTTGTGCACCGGGCGGTAATCGATCGTGGTTTTGCCGTCCTTGCTGTCGATCCACGCCAGCGTGTGCTTCATCCAGTCCTTGTCGTCGCGATCCGGAAAATCCTCGCGCGCATGGGCGCCGCGGCTCTCGGTGCGATTGACGGCCGAGTCCATCGTCACGACTGCCTGCGCGATCAGATTGTCGAACTCGAGCGTCTCGATCAGGTCGGAATTCCACACCAGCGATCGGTCGGACACCGCGATGTCGCCGATGCCGCCATACACCTTGTGGATCAGGTTATGGCCTTCCTGCAGCACCTCGCCGGTGCGGAACACGGCACAGTTGGTCTGCATCACGTTCTGCATGCTCTCGCGCAGCTTCGCGGTCGGCGTGCCGCCGGAGGCGTAGCGATAGTGATCGAGCCGGCTCAGCGCCTTGTCGGCGGAGTCCTTCGGCAGGTCCGGCTGCTTGCCGTTCGGCGTCAGCTTCTCGGCCAGCCGCAGCGCGGCGGCGCGGCCGAACACCACGAGGTCGATCAGCGAGTTCGAGCCGAGCCGGTTGGCGCCGTGCACGGAGACGCAGGCCGCCTCGCCCACCGCCATCAGGCCGGGCACGATGGCGTTGTCGTCGCCGTCCCTCTTGGTCAGCACCTCGGCGTGATAGTTGGTCGGGATGCCGCCCATGTTGTAGTGCACGGTCGGCACGATCGGGATCGGCTCGCGCGTCACGTCGACATTGGCGAAGATCTTGGCCGATTCGGAGATGCCGGGCAGACGCTCGGCCAGCACCTTCGGATCAAGATGGTCGAGATGCAGGAAGATGTGATCCTTCTTCCGGCCGACGCCGCGGCCTTCGCGGATCTCGATGGTCATCGCACGGGAGACGACGTCGCGCGAGGCGAGGTCCTTGGCGGACGGCGCATAGCGCTCCATGAAGCGCTCGCCCTCGGCGTTGACGAGATAGCCGCCCTCGCCGCGCGCGCCTTCGGTCACCAGACAGCCGGAGCCATAGATGCCGGTCGGGTGGAACTGCACGAACTCCATGTCCTGCAGCGGCAGGCCGGCGCGCAGCGCCATGCCGCCGCCGTCGCCGGTGCAGGTATGCGCCGAGGTGCAGGAGGCGTAGGCGCGGCCGTAACCGCCGGTGGCCAGAATCGTGGTCTGGGCACGGAAGCGGTGCAAGGTGCCGTCGTCGAGCTTCAGCGCGATGACGCCACGGCAGACGCCCTGGTCGTCCATGATCAGGTCGATGGCGAAGAACTCGATGAAGAACTCAGCGGCGTGCCGCAGCGATTGGCCATACATCGTGTGCAGCATCGCGTGGCCGGTGCGGTCGGCGGCGGCGCAGGTGCGCTGCGCCTGGCCCTTGCCGTAGTCCAGGGTCATGCCGCCGAACGGCCGCTGGTAGATCTTGCCGTCCTCAGTGCGCGAGAACGGCACGCCCCAATGCTCGAGCTCGTAGACGGCGTCGGGCGCGTTGCGCACCATGTATTCGATCGCGTCCTGATCGCCGAGCCAATCCGACCCCTTGACGGTGTCGTACATGTGCCAGCGCCAGTCGTCCTGGTGCATGTTGCCGAGCGAGGCCGAGATGCCGCCCTGCGCCGCCACCGTATGCGAGCGGGTCGGGAACACCTTGGTGATGCAGGCGGTGCGCAGGCCCGCCTCGCTGCAGCCGACGACGGCGCGCAGGCCCGCGCCACCGGCGCCGACCACGACGACGTCATAGGTGTGGTCCTCGATCGGATAGGCTTTTCCGTTCGTCGCGGGCGCGCCATTCGCGCTGCCATTTGCTCCGCCGGCCATAGGCTAGACTCCAGTGGACAGTTTGATGAGGGCGTAGATCGAGGCGAGCGCCACGGTCACCGCGAAGAAGTTGTTGGCCATGATCGCGACGAGCTTGAGCGGCTCGCTGTGCACGTAGTCCTCGATCACGACCTGCATGCCGATCTTCATGTGCCAGCAGCTCGCGATCACGAACAGCAGCATGATCACCGCAATCGGAATAGAGCCGAGGATCTGCGCCGCGCCGGCCTGGTTGCGGCCGAGCAGCATGATCACGACCACGACGACCGGCACGATCAGCAGGGTCATGGCGACGGCGGTGAGCCGCTGGCGCCAGAAGTCGCCGGTGCCGGAATGCGCTGCGCCGAGGTTGCGGACCCGGCCGAGCGGGGTGCGCATCGATTTCGCGTGTGCGTTGCTCATCGGCCGCCTCCCACTGCGTAAGCCACGATCCACACCAGGACGGTCAAGGTGATGCCGCCGATCAGGGCGCCCCAGGTGAGCGCCTCGCGCTCATTGGCCTTGAAGCCGTAGCCGAGGTCCCAGACGAAGTGGCGGATGCCGGACAGCAGGTGGTGCAGCAACGCCCAGGTGTAGCCGAACACGATCAGGCGGCCGAGGAAGCTGCCCATGAAGCCCTGGACGTAGGAGTAGGCGCTGGGACCGGACGCGGCGGCGATCAACCACCAGGCCAGCAGCAGCGTCCCGAAATATAATGCAACCCCGGTGGCGCGATGGACGATCGAGAGAATCATCGTCAGCGTCCAGCGGTAGGTTTGCAGATGCGGCGAAAGCGGTCGTTCGATCCTGGCTGTCATTGGTTGCTTTGATGATTTCTTGTGGGCCGTGAACGCGGGGGGCTTGCGGCCGTGTGGATCGGCAGGCGGGCTTTATTTACGGAGAAGGAACAGGTGTTGCAACGGACAAATCGCCCAAATCCGAACAAGGATTCAGTCCTAGGCGACCGATCGCAAAAGGATCAATGGCCGTCGTGGTATACCAGAAACCGATCGCGCCCGGATGCGGCGAACTATTATTCATTCCTAACTCCTCACCAAGGCCACAACCAACGCGGCGAGACTGTCAAATGGCGCCGACTGTCGAGCGTTGATTCACCGCTTAGCTACGGTCCTGAGCAAGCCGGTTTCGCGGCAAGCGCCAGCGCCATCTGATGATTCTGCAAACCTGCCCGGAGCGATTCGCGGAGCAACAACCTGCGTTGCGACCGCCTGCGCTGCAGCAAATCTCCCTCGATCTCCCGCGTTCCTCGCCCACACGGGGCCCCTCCGCCGGTCGATTTTGCCGCATGTCGCCGCCCGGCGAAGCGGCCTAGTCTGAGGCGAGGTGCAACAGACGCGGTGCAGGGAGCCTCGATGCCGCTGCCGACGGTCCGACCGACAACCACCGAACGCCCGGCGGCACTGCCGGCGCGCAAGGTGTCGTCGCACGAGCCCGTCGAGGAGCCCCTGACCTGCGTGCTCGGCTTCACCGCCGCCGGCCTGTTCGCCGCCTGTCTCGCGCTGGCCATCCAGCATGAGATTGCCTCGCTCGCCGTGCTCGAATTCGTGCTGATCTGCGCCGCGCCGCCGCTGGCCGCGCTCGCCGGCCTCGCGATCGGACGACGGCGCTAGGCCGCCGTCACTTCGTATAGATGTCCTTGTACTGATCACGCAGCACGTTCTTCTGCACCTTGCTCATCGCATTGCGCGGCAGCTCGTCGACCACGAACACGCGCTTGGGCATCTTGAATTTCGCCAGTCGGCCGTCGAGACCCTTGAGCACGCCGGCCTCGCTGACATCGGCCCCCGGATGGCGCACCACGACCGCCGTGACACCTTCGCCGAAATCGGGATGCGGCACACCGATGACGGCGGACTCGACCACGCCCGGCATCGCGTCGATCTCGCTCTCGATCTCCTTCGGATAGACGTTGAAGCCGCCGGAGATCACGAGGTCCTTGCCGCGGCCGACGATGTGGACGTAGCCCTGCTTGTCGATCTTGCCGAGATCGCCGGTGATGAAGAAGCCATCGTCGCGGAATTCCGACTTGGTCTTCTCAGGCATCCGCCAATAGCCCTTGAACACGTTCGGGCCCTTCACCTCGATCATGCCGATCTCGTCGCGCGCGAGCTCCTTGGCCGTCTCGGGATCGGTGACGCGCACCGAGACTCCGGGCAGCGGGAAGCCGACCGCGCCGGGCACGCGCTCGCCCTCGTAAGGATTCGACGTGTTCATGTTGGTCTCGGTCATGCCGTAGCGCTCGAGGACGGCATGGCCGGTCCGCGCGAACCATTCGCGATGGGTATCGGCGAGCAGCGGCGCCGAGCCGGAAATGAACAGCCGCATGTGGCTGGTCGTCTCCTTCGACAGCCGCGGGTTCTGCAACAGCCGAGTGTAGAACGTCGGCACACCCATCAGCACGGTGGCGCGCGCCATCAGGTCGATGATCAGATCCGGATCGAGCTTGGGCAGGAAGATCATCGACGCCCGCGCAAACAGCGTGACGTTGCTGGCCACGAACAGACCATGGGTGTGATAGATCGGCAGCGCGTGGATCAGCACGTCGTCCTTGGTGAAGCGCCAGTAGTCGATCAGGGTCAGCGAGTTCGAGGCGAGATTGTCGTGAGACAGCATCGCGCCCTTGGAGCGGCCGGTGGTGCCCGACGTATAGAGAATGGCGGCGAGATCATCGGCGCCACGTGGCACGGTGGTGAACGCCTTGTCGGCCTTGTCGGCCGCCTCGGTCAGCGAGCCCCTGCCCGACGCATCGAGCGTTTCCACCTTGGCGCCGACCTTGGCCGCCAGCGCGCCGATGCCCTCGGCCTTGGCCGGATCGCAGACGACGACGGTCGGCTCGGCGTCGCCGATGAAATAGTCGAGCTCGTTGAGCGTATAGGCGGTGTTGAGCGGCAGATAGACGCCGCCTGCACGCACCGTGGCGAGATAGAGCACGAGGCCGGACACCGACTTCTCGGTCTGCGCCGCAACCCGGTCGCCCGGCTTGACGCCGCGAGCCGCCAGCACATTCGCCATCTGCCCTGCCCGCGCGATCAGGTCGCCGTAGGTGATGCGCTGACCGTCATGGGTCTCGATCGCCAGGCGGCTGGGATCGTCGAGGCCATCGAACAGGCGGGAGAACAGATTGGCGTTGGCGGCTTGGTTCATGCAACATTCCCCTGGGAGCATGGGCAGGCCGGCAGTGCCAGCCGGCGGAACATCATGCTCGACGAAGACGAAAAGGGCCGGGACAGCGAACAAGACCGGTGACATCGCCATCACCACGGTCGCCATCTCTGATCGAGGCTGCTCTAGCAAAAACGCCCTTTCGAAGGCAACGGGAGACGCTGGGATATGGTCAAGGGAAAACGGATCGCGTGGATCACCGGCGGCGGCACCGGAATCGGCGAGGCCGGCGCACTGGCGCTCGCGGCCGACGGCTGGACGGTGATCGTCTCGGGCCGGCGCACGGCCGCGCTCCAGGCCGTAGTGGCCAAGATTGCCGCGGCGGGCGGCACGGCCGAGGCCGTTGAGCTCGACGTTGCCAAAGCCGCCGACGTGCAGGCCGCGGCCGATGCCATCCTGGCGCGGCATGGCCGCATCGATCTGCTGGTCAACTCGGCCGGCGTCAACGTGCCGAAGCGGCGCTGGGACGACCTGACGATCGAGGGCTGGAACCAGCTGGTCGAGATCAACCTCAACGGTGTGCTCTACTGCATGAAGGCGGTGCTGCCGGCGATGCGGGCGCAGCAGGACGGCACCATCATCAACGTCTCGTCCTGGGCCGGCCGTCATGTCTCGAAGATGCCGGGACCGGCCTACACCTCGACCAAGCACGCGGTGCTGGCGCTGACGCACTCGTTCAACATGGAGGAATGCGTCAACGGCCTGCGCGCCTGCTGCCTGATGCCCGGCGAGGTCGCCACGCCGATCCTGCAGCAGCGCCCGGTGGTGCCGAGCGCCGAGGAGCGGGCGCGGATGCTGCAGCCGGAAGACCTCGGCCGCACCATCGCCTTTGTGGCGAACATGCCGCCGCGGGTGTGCGTCAACGAGATCCTGATCAGTCCGACGTGGAATCGGGGATTTATCCAGACGCCGGGGAACCGGGATTGAGCGGGGCTGGATATCGGTTGCGGCAATCGTGTCGGCGCGGGTCATGAAGATCGAGGTGATGCCCAGCTACCGGTGTCGTCCCTGCGAACGCAGGGACCCATACCGCGTGATTGTTGTAGGAGGCAGGCGGCGAGTCCCGTGCAAAACAACTGAACCCCGTGGCTATGGGTCCCTGCGTTCGCAGGGACGACGGCGGAGGTTGGCGTTGGCAGCGTTGCCTTCGAGACAGAGTTGAATACGTGTGTTTTCATCCCCGCGACGCATCCGCGCCCGAGTTGTGCTGAATTTGGTCGCCCCTCAAACAGAGGGCGCAGGGAAGGCCGGGCGCTGGCCGCGCCCGTGGCCCGCCAGCGAAAGAAAATGCTGGCGGCAGGTACCACAGGTCTGGCCGAAAACACCCGGCCCTCCCTGCGCGATTGGTTTTAACGGCTGCTTCGCGTTCTCCCTGGTGCGCCGGGCTTGTTGGCCACCATGCGTACGACGCGCTCGCGCGCATCGTGCGGGACATCAGCATCGGGATGTCAGGACCGCGCGACTTGACCGTGCGTGCATCACCGTTCGTCCGCGCAGACTGATCCACGCTGCGGCGACACACGCCCATCGCATCCCACTGCCAACGGTTCGTGACGGTCGCGAAACGCCCCTCATGCGGCAGCAGGGACGTGCGGAAATGTGCAGGTGATTTGCCCGACGGTGCAACGTCGGCGGTGTGCGACAAAGTAGCTCGACGGGCAATTTGCGCATGGGAGGGATGCGAACAACATCATTCGATCGACGCGATCATCTCTGATGCGACCTCTCTCATGAGAGATCAAGCTGATCAGAGATCATGTGGACCGCACTGTGCGCCGCGCAGACGGTCGGCTCCCCTCCCCCTTGCGGGGAGGGGTTGGGGGTGGGGGTCCGCGGGCGCTGACTTCAGTGGCGTGAATGCCGGGCGAACAGCAATCGGCGCTATCGCCGATATCAGGGCATGGGCTTTGACCCTCATGTCGAGCATGATTCGTGGACCCCCACCCCCGACCCCTCCCCGCAAGGGGGAGGGGAGCGCGCACCGCCCGCGTGGTGAGCGGCACGCACCTCTTCTGGGAGCTCAGTCGCTGTGCGCCTCAGAACGACGTGCCGCCGCCGAACCTGAACTCCTGGACGGTGTCGTATTTGCCCTTGGACAGCGGCACCGCGTAGTCGAAGCGGAGCGGACCGAACGGCGAGGCCCAGATCAGGCCGACGCCGACGGAGGAGCGCACCACCTTGCTGTCATCGTACAGCAGGCCGCATTTGCAGGTCGCGGTGTTGACCTCGCCGGTCGCCGCCCAGGAGGTCGGGCCCTGATAGCCCCACAGCGAACCGGCATCGGCATAGACGGCGCCCTTCAAGCCCACTTCCTTCGGCAGGAACCAGAACGGCATCTGCAGCTCGGCCGAGGCGCCCCAATATTTGGTGCCGCCGAGCGCATCGCCGGTGGCACCGAGGCTGCGATAGGTGATGTCGCGCGCCCCGATTCCGTTCGAGGCGAAGCCGCGCACCAGGCTCGGTCCCATCTGGAAGTGATCGAGCATCCGCAGATCCTTGTCGCCGATCTTGTTCAGCATGCCGCCCTGCAGATGGATGATGCCGACGATGTCGGCCACCAGCGGCGAGTAATATTTCGCATCCACCGCCGACTTGAGGTAGCTGACATTGCCGCCGACGCCGGCGAAATCCTGCTTCCAGTCGATCAGCAGGCCATCGGTCGGGTTCTTGTTGTTGTCGAGCGTGTTGTAGCTGAGCGTGTAGCCGAGCGCAGAGGTCAGCGCGGCGCCGTCGCTCAGCTCCTTGCGGACCGGCAGGCTCGACTCGCCATCGCCGTAGCAGCCCCAGCCATAGTAGCCCGAGCTGGTCGAATTGGTCGGATCGACGCCGCCGAGCACGCTCTTGATGTAGGCCGGGGTCGGGTTGAAGGCGAGCAGGCTGTTGGCGGCGTTGTTGTTGCAGTTCTTGTAGTAGGACGGCAGCGATATCTCCTGGCGATACAGCGAGTATCGCAACTGGAGCGAGAGGTCTTCGCGCAACTGGAAGCCAAGCCGCGGGCTGAAGCCGATCGTCGTCACGCCATAGCTCGTATAGCTGTTCGCCAGCTGCTGCTTGTAGTAGACATCCAGGCCGAGCGCGATCCGGTTGTCGAGCAGATAGGGCTCGACGAAGGACAGCGAGACGCCCCTGCTGTATTGGCCGTAGCTCACGGACGCCTTGGCGTACAGACCGCGGCCGAGGAAGTTGCGCTCCGAAACCGAGACCTCACCCAGCGCGCCATCGGTGGTCGAATAGCCGCCGGAAACGGAGAGGTCGCCGGTCGACTTCTCCTCCAGATTGACCACGAGGATGACGCGGTCGCTCGACGAGCCCGGTTCGGCCGCGATCTTCACGTCCTTGAAGAAGTCGAGATTCTTCAGCCGGCGCTCGGCGCGGTCGACCAGCGCGCGGTTGTAGGCGTCGCCCTCGGACAGATCGAACTCGCGCCGGATCACGTACTCGCGGGTGCGGGTGTTGCCGCGGATGGTGATGCGCTCGATATAGGTGCGCGGGCCCTCGTCGACCTGGAACATGATCGCGACCGTATGCGCTTCCAGATTGCGGTCGCCGCGCGGACGCACGACGGCGAAGGCAAAGCCGCGACGCGAGGCCTCGATCTGCATCTCCTCGACCGACTTCTCGAGCTGCTCGACGTTGTAGAGCGCGCCGACATTGACGCGCGAATAGCCGCGCAGCGTGTTGGCGTCGAGCGCCGCGACGCTCGACTGGAACTGCACCGAGCTGACGCGGTATTGCTGGCCCTCCTCGATCTGGAACGTGACCAGGAAGCCCTTCTGGTCCGGGTCATATTCGCTGAGCGCCGCGACGACCTGAACGTCGGCATAGCCGTTCTTCAGATAGAAGCGGCGGATCAGGTCGCGATCGGCCTCGACGCGGTCGGGGTCGTAGACGTCGTTGTTGCCGAGGAAGCTGAGCCAGTTGGTTGCGTGCGTCTTGATGACGTCGCGCAGGCGCGCGGCGGAATAGGCGTTGTTGCCGACGAAGCTGATCGACTTCACGCCGGTCTTGACGCCCTCTTCGATGGTGAAGACGAGGTCGACGCGGTTGTTGGGCTGCTCGATGATCTCGGGCGTGACGCGGACGTCGTAGCGGCCGGAGCGGCGGTAGATCTCGGCGATGCGCTGCGCGTCCGACTGAACCATCGGACGGGACAGCGTGCCGCGCGGCTTCGACTGCACTTCCGCCGAGAGCTGCTCGTCCTTGACCTTCTTGTTGCCCTCGAAGGCGACGCGGCCGATCACGGGATTCTCGACCACGCGCACGATCAGCCGGCCGCCCTGCCGGTCGATCTTCACGTCGGCGAACAGGCCGGTCTGGACCAGGGCCTTGAGGCCGTCGTCGACCTGGCCGGCATCGAGTGTGCCGGCGGGACCCGGCTTGAAATAGGAGCGGATGGTGTCGGATTCGACGCGCCTGTTACCCTCGACGGTGATCGCGCTGGCGACGGCGGGTGCCGCCGCGGCCATGCGGGGCAGCGAGGAAACGGGCATGGCCAGCAGCATCAGGGCAAGCACGCCCAGCAGTCTCAGACGCATCATCGACGCTCTTTCGAAAGTCAGAGTCCTCGGCGCGCAGACGTTCGTCGGCACGCCACCGGAATCGCTGATGCCCGTCAAAGATGGTCGCGATGCGCCGATCTCGTTTCGTGAAATGTCTGATGATGCTGGATGTGACTGAGTGTTTCCGGTCAGACAAGATTCTCGGGCCAACCGAGCGGCAGAGGGCATGAGCAGCTAATAAGTGCGTCGCCCGCGCTGCGACCGGAAAGCCACGGCTGAGACGGACATCTCCGTTAAGCAATCGGCCCGGCCGCGCCGCATTCGGTGGCTTCCGAAATCAAATTCTACAAATCTTCGGAAATTGGCAATACGAGGGAAAAACGAGGGTGCTAATTGATCGTCATCCGAACTAAGCCCCCAAGTAGTTCGGCCAAGGCCCGGTGCGCGTAGATTCCCATTGATATTCCGGCGCACCGGGCCGCCCGTTTTCCCTCGCGCGCGAGCCGATGGCCCGTAGGATGGGCGGAGGCGGTCGTGCCGCGGCTCCATCCGAGGTCGCGGCAGCGCCATGCCCACGGTCTGCGCGCGAATGCGCTGCGCGGCGGTGTGCCGGCCGCCGCCTTCGGCGGCCGCCTTGCCCTCCCACGGTTCCCGCCGCCCCACCCGAATCACCACAATGTCCGCCGCTGTTGCGAAATTGCCTCTGGATCGGGGCGGGAAAACCGATCAAAACGGGCGGCAGCGCCGATGGTTAATCGCGTCTTAACCTCGCCCCACCTATGGTGACCAGACAGGCACCGGTTCATGGGCGATCGGCGGCTTCCACTGGTTTGGCGCGCGTTTTACGTATGGCAATGACCGCTTCATCCCCCGCGCCCGCTGGCGCCAGCCATTCGGAGAGCGAACGCTCGCCGTTTGCGCGGCTGAACGAGCTGCTCGCCCCTTACAAGCCGGGCAAGCCGATGATCACACTCGCCGTTGGCGAGCCGCAGCATCCGGTGCCGGACTTCGTCGGGCCTGTATTGGCCCAGCACATCGCCGAGTTCGGCCGCTACCCGGCCGCCAAGGGCATCGAGCCGTTCCGCAAGGCGGCCGCCGGCTGGCTGTCGCGCCGATTCGCGCTGCCGCGCGCTGTTGATCCCGAGCACGAGATCCTGGTCCTGAACGGCAGCCGCGAGGGCCTGTTCTTCGCCGCCCATGCCGCGCTCCGCCATGTCGGCCCGCGCCGCGGACGGCCGGCGATCCTGATGCCGAACCCGTTCTATCCGGTGTATGGCGTCGGCGCCCGCACCGCCGGCTGCGACTCCATCTATCTGCCGACCACGCGCGACAACGGCTTCCTGCCCGATCTCGATGCGATCGACGAGGCGACCCTGGCGCGCACGATCGCGTTCTACCTCGCGACGCCGGCCAACCCGCAAGGCTCGGTGGCATCAGCGGACTACATGCGCAGGCTGGTCCAGCTCGCCAACGCTTACGGCTTCCTGATCTTCAGCGACGAATGCTATTCGGAGATCTACACGAAGGCGGCACCCGGCAGCATGCTCGAGCATGCCGGACCCGACTACACCAACGTGGTCGCGTTCCAGTCGCTGTCGAAGCGCTCCAACGTGCCGGGCATGCGGATCGGCTTCGCCGCCGGCGACCGCCGATTCCTCGCGGGCTTTCACGAGCTGCGCAACGTCGCGGCGCCGCAGGTGCCGGTGCCGCTGCAGCACGTGGCCGTCGCCGCCTATGCCGACGAGGCGCATGTCGAGGAGAACCGGCGGCTGTACCGCGCCAAGTTCGATCTCGCCGACCAGATCATCGGCAACCGCTATGGCTACAAGCGTCCCGATGGCGGCTTCTGCGTCTGGCTCGACGTGGCTGATCGCGGCGGCGACGAGGACGTGACGTTGCGGCTGTATCGCGACGCCGGCGTGCGCGTGGTGCCCGGCAGCTACCTGGCGCGGCCGCAAGCCGACGGGTTCAATCCGGGCCTGGGCTACATCAGGCTGGCGCTGGTGGCGGACGCCGGATCCACCGGTGAGGCGTTGCACCGGCTGGTCGAGGTCCTGGGATAATCGCGGGGCTGATGCAGATGCCGGCGATCGAACGAGTCATCCCTCTGGTCAACCACCTGCCGACGTCGCTGCGCGACGCGCTGGTGCGGCGGCTGCGCGAGCTCGCGGGCCTCTGCCTGATCGCGCTGTGCGGCGTGGCCGCGGCGGCGCTGATGACGTGGTCGGTGCAGGACCCCAGCCTGAGCCACGCCACCTCGCGCGCCATCCGCAACATCGTCGGCTATCCCGGCGCGATCAGCGCCGATCTGCTGATGCAGATCCTCGGTCTCGGCTCGATCATGGCGATCCTGCCGCTTTCGATCCGCGGCTGGCGGATGATGACGCACCGGCCGTTCGACCGCGAGGCGCTGCGCTTCGGCGCCTGGATTCTCGGCGCCGTCATCGCCGCCGGCTTTGCCAGCTGCTGGCCGCGCTCGCACGCCTGGCCGCTGCCGACCGGTCTCGGCGGCGTGGTCGGCGACGCCCTGGTGCGCGCACCGGCCGTGGTGTTCGGTCCGCCCGGTGTGATCTATCGGCTGGTGCTCGGCGCCCTTCTTCTGGTTGCGATGATCGGCTGCCTGCTGGTGGCCGGCGGCATGGGCGCGAAGGAAGCCGATCCGAGCCTGCTCGCGGATGAGGACGACGACACGCCGCTGGCCGACCCCGAGGACGACGACGACCGCAAGGCGATCCGGCTCGGCTGGGTGTTCCACGCCATCATGAGCGCCAAGGCCCAGGTCGTCTGGTTCCTGAGCACGGCCTATCGTGCGCTGGTCTCCTCCGGCCCGCAGCCGCGCGCCGCCGCCGCAGGCCGGCAGGAGCCGAGCCTGGGTCGCGGCAAGCCGACGCTCGCGCCCGAGATGGACGAGGACGGCGGCGACCAGGACGAGGCCGACGAAGGCGAGGACGAAGAAGAGGAGGAGGAGCCCGCTCCCCGCGCCCGCAAGAAGCCCGCGGCCAAGACGCCGGCGCGCAAGGCCAACGACAAATACGACCTGCCCTCGGTCTCGATGCTGGCGGCGCCGAAATCCTCCGACCGCCAGCCGCTGTCGAAGAGCGAGCTGGAGGCCAATTCGCGCGCGCTGGAAGGTGTGCTGCAGGACTTCGGGGTGCGCGGCGAGATCGTCAAGGCGCATCCCGGCCCGGTCGTCACGCTGTACGAGCTGGAGCCGGCGCCGGGCATCAAATCGTCCCGCGTCATCGGTCTTGCCGACGACATCGCCCGCTCGATGAGCGCGCTGTCGGCGCGCGTCGCGGTCGTGCCCGGCCGCAATGCCATCGGCATCGAGCTGCCCAACGCGCATCGCGAGAAGGTGTACCTGCGCGAGCTGCTCGTCGCCAAGGAGGCGACCGAGAGCGTCGCCAAGCTGCCGCTCTGCCTCGGCAAGAACATCGGCGGCGAATCCATCATCATCGATCTCGCCCGCACCCCGCACATGCTGATCGCCGGCACCACCGGCTCGGGCAAATCGGTCGCCATCAACACCATGATCCTGAGCCTGGTCTATCGCCTCAGGCCCGACCAGTGCCGGCTGATCATGGTCGACCCGAAGATGCTCGAACTGTCGGTCTATGACGGCATCCCGCATCTCCTCACGCCGGTCGTGACCGATCCGAAGAAGGCCGTCGTCGCGCTGAAATGGGCCGTGCGCGAGATGGAGGAGCGCTACAAGAAGATGGCCAAGCTCGGCGTGCGCAACATCGACGGCTACAACGCCCGCCTGGGCGAAGCGCGCGCCAAGGGCGAGGAGCTGACGCGCACCGTCCATACCGGCTTCGACAAGGAGACCGGCAAGGCGATCTACGAGGAAGAGAAGCTCGACCTCGATCCCCTGCCCTACATCGTCATCATCGTCGACGAGATGGCCGACCTGATGATGGTCGCCGGCAAGGACATCGAGGGCACGGTGCAGCGCCTCGCGCAGATGGCGCGTGCCGCCGGCCTGCACGTCATCCTGGCAACGCAGCGCCCGTCGGTCGACGTCATCACCGGCACCATCAAGGCGAACTTCCCGACCCGCATCTCCTTCCAGGTCACGTCCAAGATCGACAGCCGCACCATTCTCGGCGAGATGGGCGCCGAGCAACTGCTCGGCCAGGGCGACATGCTCTACATGGCCGGCGGCGGCCGCATCAGCCGCGTACACGGCCCGTTCTGCTCCGACGAGGAGGTCGAGAAGGTCGTCAAGCATCTCAAGGCACAGGGCTCGCCGGAATATCTCGAGGCGGTCACCGCCGAGGAGCCGAGCGAGGAGGATGGCGCCGTGTTCGATGCCACCGGCATGGGCGGCGGTGGCGGCGGCGACGACCTGTTCTCCCAGGCGGTCGCCGTGGTCAAGCGCGACCGCAAGGCCTCCACCAGCTACATTCAACGCCGGCTGCAGATCGGCTATAACAAGGCCGCTTCGCTGATGGAGCGGATGGAACAGGAAGGCATCGTCGGCCAGGCCAACCACGCCGGCAAGCGCGAGATCCTGGTGCCCGAGGAGGAAGGCGGGTTCTGACGGCCCCGATGGCCGCAGAAACGCCGCTTCGGTGCCCGATCTTCACGCGATTACGATCACGCTGCCCGGCCGAACCGGGATAGAACGCGTAAAACCTCAGGACGTCGTTTTGAAAAGCTCCTTGTTGAACAGCACGTTTTCGTATCACGCAGCTTGGCGCGGGCGCCGGATCGGCGCTTGGCTGGTCGCCTGCGCCGTGACGATATGCTCTGTCGCCGGTGCGTCCGGTCACGCCGCCGCGCAGGGCACGCCGGCTCCGAAATCAGGCCCGAAGAGCGGCTCCCAGCTCAGCGCCTCCGACCAGCAGCGGGCCGGCCAGAGCCCCTCGACCACCCAGACGGCCCCGCCCAACCCGGTCATTCCCGATCCCCGGCGCAACGTGCCGGCCAGCATCTTCACCTCGTTCGACGCCAACCAGAAGGCGCAGGCGGCCAAGGTCAGCGCCTATCTGTCGTCGCTGCAGACCCTGGTCGGGAACTTCGTCCAGGTCGGCCCGGACGGCAGCAAGACCAAGGGCGATTTCTACATCCAGAAGCCCGGCAAGGTCCGCTTCGAATACGAGCCGCCGACGCCGATCGACATCATCGCCGACGGCTCTTCCTTGGTGGTGCGCGACCGCAAGCTCGCGACCCAGGACGTCTATCCGCTGTCGCAGACGCCGCTGCGTTATCTGCTGTCCGACCGCATCGACCTGTTGAAGGACACCAACGTGATCGCGGTCGCCGCCGACGACCTCTACGTCACGATCACGATCGAAGAGAAGCAGGCCCTGATCGGGACCAGCCGGCTGATGCTGATGCTCGGCGCCAAGGACGGCCAGCTCAAGCAGTGGACCGTGACCGATCCGCAGGGCTACGACACCACGATTGCCGTCTACAATCTGGATACGACCAAGAAGCTCGATCCGGCGATGTTCAAGATCGACTTCACGGCCTATCCGAGCACGCCGCCGGGCTGACGCCGCTTCTCGCGCTCGCTCAGCGCGATTCGAGCCCGCGCACCTTCCATTGCGCTTCTGACAGTGCGAGCTTCTCGAAGCGCTTGCGCGCCTCCTCGAGGTCATCGGCCGGAAGCGCGTCGCAGCCGGGCCGGTCGCGCAGGATCATCGACGTCGTCGCCCAGCTGAGCCGCGCGGCCTTGCAGGCCAGCAGCAGGTCCGTGATGCGGTCCTCCTCCAGCAGCGATTCGATCGTCTCGATGGTGACGACGCAGAGCAGCGCCAGCGCTGCGATCACGGCAGGGAAATCGCCGGTGGCGCAGAAGCGGTTGACGGCGGAGTCGCCGAGCTTGCCGGTCCGGCTGAGGGCGGCAACCTCGGCCTTGACCTGCTGATAATCCCAGATCGCGCGCATTGCCGCGCCGGGCGAGCGGGTCGGCGTCGCCTGCAGGGTGGCGCGGGTCGCCGGCGGCGCGGCCTTGATGAAGCGGGCGCGGGCGCCCTCGCTGGCCGCGGCGACGAAGGCCCGCGACAGCTTGGCCGGCAGGTCGGTGCGCAGCGCCAGCTTCTCGGCGAGATCCTCGTCGCGCTCGGCGATCTTGAACAGGCTGCGATAGCCGTCCTCGGACAGCCGGGCGGAAAGATTCTGCGCCAGCGCCATGCGCACCGCCGGAAAGCCGCGCGCGATCAGCTGCGTCGTGAGGCTGTCGCCGATGCCCCTGCGGCTGGCGATCGCGACGAGATGCGCCGGGCTGCCGGTGCGGATGAACTCGGCGAGATCGCGCTCGGTCAGCACCGCCGCCTTGGCCAGCATCGGCCCGGCGACGCGCAATTCGGGGTGAACGGCGAGCATCCGCGCCGTCGCGTAAGGCGCGCGCTCGACGCCGGCGAGCGCCATGCTCAGCTCGGCGAGCAACTCGGTCGCGACCTGCGGCATCAGCCGGGCGAACATCTGATCGTAGAGATCGAGCTGCTCGGCGGACGCCGGCCGCGGACCGGCCAGGAACAGGCTGGTGGTCCGGCGCAGCATGTCGGTGGCGAGCTCGGACACCGTCCGCGCATCACCGGCGGGCGTCTTGGCGGTCGGAGCTGCCGCAGGCGCTGGAGGCATCGCACGTCCCTCGTTGGGCGCCTCCCTCGGCTGTGACGGAGGCGCGGGTCGATCATCAATTGAGGAAGAATGCGAAGGCCGGACTAAAGGGGCGTTAAGCGCAGCGGGCGGAGCTGAAACCCCACGCGGCTGTCGTTAATGGATTGCGGCAGAGCGCGGCAACAACGATGTTCCCGTATTGTTCTTGCGAACGATGCCGGCTTCCGCTAGCCTCCTTGTCCGGGAGGGGCATCATGGTCCAGCGCGTTTCCACCGTCGCCTTCGAGGGGATCGAGGCCCGCGCGGTCGACGTGCAGGTCCAGGTCGCGCCGGGGCTGCCGGCGTTTGCGATCGTCGGATTGCCGGACAAGGCCGTGTCCGAGGCGCGCGAGCGGGTCCGTTCGGCGCTGATCGCTTCGGGCCTGGCGCTGCCGGCGCGGCGCATCACCGTCAACCTGGCGCCAGCCGACGTGCCCAAGGAAGGCAGCCATTACGATCTGCCGATCGCGCTCGGCCTGATGGCCGCGATCGGGGCCATTCCGCCGGATGCGCTCGGCGGCTTCACGGTGCTCGGCGAGCTCGGACTCGACGGCTCGATCGCGCCGGTTGCTGGCGTGCTGCCGACGGCGATCGGCGCCAATGCGCGCGAGGAAGGATTGATCTGCCCGGCCGCCTGCGGCGCCGAGGCGGCGTGGGCGAGCCCGGACCTGCAGATCATCGCGGCGAGCTCGCTGATCCAGATCGCCAACCATTTCAAGGGCACGCAGGTGCTGTCGCGGCCGCAGCCGAAGATCCAGGAGGCACCCGCCAGTCTGCTCGATCTGCGCGACATCAAGGGCCAGGAGAGCGGCAAGCGCGCGCTCGAGATCGCGGCCGCCGGCGGGCATCATCTGCTGATGATCGGCTCGCCCGGCGCCGGCAAGTCGATGCTGGCGGCGCGGCTGCCCTCGATCCTGCCGCCGCTGTCGCCGGCGGAGCTCTTGGAAGTCTCGATGATCGCCTCGGTCGCCGGCGAGATCGAGGGCGGCGCGCTGACGTCGCGACGGCCGTTCCGCAGCCCGCATCATTCCGCGAGCATGGCGGCGCTGACCGGCGGCGGCCTGCGCGCCCGCCCCGGCGAGATCTCGCTGGCGCATCAGGGCGTGCTGTTCCTCGACGAGCTGCCGGAGTTCGATCCGCGCGTGCTGGATTCGCTGCGCCAGCCGCTGGAGAATGGCGAGGTCTCGATCTCGCGCGCCAACCACCGCGTCACCTACCCTGCCCGCTTCATGCTGGTCGCGGCGATGAATCCGTGCCGCTGCGGCAACGCCTTCGAGCCCGGCTACGCCTGCAAGCGCGGCCGCATCGACCGCTGCACCGCCGACTACCAGATGCGCATCTCCGGCCCGCTGATGGACCGCATCGACCTGCGCATCGAGGTCCCCGCCGTCACCGCCGCCGACCTCATCCTGCCGCCCGCCAAGGAAGGCTCGGCCGAGGTCGCCGCCCGCGTCGCCGCTGCACGCGACCTGCAGCGCGAGCGCTATGCCAAGGCCGGCCTGCCACACATCCGGACCAACGCCGAGGCCCCCGCCGCCGTGCTCGACGAGGTCGCCAGGCTGGATGCGCCCGGCCAGAAGCTGCTGCGCGAAGCCGCCGAGACGATGCGGCTGTCCGCCCGCGGCTATCACCGCGTGCTGCGCGTGGCGCGGACGCTCGCCGATCTCGACCACACTGATGCGATCGGCCGGCTGCATCTGGCCGAGGCGCTGTCGTATCGCGCGCTGGCGGAGGACAATCGCCACGCGGCGTAAGGGCGCCCCCTCCCCCTCAACACTCTGGTAACGACTTCTCTTTACGCTCCGACAACCATAAGGCCCGCGTTCCGTCATTAGGCCTGCCCCGTCGGTGCGTATCATGTTGCGTTTCAAGGTCCTTGTCTCGGCCGTGCCGCTGATCGCGGCCGCAGTCATCGCCAGACTCGAATTGGCGCCCTCCCCGCAGCCCTGCATTGCCGTCGGCGCCGACAGCATCTCGCGCGGCTCGGCGCCGTTTACCGCCGATCTCCATGTCGACTTCACCGATGACCCGGCGCTCGCCACTATCAGCGTGGCGCTGGCCGACAGTCCGGAGACGGCCGATTTCGTCGTGGTCGACGATGTGCTCGCCAAGGAGGATCGTGGCTGCGGCATGACTGCCGCGACCGCGGTCGTCGCGATCGCCGCCGATCCGCATCCTGACGTGCCCCGAATCCATCTCGCCAAGGACAGCGCAGCAGATGCTCACGCCGACGATCGCATCCACGTCCGCTCCAGCCACGCCACGGCGCGAGACGCCGCCGCGCTCATCGTCTCGGCCCGCGGCCATGACTCACCGCCCGCCGATCCGGTTCTGTGAGTCGGGCTAACGCCCGGTTCACCATCTCAGCACGGCTTCATCGCGCGTGCAGACCTTTCAAAGTCTCAGCAATACCGACGCCGCATGGTGCGGGCCGGCCATGACATTGGGATCGAAATCGTCGGGGGTGATCGAGATGGGACCGATTTTTCACGTCAGGCTGCGCCTGCGCCGGTTCATGCGCCGTCACCGGACCATCTTCGCCATCCTGCGCTCGCTGATGATCTTCTCCGCCGGCTTCGGCGGCGCGTACGGCTTCATCAAGGCCAGCATCTCCGACAACTCCGGCTATAACCCGCACACGTTCGCGATCGGCGCCAGCTTCCTGTTCGCGCTCGCCTGCGTCGGCCTGGCCACGCTCAGCATGCGGCTGCGCTTCGTCGCCAGGAAGATGCACAAGATTGCGCTCCACAACGAGGTGCTGGCCGACCGGAACTGGGAGCTGCAGGAAGCCGAGCAGCGCGCCCGCAATCTGTTCGAGCAGCAGGGCGACCTCATCGTCATGCGCGCGCGCGACGGCAGCATCATCTTCGTCAACGACGCCTATTGCCGGATGGCGGGGATAGATCGCGACAACCTGCTCGGCAGCGCGTTCACCTTTGAGCTGATCGAGCAGGGCGACAGCGCGCTGGAGCCGAACGGCACGCGCGTCCACGACCAGCGTATCGAGAGCGCGATCGGGCCGCGCTGGATCGCGTGGCGCGAGGCGCTGGTGCGTTCCGACGCCGGCCAGCCCGCCGTGCTGCAATGTGTCGGCCGCGACGTCACCGACCGCACCGAGACCGAGCGGGCGCTGGCGGAGGCGCGCGACCAGGCCAATGCCGCGAACCGCGCCAAGTCGCGGTTCCTGGCGATGGCGAGCCATGAGATCCGCACGCCGCTGAACGGCATCCTCGGCATGAGCGGGCTGCTGCTCGAGACGCAACTGACGCCGGAGCAGACGACCTACGCCAAGGCGGTCCGCACCTCGGGTGAGGCCTTGATGTCGCTGATCGACGAGCTGCTCGACTATTCCAAGATCGAAGCGGGCAAGCTGGCGCTCGAGGCGCAGCCGTTCTCGCTGGCGGCGCTGATCGAGGAGATCACCGAGCTGCTGGCGCCACGGGCACAGGCCAAGCAACTGGAGATCGCGGCCTATCTCGACGAGCGGCTGCCGACCTGGGTGACGGGCGACGCCGCGCGGCTGCGCCAGGTGCTGCTCAACCTCGCCGGCAACGCCATCAAATTCACCGCGACGGGCGGCGTTGCCCTGATCGCCGAGCCCGGCATCTGGCCGAACGAGATCAGCTTCCAGGTGTGCGACACCGGCATCGGCATCGCAGCCGACGCGCAGGAGCGCATCTTCCGCGAATTCGAGCAGGCCGACGACAGCGTGGCGCGCAGCTTCGGCGGCACCGGGCTTGGCCTTGCGATCTCGGACCGGATCGTCAAGCGGATGGGCGGCCGCATCGCGCTGCAGAGCGCGCTCGGCGCCGGCTCGACCTTCGAGGTGTCGGTGCCGCTGCCGCCGGCGCTGGAGCGCGGCGAGCAGAACAGCTTCCGCGGCCCCGATCTCGCAGGACGGTCGATCATGCTGGTCGCGCCGGCCGGGCTGCAGGCCGAGCTGATCGAGCGGCGCTTGCAGAACTGGGGCGCGCAGACCTGCCTGGTCGCCGAGGCCGAGGTGGCGGAGGCCCTGCTGCCCGAACGCGCCTGGCACGCCGTGCTGGTCGACGACAGCATCGGCGGCGATGAATCGCTGCGTGTGGGCGGGGTCGCGCGACATCATACGACGCGGCTGATCGTGCTGGTGACACCGGCGAGCCGCCACGAGCTGGCGCCAGGGGCGCCATTCAACGGCTATCTCGTCAAGCCGCTGCGGGCCGCCTCGCTCGCCGCGCGCGTGAGCTTCGACACCGACGGCACGGTCATGGCCGACGATCCGATCCCGACCATCGCGCCGCCGATCGCGGCCCAGGCCGGCGCGGGACTGTCCATCCTGGTCGCCGAGGACAACGACATCAACGCACTGCTGATGCGCTCGCTGCTGAGCAAGCTCGGCCACCACGCCGACATCGCCGTGCATGGCGAAGCCGCGCTGGACTCCTGGCTCGCGGCGCGCTCGGCCGGCGCGCCCTATGATCTGATCCTGATGGACGTGCAGATGCCGAAGCTCGACGGCATTGCCGCCGCCAGGCGCATTCGCGCGATCGAGGCCAGCGAGCCCGGCGGGCGCACCCCGATCCTGGCGCTCACGGCCAATGCCCTGGTCGAGGACCGTTACGCCTGCTTCGAGGCGGGCATGGATGGGTTCCTGGTCAAGCCGATCGATCGCGACAAGCTCGACGAGGCGCTGGCGAATCTGGCGGCGGCGCGACAGGTGCCAGCGTAGGTCATTAGTTGGAGCGGATCAGCTCGGCGCCGCGCTCGCGGGCCCCGCTCACAACCGCCTGAGCGCCACCGTCTCGATCTCGTGATCCGCGCCCTTCTTCAGGATCAGGGTCGCACGCGGCCGTGTCGGGAGGATGTTGTCCTCGAGATTGGCCAGGTTGGTGCGCTCCCAGATCGCGATCGCGGTGGCGATGGCCTCCTCGTCCGACAGCAGCGCGTAGCGGTTGAAGTAGGACCGCGGATCATGGAACGCCGTGTCGCGCAGCGACAGGAAGCGCTTGACGTACCATTTGCGCAGGATCGCCTCGTCGGCGTCGATGTAGACCGAGAAGTCGAAGAAGTCGGAGACGACCGGTACGGCCTGGCCATCGCGCGGCAGCGGTCCGGTCTGCAGCACGTTGACGCCTTCGACGATCAGGATGTCCGGCTGGTCGATCTCGGCCCACTGATTGGGGACGATGTCGTAACTCAGATGGGAATACACCGGTGCGCGCACGGGATGGCGGCCGGCCTTGATGTCGGAGAGAAAACCGAGCAGCCGCGGCAGGTCATAGCTTTCCGGAAAGCCCTTCTTCTGCATCAGGCCCTGCCGCTCCAGCACCGCGTTCGGATACAGGAAGCCGTCGGTGGTGATGAGATCGACCTTGGGCCGCGGCGACCAGCGGGTCAGCAACGCCTGCAGCACGCGCGCAGTGGTCGACTTGCCGACCGCCACCGAGCCGGCGACGCCGATGATGTAGGGCATCTTACGGTCGCGGATGCCGAGAAACTGGCGCTGCGCGTAGTACAGCCGCTGCGCCGCATCGACATACATCGACAGCAATCGCGACAGCGGGAGGTAGATGTCCTCGACCTCCTGAAGGTCGAGACGATCGTGCATCGACCGCAGCTTGGAGAACTCGCCGGGCTCCAAGGTCATCGGCGTGTCGTTGCGCAGCTCGGCCCATTGTTCGCGCGTGAAGACGCGGTACGGATTATATTGTTGTTCGGTGGTGCGCATGTCCATGACGCTGCCCTTCGTTTCCCCCGCCGTCGCGCCCTACTCCGTCTTGCGCGACGCCTTTTCTTCCAGCCCCGATTGGCCGGTCCGCTTGCCAAGCGCCGCCTCGACCTCCTCGAGCCGGACGTCGCGCGACTTCAACAACACCAACAGATGAAACAGCAGGTCGGCGCTTTCGGAGATCAGATGCTCACGGTCGGTGCCAAGTGCGGCGATGACCGTCTCGACCGCCTCCTCGCCCATCTTCTTGGCGCATTGCGGCGGGCCCTTGTCGAGCAGCTTGCGCGTATAGGACGCCTCACCGCCCGCCGCGGCGCGCGCGTCGATGATGGCAGCCAGGTCGTGAAGCGTGAAGCGGGACATCAGCCGGTACTCGGAACGCCTGCCCGACCACGGCGGCCGGACCAGCGTTCATCTAACATTTTTGCGACGCAATGTCGTCAGGGATCGAGCCGCATCGGCAGCCCCTGGCGCACCATGTGCTCCTTGGCCTGCCGGATGGTAAATTCCCCGAAATGGAAGATTGACGCCGCCAGCACCGCGGTCGCGTGGCCCTCGCGGATGCCGTCCACCAGATGATCGAGGTTACCGACACCGCCGGAGGCGATCACCGGCACCGGGACGCTGTCGGCGACTGCCCGGGTCAGCGGCAGGTCGAAGCCCTGGCGGGTGCCGTCGCGGTCCATCGAGGTCAGCAGGATCTCGCCGGCACCGAGCGCGACCACCTCCTGGGCGTATTCCAGGGCATCGATGCCGGTCGATTTGCGGCCGCCATGGGTGAAGATCTCCCAGCGGCTGCCGCCGCCCGGCCGCGACACGGACTTGGCGTCGATCGCCACCACGATGCACTGCTCGCCGAACTTCTCGGCCGCCTCCTTGACGAATTCGCGCCTGCTCACCGCGGCCGAATTGATCGAAACCTTGTCGGCGCCGGAACGCAGCAGGGTCTTGATGTCGTCGATGGTGCGCACGCCGCCGCCGACCGTGACCGGCATGAAGCAGGCCTCCGCCGTGCGCCGGACGACGTCCAGCATGATGCCGCGGTTCTCATGGGTGGCGGTGATGTCGAGGAAGCACAGCTCGTCGGCGCCGGCCGCGTCATAGGCGATCGCGGCTTCGACCGGATCGCCGGCATCGCGCAGATTGACGAAGTTGACGCCCTTGACGACTCGTCCGTCCTTGACGTCGAGGCAGGGAATGACACGGACCTTGAACATCCTGTTTCCTCCTACGCACGCGCCGCGCGGATCAGCGCCAGTGCTTCCGCGGGATCGAGGCGGCCGTCATAGAGCGCGCGGCCGGCGATGGCGCCTTCGAGCTTTTTCGCCCGCGGTGTCAGCATCGCCTTGACGTCCTCGATCGAGGCCAGGCCGCCGGAGGCAATCACGGGAATCGAGATGGCGTCACCTAGCGCGATCGTGGCATCGAGGTTGAGGCCCTTGAGCAGGCCGTCGCGCGCGATGTCGGTGAAGATGATCGCGGCGACGCCGGCGTCCTCGAAACGCTTGGCAATGTCGAGCGCGGTCACTTCGGATGTCTCGGCCCAGCCCTCGACGGCGACCTTGCCGTCGCGCGCATCGAGCCCGACGGCGACGCGGCCGGGGAAGGCCTTGGCTGCGGTCTTCACCAGCTCGGGATCGCGCACCGCCGCGGTGCCGATGATGACACGGGTGATGCCTTTGCTGAGCCAAGCCTCCACCGTCTTGAGATCGCGGATGCCGCCGCCGAGCTGCACCGGCATCTTGACGACTTTCAACATCGCTTCCACGGCGTGCGCATTCATCGGCTTGCCGGCGAAGGCGCCGTCGAGATCCACGACGTGGAGATAGTCGAACCCCTGGTCGGCGAAGCTCTTGGCCTGCGCGGCGGGATCGAGGTTGAACACGGTGGCGCGCGCCATGTCGCCCTGCTCCAGGCGCACGCACTGGCCGTTCTTCAGATCGATGGCGGGAAACAGGATCATGTCAGTTGTCTTTCAAGAGCGCACCCTGCCCGCCTGTTGCGGCGAACAGGACGAAAGCGCTCACGGCTTCCACTTCAGGAAGTTGGAAATGAGGGCGAGACCGAAACGCTGGCTCTTCTCGGGATGGAATTGGGTGCCGATCGCGGTGTCCTTGCCGACGATCGCGGTGACCGGTCCGCCGTAGTCGGCGCGTGCCAGAACGTCGCTCTCGTTGACGGCATTCAAGTGATAGGAGTGCACGAAATAGGCGTGCAGGCCCTTCGGTCCGAGCGGCAGCCGCTCCAGCACCGGATGCTCCTGCACCATATCGAGCGTGTTCCAGCCCATATGTGGGATCTTCAGGCTCTCGTCACGAGGGGCGATCTTCTCGACGTCGCCGGCGACCCAGTTGAAGCCGTCGGTGGTGACGTGCTCCTTGCCGCGCGTCGCCATCAGCTGCATGCCGACGCAGATGCCGAAGAACGGCCGCGCCTTGTGGCGTACGGCTTCGGTCATCGCCTCCAGCATGCCGTTGACGGAGTCGAGGCCACGACGGCAGTCGGCGAAGGCGCCGACGCCGGGTAACACGATGCGATCGGCGCGATAGACCGTATCGGGATCGCGCGTCACGACGACCTTCTGCGGATCCGCCATGCCGCGCGCGGCGCGCTCGAACGCCTTGGCGGCGGAATGAAGATTGCCAGAGCCGTAATCGATGATCGCAACACTCATCGTCCACCTCCGGGTTCGGGAAACAAGCCAATGATGCTGGCATGCGGCAGCGGCGGCGGGTGCTGCCCATTGCCATTGTCGCGTGTCGGCGGCGCCGCGCCGCGATCGACGGTGTGATTGTCGTAGCCGAGCGTGCTGCGCCGGGCGGCCCAGCGCTCGAAGAAGCGGCGCTCGGCGGCATCGAGATCGTCGGCGACGACGACGTCGATCTGGCGCCAATTGCCGCGCGAGTAGCTCCAGCGCTTCAGGCTCGAGGCTTCGAGCCCGAGCAGGATCGCAAGCAACAGATCGATGCCGGCAATCGCGCCGCCGCTGACGCCGACGCGCGCCAGGATGACGTCGAGCGCGATCATCAGCACGGCCCAGACGAGCATCGCAAGCCAGAGACGATGCCAGGCCAGCCAGACGGCGCCGAGCACGGCGGCCCAGAAATGGAAGCCGTCGCGGATGAAGACAAAGCGATCGGTCGAACGCAGATCGACCCCGGCGGCCAGGGGAGCGTGAACCGTATAGACGGGCATGTCGATAATCCCTTGGGAGGAGGGAGGTCAGCCGCCGAGCTGACCCTTGGTGGATGGCACTTCGCCCTGATTGCGAGGATCGATCGCAAGGGCTGCGCGGAGGGCCCGCGCCAGACCCTTGAAGCAGGATTCGGCGATATGATGGGCGTTCTCGCCGTACAGCGTCTCGACATGCAGGGTGATGCCGGCGTTCATGGCAAAGGCGTTGAACCACTCGCGCACCAGCTCGGTGTCGAACTCGCCGATCTTGTCGCGCGCAAAGGTCGTGCGGAATACCAGCATCGGCCGGCCCGATACGTCGATCACGACGCGCGTCAGGGTCTCGTCCATCGGCATGTGGATCGAGGCGTAACGGGTGATGCCGGCCATGTCGCCGAGCGCCTGACGCACGGCCTGGCCGAGGGCGATGCCGACATCCTCGGTGGTGTGGTGGAAATCGATATGGAGGTCGCCGACCGCCTTGACGGTCATGTCGATGCGGGAATGCCGGGCCAGCAGATCCAGCATGTGATCGAAGAAGCCGATCCCGGTCGCGATGTTCACGACGCCGGTGCCGTCGAGGTTCACGGACACCTCGATCTCGGTCTCTTTGGTCTTGCGCTTGATGGTCGCGCTACGCATGGGGTCAGCTTTCCCTTGAAAACGCGGCCCTTTTATCAGGCGGATGACACCTTAGCTACTGCGGGATGACCCCCATGAGGCCTGATCTCGGGCCATGGTGAGCGGATTTCAAGACCGGGTCGGGCAGGGCAGGGACCCGGTAATTGTATCCCGACGCCTGAGCGCCTAAATCAGGGCATCAACCAGGGATCCCCCATGCACGCATCCTCGAACGAGCCCACCGTCTGGCACGGCACCACGATTCTGACCGTCCGCAAGGGGGGCAGGGTGGTGATCGGTGGCGACGGCCAGGTCTCGATCGGCCAGACCGTGATCAAGTCCAATGCCAAGAAGGTGCGCAAGCTCGGCAAGGGCGACGTCATCGGCGGCTTCGCCGGCGCCACCGCCGACGCGTTCACCCTGTTCGAGCGGCTGGAGAGCAAGCTCGAGCAATATCCGGGTCAGCTGACCCGGGCCGCGGTCGAGCTCGCCAAGGACTGGCGCACCGACCGCTATCTGCGGCGGCTCGAAGCCATGATGATCGTGGCCGACAAGGAGGTCTCGCTGGTGCTGACCGGGACGGGCGACGTCCTGGAACCGGAGGCCGGCGTGATGGCGATCGGCTCCGGCGGCAACTATGCGCTTGCGGCCGCGCGTGCGCTGATCGACACCGACAAGGACGCCGAGAGCATCGTGCGCCGCTCGCTCGACATCGCCGCCGACATCTGCGTCTACACCAACCGCAACATCACCATCGAAGCGCTGTCGGCCGAGTAGACGATGACCGCGGACGAGATCGGCGCCCCGTCCCGGCATTGGTCCGGACCCTGGCTCATCCTGGCGCTCGGTCTGCTGGCGCTGCAGGCCGCACTGTTGTTCGCGATGGGCCGGCTGCCGATCTGCGCCTGCGGCACGGTCAAGCTGTGGCACGGCGTGGTGCAGAGCTCGGAGAACTCCCAGCATCTCGCCGACTGGTACACGTTCTCCCATGTCATTCACGGCTTCCTGTTCTATGCGCTGACCGCGCTGGTTCTGCCGTTTCTGCCGTGGCAGGGGCGGCTGATCATCGCGATGCTGATCGAGGGCGCCTGGGAGCTGGTCGAGAACTCCAGCTTCATCATCGAGCGCTATCGTGCCGCCACGATCTCGCTGGACTATTTCGGCGACAGCATCGTGAACTCGGTCGGCGATACGCTGGCGATGATGACCGGCTTCCTGCTGGCGCGGGTGCTGCCGGTCTGGCTGACCGTCGTGATTGCAGTCGCGTTCGAGATCGGGGTGGGCCTGCACATCCGTGACAACCTGACCCTGAACATCTTGATGCTGATCTATCCAACCGAGGCGATCCGGCAGTGGCAGGCCGGACCGCCGCTCCTGTGACGGCGGAAATCCGGCTTGCCCTCATCCCCGTCCGACCCTAGCTAGAGCCTCATGACCGACTTTTCACCCCGCGAAATCGTCTCCGAACTCGACCGCTACATCGTCGGCCAGGCCGACGCCAAGCGGGCGGTGTCCATTGCCTTGCGCAACCGCTGGCGCCGGCTGCAGCTCGATGCAGGCCTGCGCGAAGAGGTGCTGCCAAAGAACATCCTGATGATCGGGCCGACCGGCGTCGGCAAGACCGAGATCGCCCGGCGGCTGGCCAAGCTTGCGGGCGCACCGTTCCTCAAGGTCGAGGCGACCAAGTTCACCGAGGTCGGCTATGTCGGCCGCGACGTCGAGCAGATCATCCGCGACCTCGTCGAGGTCGCGATCGCCCAGGTCCGGGAGCGCAAGCGCAAGGACGTCGCCGCCCGCGCGCAGCTCGCCGCCGAGGAGCGCGTCCTCGACGCGCTGGTCGGCGCCAATGCGAGTGCTGCGACGCGCGACTCGTTCCGCCGCAAGCTGCGTGCCGGCGAGCTCAACGACAAGGAGATCGAGATCGAGACGCAGTCCTCCGGCGGCGGCTTGCCGATGTTCGAGATCCCCGGCATGCCGGGAGCCCAGATGGGCGCGATCTCGATCGGCGACATCTTCGGCAAGCTCGGCGGCCGCACCAAGACGCGGCGCGTGACGGTCGAGGCCTCGCACGACATCCTGATCGCGGAAGAATCCGACAAGCTGCTCGACAGCGAGCAGTTGGTGCAGGAAGCAATCAGCGTGGTCGAGAACAACGGCATCGTGTTTCTCGACGAGATCGACAAGATCTGCGTGCGCGAGAACCGCGCCGGCGGCGACGTCTCGCGCGAGGGCGTGCAGCGTGACCTGCTGCCGCTGATCGAGGGCACGACGGTCTCGACCAAGCATGGCGCCGTCAAGACCGACCACGTCCTGTTCATTGCCTCCGGCGCGTTCCACATCGCCAAGCCCTCGGACCTCTTGCCGGAGCTGCAGGGACGATTGCCGATCCGGGTCGAGCTGCAGGCGCTGACGCGCGACGACATGCGGCGCATCCTGACCGAGCCGGAGGCATCGCTGATCAAGCAATATGTCGCGCTGATGCAGACCGAGGGCGTGACGCTCGACATCACCGACGATGCGATCGACGCGCTCGCCGACATCGCGGTCGCGGTGAATTCGACGGTCGAGAACATCGGCGCGCGCCGGCTGCAGACGGTGATGGAGCGCGTGCTCGACGAGATCTCCTTCACGGCGTCCGATCGTAACGGCGAAACCATGCGCGTCGACGCTGCGTATGTGCAGCAACACATCGGCGACCTCGCCAAGAACGCGGATCTCAGCCGGTTCATTTTGTAGTCGGCTGCGCCTAGCAAGCGCTGAGCTTCTTCGCTCCGGCGCGGCGTCAAAATCCGCTGTCGTCCCCGCGAACGCGGGGACCCATAACCACCAAAGCTGATTGTGACTCACGATGGCGGCTCCAGCCTTGCCTCACCACGAACGGCGGCGGCTATGGGTCCCGGCTCAAGGCCGGGACGACAGTGGTGGACGGGGCGACGACCTCGTCTCCATCTATCACCGCTCGGACGCCGCATGACCGCCGCCTCCAGCAAACACTGGCGCCTGATGCTCGCCGTCAACGCCGCCGTGATGCTCGGCGTGTTCCTGCACAAGATCACGCTGCCGCCCTACATTCCGTACATCCATCTGCTGGTCGACTATCACTTCGGCTTCATCAAGCGCGCGCTGATCGGTGCCATGGTCGGCCTGTTCGCCGCGAAGGTGCCGGTCTGGCTGGTTTTCGCGCTGGCCGGTTGCGTCTGGCTCATCACCCTCGCACTGTTCGCACAGCTCTTCCGCCGCACGTTCGGCTTTGATCGCGCACGGCTGCCGCTGTTCATCTTCACCGCCTGCTCGCCGTTCGTGTTCAAGAACTTCCTGTTCACGCTCGGCCATTTCGACATCTATGGCTGTCTCGGCGCGATCGTCCTGCTGCTGGTGCCGGCGCGCACGCTGGCCTACGTGCTGCTTGCGGCATTGATCTCGGCCCTGCTCGTGCTGATTCATCACATCCATCTGCTGATGTACGTGCCGACCATCACCGCGATCGTCGTGCTGCGCTACTACCTGACACGTCCCCTCACTCGCCTGGATATTGCAGTCGGCGCTAGCGCGCTGCTCGGCCTCGGCGCGCTGTTCCTCGCGGCGCAATTCCTCGGCACCATGCCGCTGCCCGAGGTCGACTTCATGTCCTACTTGCGCTCCCGCATGGTCGATCCGTCGCGCACTGAGCTCTTGCAGTTCGCCTATGTCTGGTATCAGCCGCTCGCCAAGGAGGTGCAGGACACCTGGGCGCGGCTGCCGTCGAACCTGCTGGGCCTGCCCATCTATGCGCTGCTGCTGTGGCTGCACGCGCCGCTGTGGCGGAATCTCAAGGATCTCATCGGCGCCTTGGCTGACAAGCGCCATCGCCAGATCGTCATCGCCGCGCTGATCGTCATCAGCTCCGCTTACCTCGTCATGTTCGCCATGGTGTTCGACTATTCGCGCTGGATCTCGAGCTGGGTGGTCTGCATGGTACTGATGCTGCACGCGCTGAAGACGCTTCCTGCGACCAAGCCGATCACTCCGATCGACGCCGACGACCGCATGACGACGATCCTGGGCTGGATCGTCACCGCCGTACCGCGGATCGGGATCATCCGCCCGTTCTGACGCTCAGCCGCGGGCGCGCCTGATCCGGACATAGAGCGCGCCGGCGCCGCCATGGCCGACATGAGCCTCCTCGAAGCCGACGATGAGCGAGCGGAATTCCGGCAGGCTAAGCCAATGCGGCACCTGCCGCCGGAGCACGCCGCGTTCGGGATCCGCCCCGATGGTGCCCTTGCCGGTGATGACCAACACGAAGGTGAGACCGTCATGCTGGGCGCGATGCAGGAAATGATGCAGCGCCTGATGCGCCCGACTCTGGGTCATGCCGTGCAGATCGAGCCGCGCATCGATCTCGCTGCGGCCGCGCGACAGCTTCGACCGCTCCTTGCGGCCGAGCGAGACCAGCGGCGGGATCGCCGGCCGGGCCGGCTTGGGCACGACCACCGGCGCGACCGGCCGCGGTGTCATCATCGGCTTGTCCGGCTGCGGCTCGGCCGTCACCATCGGCGGATGCGGCCGCACCGGACGGTGCGTCTTGCGCAGCGGCTTGACCTGGCGCGCCACCGTCTCCCACAGGGTGCGCTCGTCCTCGGAGAGGCCACGCTTGCGACGGCCGCGCGGCGGCTCGGGATCTTCAGACATGGAGACGGCTTGTCATCGGCGGTTGCGATGGCGCCTGCCATAACGCAATCGGCGGATATTGCGATCACTTTCGATACGGGGGCGGGCCTCGGGCAGGGGCACGGGCTGCGGCGCCACAACGTTCTGCGCCACCGTGGTCGCCGGGATTGCGCTCGCGGCGGAAGCAGGGGCCTTCGCATCGTTGACCGAGGAGGCGGCGGCTTTGGCGGCCTCCTTCGGCAGCACCTGCGGAAACAGTTTCGCGATCTTCTCCGACGGGCGTGCATCCGGCAGCGGCATCTTGCGGCCACGCGCGACCGGATCGAGGCTCTTCGGCACCAGCATCACGAACTGGATGCTGTGCTTGAGACGGCCGGAAACCTTGCCGGCGTCCTGGCCGGCGCCGAAATAGAGATCGGCGCGCGCAGGTCCGACGATCGCCGAGCCTGTATCCTGCGCAATCATCAGCCGGTGGAACGCGGTCTTCGACTTCTCGGATTCGATCGGCAGCTCGCCGGTGATGAAGAACGGCGTGCCATAGACGTGCAGCGACTTGTCGACCGCGATCGAACGGCCGGGCGTCAGCGGGATGCCCTGCGCGCCGACCGCCTCGTCCTTCTCCGACAGCTGCACCTCGCGGAAGAAGATGTAGGAGCGGTTCATCCGCCGCAGCTCGTTGGCACCTTCCGGATTCTGCTCCATCCAGTCGCGGATACGCTGCATCGACATCTGCTCGCGCGGAATGATGCCGCGTTCGATCAGGATGCGGCCGACCGGTGTGTAGGGAAGGCCATTATAGGCATCGTAGTTGATGCGGATGGTCGAGCCGTCGTCGAGACTGATGCGCGCCGATCCCTGGATCTGGGCAAACAGCAGGTCAGTCTGATTCCTGAGCCACGCGATCTCCAGGCCGCGGCCCTCGATGGCGCCGTCCTCGATCTCCGCGCGGTCGTAATAGGGGACCAGCTTGCGCCGTCCGATCTTCCGATAGACGGGACCCTTGTTGGGCAGACTCGTCGCGTCCTGCTTAAAGCCACGGACGAACAGATTGGAGGGGCGACGATAGACCGGAACGTTGTAGACCTCGTTCTGGGTCCGCGAGCCCTCGATGACGGGTTCGTAGTAGCCGGTGACGAAGCCATCGGCATCGCCGAGCTTGGAGATCTTCAGCGGCTCGAAGTGCCGTTCGAAAAAGGCCCTTGCCGCAGCATTGTCGGCGAGATCGGTGGCCCGAGCGTCGCGACAGGGATCGCGCAGGGAATCGCCCAGCGGCTTGCCATCCGCCTTGGCATCCGGCGCTGCATCCGTCTTTGCGGCGATCGGCTTGCAGCTGGCGCGGAACGTCCGATAGGCCGCAAGCTGGTCGTCGTCGTTCCAGCCGGGCACGTCGTTCCAGGCCAATGGCAGGTACTGGCTGTTGCTGATCTCGAGCGGCCAGTCGAGTTGCGGGTAGGGCAGGTGGCGCACCGGGGGCGTCGCCGCCCGGTGGCGCGAGCGCACCGCCTCGGCCGCATAAGGGGCGAGCGCCACGGCGGCGACGCTCAGGGCGAGCGCCGGCGTCCAGTATTTCAGGCGATGAGCGGTGAAACCCCGCTTCCAAATTTCGCGAACCATGCTTGCACCATCAAAGTACCACTCAACGCGAAATTCAGAGAAAACGGGATGCTGAAAAGATCCGGGTCAAAAAGCCGAGGATGGACCTCGTCGTCCTCCTTGCAGAACTGGGTCGACATCGAGAGCGGGCGATCTCCCGATGTAGCGCCGGCGGCGGCAACCTATTCCATCAATGGCTGCCGGTGCCGACCAGCTTCCAATTGGGATCGCGCGAGCCGGTATCGCGGGCGAAAGTCCAGATGTCGGTGATGTCGGCGACCTTGTCCGGATTGCCGTCGACGATGTTGCCCCCCTTGTCGCGTGTCACCGAGATCATTTGCGAGACGAAGCGCACCGTCACCTGTGCGGTGCGGTCGCGCAGCTCGGCACCGACCAGTTCGGCGGTATCGATGGAGACGAAGCGGGTTTCGGTCTTCTGCTCCTGCTTCTCACGCTCCTTGATGACGGCGTCGAAACTCTCATAGACCTCGGACGACAACAGGTCGCGCAATGCGCGGCGATCGCCATTGGCGAACGCCAGCACGATCATCTCGTAGGCACTGCGCGCGCCGGTCAGGAAATGGCGCGGATCGAACGACGAGTCGTCGGCGACGATCGCGTCGAGGCCACGGGCGAGCGGTGTGCCCGGCTCGGCTAGGCCGCGCCAGCGATCGCCCGGCGCCGGCATCTCGCCGCCGGGGACCGCAGCCGAGGGATCGATGGGCTTGTTGGGAACCGGCATGACGTGGTTGTCCGGCGCGCCCTGGACCGCGTTTCGGGCGGCATGATCGAACGGCGTCCGCTCGCTCCCGGTGCGCTGCCCGAGCACGGCGCGCAGGCGGATGAAGATGAAGACCGCCAGCGCCAGGAAGATGATGGTATAAATGTCCACTTCGTGTTCGCTTTCTGACTTGTCGAGCCGAACGCGGAGCCCGGCCACCGGGCACCCGTTCTACAGGATCCAGGTAAAGACCCGTGAATCCCTCGGTCGACCCGGATGTAGTCATCGAATTGGGCCCGGCCAATGGCACATTGTGGCCCGGTGATCCTAACCCTTTTCCCTCTCAAGGGGAAATCCGATCGACCTTGGATTGGAACAGAGTAGGACGGTCGCTGGTTCCGCCCCCGGGCCGATGCGACAAATAGAGGCATGGCGGCCCGATCAACCGTCTGCCTCGGCCTTTCGCGGCGTCCGTGCCTCGTCCTTGTGGAACAAGCCGGCCCTATGGTAGCCACGCGCCGCAACGACCCGCCCTTTTTGCCTGGAGAACACTGCGATGACCAACGGTAACGGCGCCACTCCCGAGGCGGCTCCTCCTCCTCAACTGAACGTGCTGGCGCAATACATCAAGGATCTCTCGTTCGAGAATCCGAACGCTCCGCAGTCCCTGGCGCCGCAGGGCCAGCCGCCGCAGATCAACATCCAGATCAATGTCGGCGCCAATGCTCTGAATGACACCGAGTACGAGGTGACGCTGACGATCGAGGGCAAGGCCGAGAGCGGCAGCCAGGTGATGTTCAGCTTCGAGTTGGTCTATGGCGGCGTGTTCCGGCTGGTCAACATTCCGCGCGAGAACCTGTCGCCGATGCTGCTGATCGAATGCCCGCGCCTGCTGTTCCCGTTCGCCCGCGAGATCGTCGCCAATTCGGTGCGCGACGGCGGCTTCCCGCCGCTGATGCTGGACCCGGTCGATTTCGTCGGCCTGTACCGCCAGAACATGGAGCGCCAGGCGGCGGCCCAGGGCGGCCAGGTGCTGTCGAGCTGATCCGGTTCAGCTTACGATTGATGCTTGCCGGGCGTGATCCGCTGCCGATCAAGCGGATCACGTGCCGGCGAGAAACTCCGTCCAGATCGGCTTGTCGCCGAGGGTGGCGATGAAGGCGCGATGCGCCTCTCGCTCCGCATCCGTGACCCGCGGCAACAGCGGCTGCTCGCGCTGACGGCGCGGCGTCTCGCCGGCAGATCCGATGCGGATCTCCTGGCTGTCCTGGGTCAGGATCAGCTGCGACTGCCGCGCCCCGACCAGATCGACATAGACCTCCGCCAGCAGCTCGGCGTCGAGCAACGCGCCGTGCTTGGTGCGGCGTGAGTTGTCGATCGCATAGCGCGAGCAGAGGTCGTCGAGGCGGTTCGACACGCCGGGATGCTTGCGACGTGCCAGCAGCAGCGTGTCGACCAGACGGTCCCTCGGAATGGCCGCGCGCTTGACCCGGTCGAGCTCGGCGTTGATGAAGCCGATGTCGAACGAGGCGTTGTGGATCACCAGCGGGGCATCGCCGATGAATTCCAGGAACTCCTCCACGATCTCGTGAAACAGCGGCTTGTCCGCGAGGAACTCGCTCGACAGTCCGTGAACCGCGAACGCTTCCGCCGGCATGTCACGTTCGGGATTGATGTAGCGGTGGTAGACTTGGCCGGTGGGCATGCGGTTGATGATCTCGACGCAGCCGATCTCGACCAGGCGGTCGCCGCGCAGGGCGTCGAGGCCGGTGGTTTCGGTGTCGAGAACGATCTCACGCATCTGATTTGATCCGTCGAATTCCGCGCGGCCGGCGTTCGCGAATCAGCCCCGGCGCTGTGGCATTCTAACGACCTCCGCCAGGATGTCGCGGATGCGTGCCCGCACCGGATCGAGCCCGTGCGAGGTATCCACGACGAAATCGGCGCGCTTGCGCTTCTCGGCATCCGGCATCTGCCGTGCGAGCAGCGCATCGAGCGCTTCTTCCGTCATCGTGCCGCGCGCCAGAATGCGCTGACGCTGGATCTCGGGCGCGGTCGACACCACCACCACGGCATCGACGCGCTTGTCGCCGCCGGTCTCGAACAGCAAGGGGACATCGACGACGGCAACGGGCACGCCGGACTGCTCGGCGTCGTCGAGAAACTTCTGATGATAGGAGCGCAGCATCGGGTGCACGATCGCTTCGAGCCTGCGGATCGCGTCGGGATCGCCGACGACCTTGGCGGAGAGCCTGGCCCGATCCACCTTGCCGTCCACCGTGGTCCCGGGAAATTCGGCTTCGATCGCCGGCGCGGCTTCGCCCTCATAGACCTTATGAACGGTCGCGTCGGCGTCATAGACCGGGACGCCGGCTTCGGCGAACAGCTTTGCGGTCGTCGACTTGCCCATGCCCATCGAGCCGGTCAGACCCAGCACTCTCATCCGCGGTCACTCCCCCTTGCGCGTGGCTGCGGTCGGCCTCAGATCCTGAGCAGCTTCGCTTCGCGAAAATAGGCTAGCAGCGGCAGCAGCGGCAGGCCGAGGATGGTGAAGTGATCGCCGTCGATGCGGTCGAACAGGTGCACGCCGAGCCCTTCCAGCTGGTAGGCGCCGACGCTGGATGTGACGGTTTCGCCGGCGGCATCGAGATAGGCTGCGATCTCGGTTTCGGTGAGGGCACGCATCGTCATCCAGGCGACGGCGACGTGCGAGAACAGCACCTCGCCATTGCGGACCACGGCGATGGCCGAGTGCAGCGCATGGGTGCGTCCGCCCAGCGCCAACAGTTGCTGCATGGCATGCTGGCGGCCGGCTGGCTTGTTGAACATGCGCTCACCCAATGCCAGCGTCTGATCCGCGCCCACCACATATGAATTGGGCCTGTTTGCCGAGACCGCTGCGGCCTTCGCGTTGGCAAGGTGCAACGCGATCTCGTAGGGCGCGACCAGGCCGGCTTCGGCCTGCACCGCGCGTTCGTCGATATCGGCGGGAAGCGCCTCGCACGGGAGTCCTGCGTTCGCGAGCAGCATCCGCCGCGCGCGGCTCTGCGATGCCAGAATGAGAGGCTCGTCACTGCACCAGATGGACATTGATCCGCTCACTAGTCCGGAAGCCGCTGCCGCTGCCGGTCGGTATAGAGTTTCAGGATCGCGGCGGCCGTCTCCTCGATCGAGCGCCGCGTCACGTCGAGCATGACCCAGTTGAACTTCGCACTCAGCTTGCGTGCATAGGCGACCTCGTCCGTCACCGACTGCTTGTCGACATAGTTTTCATTGCCGGATTCCGCACCCATGCTGAGCAGGCGATTCTGCCGCACTTGGATCAGCCGCTCCGGGGTCGCATGCAGGCTGACCACCAGCGGCTTCTTCAATATCTCGAGCTGATGCGGGATCGGAATGCCCGGGACCAGCGGCACGTTGGCGGTGCGCACGCCGCGGTTGGCGAGATAGATCGAGGTCGGAGTCTTCGACGTCCGGCTGACGCCCACCAGCACCACTTCGGCGTCTTCGAGGCCGTCGACCATCTGCCCGTCATCGTGGAGCATCGTGTAGTTCAGCGCATCGATGCGGGCGAAATATTCGGCATTGAGCACGTGCTGCGCACCGACGCGGCCGGCGGTCGATGCGCCGAGATAGGCCTCGAACAGCTGCATCACCGGACCGATGATCGACAGGCTCGGGATGTTGATCTGCTGGCACTTGGCTTCGAGCCGGCTGACCAGATCCTTCTCGAGCAGCGTGAACAGAACGATGCCCGGCGCTTCCTCGATCTCGTCGAGCACGCGGTCGAGCTGCTTCTGGCTCCGCACCAGCGGGTACACGTGCTCGACCGGGGTCACGTTGGTGTATTGCGCGGCGACCGCACGCGCGACCGTGATCAGGGTTTCGCCCGTCGAATCGGAAACCAGATGGAGGTGAAAGTAGTTGCCGGTGGTGGGCATCAAATCCTTAACGATCTGTGAATCCCTGTGAAGGATGGGGCCAAAAAGCCGCCTCGGACCGCTCCCTTTGTATAACCCCGATTGTTCTGCACATGGTCGCCGTCCGGGACAACGTCAGGCAGCAGCGCGATGATATCGGGACGAGGCCCATTTGTCTCTGGATAAGCTGTCGAAGGATTTCGACAAGCGTCTGAATCACATCGGACTCTGGGGCGATCCGGCGTGCGCAGCTCGCATGTTGAGGGATGTGAACAAGCTGCGGGCAGACTGCGGATGACATTGCATGAGTCCAATCCACCGCTACCTAGACTCAAACCTTAAGATTCTAAAATTATTTGGTTTGGAGGGGACTGAGCGAGCGGATATGTCTCGACACGCAAGCTGATCGCCAGCCGAGAGGATCACGCGTTTCCGATGTATGAGTGGATCAAGGCCCTTCACGTCATCGCTGTCATCGCGTGGATGGCCGGCATGCTGTATCTGCCACGGCTGTTCGTCTATCATTGCGACGCCGAGATCGGCTCGAAGCAGTCCGAGACGTTCAAGATCATGGAACGGCGCCTGCTCAAGGCGATCATCAATCCGGCGATCACCGTGACGTGGCTTGCCGGACTCTATCTGGCCTGGTCCGGCCACTGGTATACCAGCGGTTGGTTTCATGCGAAATTTCTGCTGGTGCTGATCATGTCCGGGGTCCATGGACTGTTCACCCGCTGGGTCAGAGAATTCGGCGCCGACAAGAACACCCGAAGCCAGAAATTCTACCGGTATATCAATGAGGTACCAACGGTGCTGATGATCGGCATCGTGATTCTCGTCATCGTCAAGCCGTTCTGACCGCTTCCCAGGGAATACCGCTCCGCTGCAGATGCCTTGCAGACGACGGCGCGATTTTCTATATTATGGATATCCCACCCCACGCAGGCGGATGTGGTTGCGTTCCGGCTTGACCGGCCGCCGCATCAGGTCTGGTGCCTCATCGGCGCCAACCTTGCTCAGACCTGCGGACCTCATTTCGTCCGCCTTCCCACAGCCACCTCGCATCCCTCCCAAGTCGCTTCCACAGGACCACCCCAATGCGGGAAATCAAACTACAGGACCTCAAGTCAAAGACGCCGGCCGAGCTCGTCTCCTTCGCGGAGGAAAACGGGGTCGAGAACGCCAGCACGATGCGCAAGCAGGAGCTGATGTTCGCCATCCTCAAGCAGCTCGCGATCCAGGAAACCGACATCATCGGTGAGGGCGTCGTCGAGGTGCTCTCCGACGGCTTCGGCTTCCTGCGCTCGCCGGATGCGAACTACCTGCCCGGTCCCGACGACATCTATGTCTCGCCGTCGCAGATCCGACGCTTCGGCCTGCGCACCGGTGACACGATCGAAGGGCATATCCGCAGCCCGAAAGAAGGCGAACGCTATTTCGCGCTGCTCAAGGTCAACACGCTGAACTTCGAGGATCCCGAGAAGTCCAAGCACAAGGTCAATTTCGACAATCTGACGCCGCTGTTTCCGGACGAGCGCTTCCGGCTCGAGCTCGAGGATCCGACCCGCAAGGATCTGTCGCCACGCGTCATCGACATCGTCGCGCCGATCGGCAAGGGACAGCGCGCGCTGATCGTGGCGCCGCCGCGCACCGGCAAGACGGTGCTGATGCAGAACATCGCGCACTCGATCACGGCCAATCATCCGGAGTGCTACCTGATCGTGCTGCTGATCGACGAGCGTCCGGAAGAAGTCACGGACATGCAGCGCTCGGTCAAGGGCGAGGTCGTGTCATCCACCTTCGACGAGCCGGCCGCCCGTCACGTCCAGGTCGCGGAGATGGTGATCGAGAAGGCCAAGCGCCTGGTCGAGCACGGCCGCGACGTCGTTATCCTGCTCGACTCGATCACCCGTCTCGGCCGCGCCTACAACACCGTCGTGCCGTCCTCCGGCAAGGTGCTGACCGGCGGCGTCGACGCCAACGCGCTGCAGCGTCCCAAGCGCTTCTTCGGCGCTGCCCGCAACATTGAGGAAGGCGGCTCGCTCACGATCATCGCGACCGCGCTGGTCGACACCGGCAGCCGCATGGACGAGGTCATCTTCGAGGAGTTCAAGGGCACCGGCAACTCCGAGCTCATCCTCGACCGCAAGGTCGCGGACAAGCGGACCTTCCCGGCGATCGACATCGCCCGCTCCGGCACCCGCAAGGAAGAGCTCATCACCGAGCCGCAGAACCTCAAGAAGATGTACGTGCTCCGCCGCATCCTCAATCCGATGGGCACCATGGACGCGATCGACTTCCTGCTCGACAAGCTCCGCAGCACCAAGAGCAATGCCGAGTTCTTCGAGTCGATGAACACCTGATCGAGGCACTGCTTCAATCTGCAAAGGGCGCTCTCCGGAGCGCCCTTTTTGTTTGACGTGTTTGTCGCTGCGCTCGGCGTGAAGACCTCGATGCTTATCCGCCCGCCATGGTTCGGCGGCGTAAAGCATGCCGCTGCAAACCGATTGTCTTTCGCTGCCGGTGAGCCCAACTGAGGATCATGCATCCACACGACCAGACCATCTTCGCGCTGTCCTCCGGACGCCTGCCGAGTGCGATTGCGATCGTCAGGCTCTCCGGGCCTCACGCCGGCATCGCCCTTCAGATGCTTGCGGGGAAACTGCCGCTGCCGAGGATGGCGACGCGCGCCTTGCTGCGGGATGGTAATGGCGAGCCGATCGACGATGCCGTCGTGCTGTGGTTTCCCGGACCCGCAAGCGCCACCGGCGAAGATGTTGCCGAGCTGCATGTGCACGGCAGTCGAGCCGTCGTGGCGACAATGTTCTCAGTGCTGTCGACGATGCCGCAGATGCGCCCTGCTGAGCCGGGCGAGTTCACGCGGCGCGCGTTCGAGAATGGCAAGATCGATCTGACCGAGGCCGAAGGTCTCGACGACCTCATTCACGCCGACACGGACCGCCAGCGGCGCCAGGCGTTGCGGCAGCTGAAGGGTCTGTTGGGCGACAAGGCGCGGAGCTGGCGTGAGCAGATCATCGAGGCGGCGGCGCTGATCGAGGCCGGGATCGATTTTGCCGATGAAGGCGACGTGCCAATCGAGCTGATGGCGCCGGCGCTCGCCCGGATCGGCGAGCTGTTGACCGAGATCGAGTCTGTGCTGTCGGCCCAGGGCCGGGCCGAACGTCTGCGCGACGGCCTGACGGTCGTCATTGCCGGACCGCCGAACGCGGGCAAGTCGACCCTGATGAACCAGCTTGCGCGTCGCGAGGTCGCGATCGTCTCTCCGCAGGCCGGCACCACGCGCGATCTCATTGAGGTCCAGCTCGATCTCGACGGCTATCCAGTGACGGTGATCGACACCGCGGGCATTCGCGAGACGGACGATCCGGTTGAGCAGGAGGGTGTTCGGCGCGCGCGGGACCGAGCGGCGCAGGCGGATCTGGTGCTGTGGCTGTCGGAGGATGAGCAGGCCGAGGTTGAGCGCCAAAGCGAGGCTCCCGTCTGGCTCGTTCGTAACAAGATCGATCTGAGCAGAGGTGGGGAGGGGGGTCGTCCATCGTCCAGCGGAGATAACCCGGTCTTTCAAATCTCCGCGCGAAGCGGGGCAGGGCTGGTCGAGCTGCTGGATGCGCTGGTTGGCTTTGCCCGGGACTATTTTGGATCAACTGAGAGCGGCCTGATCACACGGCAGCGGCAGCGGACTCTGCTCGCCGACACCGCCGCTGCGCTTCAGCGTAGCATCTCGGCGATCGACCTGGGCGAGGAGCTTGCTGCGGAGGAGCTGCGGATCGCCGCGCTTGCGCTCGGGCGTCTTTTGGGACGAGTGGATGTCGAAGACCTGCTCGACGTGATCTTTCGCGAGTTCTGCATCGGTAAGTAGCCGCGGCCCCACGAACCGGGTCGAATATACTTAATGAAGCGTTGCTTGGTTAATCGATCGTCAATTGTTTCACGTGAAACAGGATGTGCGGACGCCGTCAGGGATGTTTCACGTGAAACACGATGGGACCGCTGGTCGTGTTTCACGTGAAACAACGAGGATTCGACGTCGGCGAATGTTTCACGTGAAACGTCTTCCGAGCATTGTCTGCAGGCGTTAGATAAGCCCCATGATCCAGCATCTGACATCCTACGACGTCGTCGTCATCGGTGGCGGCCACGCCGGCTGTGAAGCCGCGGCGGGCGCGGCGCGCATGGGCGCCCTAACCGCGCTGATCACCCATCAGTTCGCGACGATCGGGGCCATGTCCTGCAATCCGGCCATCGGAGGACTGGGAAAAGGACATCTGGTTCGCGAGGTCGACGCTCTCGACGGCTTGATGGGTCGCGTCGCCGACGCCGGCGGCATCCAGTTTCGCGTTCTAAATCGCCGGAAAGGACCGGCCGTTCGAGGTCCACGCGCCCAGGCCGACCGCAAGCTCTACGCCGCGGCGATGCAGTCGGCGATCCGGGAGACCCCAAACCTCACCGTCATTGAAGGCGAGGCGGACGAACTGATCGCTACCGGCGGACGGGTGGCAGGGGTGCGGTTGGCTGACGGCCGGACCTTCATCTGTGGCGCTGTCGTCATCACGACCGGCACGTTCCTGCGTGGTCTGATCCACCTGGGTGAGAGGACCTGGCCGGCCGGCCGGGTCGGCGAGGCGCCGGCGCTGGGGCTGTCCCAGTCTCTCGAAGCCATCGGATTTCGGCTCGGCCGCCTCAAGACCGGCACGCCGCCGCGCCTGGATGGATCGACGATCGACTGGAGCGCGGTCGAGATGCAGCCCGGCGACGATCCGCCGGAGCCGTTCTCCGTCCTGACCGACAGGATCACCACCCCGCAGATCCAATGCGGCATCACCCGGACGACGACCGCAACCCACGAGGTGATCCGCGCCAACGTCCATCGCTCGCCGATGTACTCCGGGCAGATCAAGTCGACCGGGCCGCGTTACTGTCCCTCGGTCGAGGACAAGATCGTCCGCTTCGGTGACCGCGACGGTCACCAGATCTTCCTGGAGCCCGAAGGGCTCGACGATACGACGGTCTACCCGAACGGCATCTCGACCTCGCTGCCGGAGGAGGTCCAGCTCGCGCTGCTGCCGACCATCCCGGGTCTCGAACGGGTCCGGATGATCCGGCCGGGCTATGCCATCGAGTACGACCACGTCGATCCGCGTGAGCTCGAGCCGACCCTGCAGACCAAGCGGATGAAGGGTCTGTTCCTCGCTGGCCAGATCAACGGCACGACCGGGTATGAGGAGGCCGCAGCTCAAGGTCTGGTCGCGGGCCTCAATGCCGCGCTGGCCGCGGGCGGCGGCGGGCCGGTCGTATTCGATCGCGCCGATGGCTATCTGGGGGTGATGATCGACGACCTCGTCACGCGGGGGATCACCGAGCCGTATCGGATGTTCACCTCGCGCGCCGAGTATCGGCTGACGCTGCGGGCGGACAACGCGGACCAGCGGCTGACCGACAAGGGCATCGCGCTCGGCTGTGTCGGCATTGATCGTGCGCGTTTCCATCGAAGCAAGATGGGCGCGTTGGAAACTGCCCGCGCGATGGCGAGGTCGCTGACGATCACGCCCAATGAGGCGGCGAAGCATGGCTTCACGCTCAATAAGGATGGCCAGCGCCGCTCGGCCTTCGAGCTGATGGCCTATCCGGAGATCGGTTTCTCCGAGGTGAGGGCGATCTGGCCGGAGCTCGGCGCGATCGATCCCGCCATCGTCATCCATCTTGAGATCGATGCCAAATATGATGTCTATGTCCGCCGGCAGAGCCAGGACGTCGACGCCTTCCGGCGCGACGAAAGCCTGGTGCTCGGTGACGTCGACTATGCGCTCGTCCCAGGTCTCTCCAATGAGGCGCGAGCGAAGCTGACGGCGGCCAGGCCGTGGACGATCGGGCAGGCCGGCCGGATCGATGGCATGACGCCGGCGGCGCTCGGGATGCTTGCGGCCTATCTCCGCCGCGAAGCGCGTCGAAGCAAGGCCACGGGTTGAGGCGTTTCACGTGAAACAGGCATCGCCAGCGGTGGCATCCAAGATGATCGAATCGGACAAGGCGGCAGCGCTCGCGCTGACTCCCGTTTCACGTGAAACGGAGCAGCGTCTCGATCGCTACGTCGCACTGCTGCTGGAGTGGCAGGCGAAGACCAATTTGATCGCGCCGTCGACCTTGCCGCATCTCTGGACGCGCCACATCGCCGACTCGCTTCAGCTCCTGGACCTCGCGCCCGACGCCCGGATCTGGATTGATCTCGGCAGCGGCGGCGGCTTCCCGGGCGTCGTCCTCGCCTGCGCCCTGGCCGAGCGGGATGGTGCCCAGGTCCATCTGGTCGAGCGCAACGCCAAGAAGGCCGCCTTCCTGCGCGAGGCAATTCGCGTCACCGGCGCTCCGGGGATCGTGCATTTGTCAGAGATCGGGGATATCGTGGAGAAGTGGGGCGGGCGAGTCGATTGCGTGACCGCACGCGCGCTTGCTCCGCTACATCAGCTCATCGGCTTTGCGGAGCCCTTGGTGAAAAAAGGCGCGAAAGCGCTGTTTCTCAAGGGTCAAGATGTAGAAGCGGAATTGACCGAATCTACTAAGTATTGGAAAATTGAGTCGAAACTTCACTCCAGCCGGACGGGCGGGCAGGGCTGGATCGTCGCAATCGATTGCATCGAGCGACAGAGCTGAATTCCGTCAAGACGACAACCAATGGCGATCGCGCATGGCCGTAATTGATCAGATTTATCAAGAAGATAGAGCCCCGCACCCGGAGGGGCATCCGCGCATCCTGGCGCTCGCCAATCAGAAGGGCGGGGTCGGCAAGACCACGACCGCGATCAACCTCGGTACGGCGCTGGCCGCGATCGGCGAGCGGGTGCTGATCGTCGATCTCGATCCGCAGGGCAACGCCTCGACCGGCCTCGGCATCGACCGTGGCAGCCGCAACTGCTCGACCTATGACGTGCTGATCGGCGAGGCCTCGCTGCGCGACGCCGTCGTTGCGACGGCCGTGCCGCGGCTGCACATCGCCTCCTCGACGATGGACCTGTCGGGGCTCGAGCTTGAGCTCGGCTCCACCGCCAACCGCGCCTTCCGTCTGCGCGATGCGCTCGCCGGCCTCAACAACAACGTCTCGCCGGAGAACGACTACACCTACGTGCTGGTCGATTGTCCGCCGTCGCTGAACCTGCTGACGGTCAATGCGATGGCCGCGTCCGACGCGATCCTGGTGCCGCTGCAGTGCGAGTTCTTCGCGCTCGAAGGTCTGTCGCAGCTGTTGCAGACCGTGGAGCAGGTGCGCTCGACCTTGAACCCGAACCTCTCGATCCACGGCATCGTGCTGACGATGTTCGACTCGCGCAACAACCTGTCGAACCAGGTGGTCGCCGACGTCCGCCAGTTCATGGGATCGAAGGTCTACAACACGATGATCCCGCGCAACGTGCGCATCTCGGAAGCGCCGTCCTACGGCAAGCCGGTGCTGGTCTACGACTTGAAATGCGTCGGCAGCGAGGCCTATCTCAAGCTCGCGACCGAAGTCATTCAGCGCGAGCGTGACCTGCGCACGAACTGACTTTGCCTCTGCTCCGGGGGACCTCGTCGCCCGGATCTCATTCGAGGACGGCAGCGGATTCCGAAATGAATCCGCTCCCTCGTTCATTGTGCCGGCGGGACCCGATCGGCAGCAGACGCAAGCGGAGCGTGACGTGAATCCAAAGGAGAAGGCGATGGCCGACGAGTCGCGATCGCGATTGGGCCGGGGTCTCGCAAGTCTGATCGGTGACGTCGGCCGCGAGGCCGGCGCGCCGCCGGAGCGGCCGCGCAACCAGCGCAAAGTGCCGATCGAATTCCTCAAGCCGAACCCGCGCAATCCGCGTAAGACGTTTTCCGACGGCGAGCTCGCCGAGCTCTCGGCCTCGATCAAGCAGCATGGCGTGATCCAGCCGATCGTGGTGCGTCCGGTGAAGGGCCAGCACGACCGCTACGAGATCATCGCCGGCGAGCGGCGCTGGCGCGCCTCGCAAGCCGCCGGCCTGCACGAGGTGCCGATCGTTCCGGTCGATGTCAGCGACAGCGATGCGCTGGAGCTCGCGATCATCGAGAACGTGCAGCGCGAGGATCTCAATCCGATGGAGGAGGCGCAGGGCTATCACGCGCTCGCCAACGAGTTCAAACGCAACCAGGAAGACATCGCCAAGATCGTCGGCAAGAGCCGCAGCCACGTCGCCAACATGATGCGGCTGACCAAGCTGCCGGCCGAGGTGCAGGGCTTCATCGCGACCGGGCAGATATCGGCCGGCCATGCGCGAGCGCTGATCAACCTGCCGGATCCGATGTCGGCGGCGAAGAAGATCATCGCGGAAGGGCTGAACGTCCGGCAGACCGAGGCGCTCGCGCATGAGGAGGGCGTGCCGGAACGCAAGCCGCAGAAGCCGCGCAGCAGCGGCAGCGCGCCGGCGGAGAAGAAGGACGCCGACACCATCGCGCTGGAGAAGCGCGTCGGCGATGCGCTCGGTCTTTCGGTGTCGATCAGCCACCGCGACCCCGGCGGCACGGTGCAGATCACCTACCGCAGCCTCGAGCAGCTCGACGAGGTGATGCGCCGGCTGGAGCAGGGCTAGGTTGTTAGGTCGTGGCGCTCATTGCGCCGCCGCGGCTGTGCCTCGGGCCTCCATGAGTTCGTTGCTCCGCTCTCACCTACGTCACGGCCGGGCTTGACCCGGCCATCCATTTTTTTGGACGAAGCGGATGGATGCCCGGGTCAAGCCCGGGCATGACGAGCTAATAATTTGGAAGAGCTACGGCTGTGTTTTTCGTCGCGATTGCCAAAGCGAGCACACGACTCTCTCCTCCGTCATTCCGGGGCGTGCGCAGCACGAACCCGGAATCCATCTCAAGGCAGATCCTGTAGCCCGATGGATTCCTGGCTTGCCCTTCGGGCGCCCCGGAATGACGGCTGAGGTTGGAGAGCGATCTCGGGTCCGCTCGGGCTGGAGTTCTCGACGCCGTATTCAGGGAGCCGGCGCACCGACCATCACCCCTTGCGCCGTGCCGCGACCGCGATCGACAGCAGCGTCCGCTGCGCGATCGCTGCCGCCAATCCCGGCTGCTTGCGCATGTCGAGCGCGGCTGTCGCCAGCTGGTCGATGATCGGCAGCAGGCGGGCAGGGGAGAAATTGCGCAGCGCCGTCTCGGCGCTCGGCTTGCGCGAGAAGTGCAGCCGGGGGAAGCCGCCTTCGAGGATGGACGAGACTGGCGTGCCGGAAGCGACGGCGAGCGCCGATTTGTGCAGCCATGCGGCATGTCGCTGCGCGGCGGAGATGATGACGCCGGGATAGGTGCCCGCGATCATCGCCTTGCCGAACTCGGTCTCGACCATTTCCGGCTTGCCGCCGAAGGCGCCGTCAACGATCGGATCGAGCTTCATCTCCGAGGCGTCGGCGACCACGGCCATCACATGGTCGAGCGTCACCTCGCCTTCGCCGTGGGCGAACAGGGTCAGCTTGCGCAGCTCGTTGCGGGAGGCCTGGCGGTCGCCGCCGAGCAGCGCCATCAGATAGGCGCGGGCCTCCGGAGAGATGCGCAGCGAGGCCAAGCGCAATTCGTCGTCGATCAGCTTGGCGAGATCGCGCTCGGTGTCCGGGTAGCAGCCGATCGCCACCGCCGTTCTGGCCTTCTCGCAAATCTTGCGCAGTGGCGAATCGGGGCGGATGTCGCCGGCCTCGATCACGATGCGGCAGTCCCGCACGTTCATCTCGCTGAGCGTCTCGACGCCGCTGGCGAAATTGCGCGAGCCAGCGCGCACCCGGATGGCCCGGCGGCCGCCAAACAGCGGCACGGTCATGGCTTCGTCGACGAGGCGCGATGGCTCCGCGGAGAGCTCGTCACCGTCGAGCCTGACCACGGAGAAGGGATCATCGGGGTTGTCGACGGCCGAAGCGATGAGGGCCTCGGCACGCTCGCGAACCAGGCCGGTATCCGGACCGTACAACAGGATCAGCGGACGAGTGGCGTCCGGTTTGGCCAGGAAGGCATCGATGTCTCGTCCGCGCAGCGCGACCACGGCGATGTCAGCCGTGCGTCAGGTGCCCGCGGTGAAATAGGCCGCGAGCCGCGTTTTGATCTTCTCGGCGACCTCCTCGGAGGCGCGATCCTCGGCGTCACGGAAGGCCCGCTGCCGGGCGAAGCGCTGGTACGAGCCGGGGATGTCATAGGAGGTGCGCGCGAAGGTCGTTCCGGTCATGACCGATTTGTTGGTCGCCAACTCGACCAGATTGTACTGCACGTCGAGGCCGACATTCTCGGTGGTCGGCAGGCCGGTGGTCTGTGAGACGATCAGCGAGGACCGGCTGGTCTGCAATCGCAGCACCAGCTTGTGGGTCGGCGCCGTGCCGGTTGCGGTGCCGTACAGCTTGAAGGCGAGCGCGTTGCGGATGCCGACGCCGATGCGCGCCTCGGGCGAGGCGTTCGGCTTGTCGACCGGCGGCAGCTCGATGCCCATCAGCTTTTCGCGCAGGCCGGGCGTGCCGTCGGTATGCTCTGCATACATCGGCTGGAAGCAGCCTGCCGTCAGCGCGGCCAAAGCGGCCACGGCAACAAGCCGAGCAGCGATCCGAAACCTAGCCGACGACATTCACGATCCTCTTGGGAACAATGATCACCTTGCGGACGGGTTTGCCATCCAGCGCCAGTTTTACTGCATCGAGGGCCAAAACGGCAGCCTCAATTTCCGGATTCTGCGCGTTGCTGGCGACTGTGACTTCTCCGCGCTTCTTGCCGTTGACCTGGACGACCAGGGTCATGCTGTCCTCAACCAGCAAATCTCGTTCGATTTGCGGCCAGGAGGCCTCCGAGATCAGCCCGGTCTGGCCCAGCACCTGCCAGCATTCTTCGGCCAGATGCGGCATCATCGGCGAGAACAGCTGCACCAGGATCCCGGCGGCCTCACGAATCGCCCAGGCCAGGTCGGCCGCCGGCTTGGCCGGCCGCGCCAGGACGTCGGCCAGCGCATTGGCGAACTCGCGGATATGCGCCAGGCAGACGTTGAAGTGCAGCCGCTCGATGCCGCCGGTCACCTTGTCCAGGGCGCCGTGGGCAGCCTTGCGCAGCGCCAGCGCGTCGGGGCCGAACGCGGCCGGGCGGGAGGAGGGGGCCTCGGCCGCTGCCGCGACCGATTCGTTGACCAGCCGCCACAGCCGCTGGACGAAGCGCGCCGCGCCCTGCACCCGCTCGTCGCTCCAGATCACGTCGCGGTCCGGCGGCGAGTCCGACAGCATGAACCAGCGCGCGACGTCGGCGCCGTAGCTCTCGATGATGTCGTCGGGGTCGACGGTGTTCTTCTTCGACTTCGACATCTTCTCGATCGGGCCGATCGTGATGTCCTCGCCGGTGGCGGCCAGCACGGCGCGGCGGCCGTTGCCGCCGATCTCGATCTTGACCTCCGCCGGGTTGACGTAGGTGCCGTCGGCCTTCTGATAGGTCTCGTGGACCACCATGCCCTGTGTGAACATGCCGGCGAACGGCTCGTCCATCGCGACGTGGCCGGTAGCCTTCATCGCGCGGGTGAAGAACCGGCTGTAGAGCAGATGCAGGATCGCGTGCTCGACGCCGCCGATATACTGGTCGACCGGCATCATCCGGTTGGCCACGGCCGGCGTCGTCGGCGCGGCCTCGTTCCATGGATCGGTGAAGCGCGCGAAGTACCAGGACGAATCCACGAAGGTGTCCATGGTGTCGGTCTCACGCTGCGCCTTGCCCCCGCATGCGGGGCAGGTGACGTGCTTCCAGGTCGGATGGTGGTCGAGCGCATTGCCCGGCTTGTCGAAGGTGACGTCGTCCGGCAGCACCACGGGCAGGTCCTTGGCCGGCACCGGCACGACATCGCATGTCGGGCAGTGGATCACCGGGATCGGGCAGCCCCAATAGCGCTGGCGCGAGATGCCCCAATCGCGCAGGCGGAAATTGACCTGGCGCTCGCCGACCGCAGCGCCGCCACGCTGCTCGCTCTCGAGCCGCCTGGCGACCTCGTCCTTGGCCTGCGCGATCGTCATGCCGTCGAGGAAGCGCGAATTGATCAGGCGGCCGTCGCCATCGAAGGCGGTGTCGGTGATCACGAACGAGCCCGGGTCCTGTCCTTCGGGGCAGACCACCGGCGTGTTGCCGAGGCCGTATTTGTTGACGAAGTCGAGGTCGCGCTGGTCATGCGCCGGGCAGCCGAAGATGGCGCCGGTGCCGTACTCCATCAGCACGAAGTTCGCGACATAGACCGGCAAGGTCCAGCTCGGATCGAACGGATGCACGGCGCGGATGCCGGTGTCGAAGCCCTGCTTCTCCGCGGTGTCGATCGCCTCCTGCGCGGTGCCGATCCGCTTGATCTCGGCGATGAACGCGGCGAGCTCCGGGTTCTTGGCGGCTGCGGCTTGCGCCAGCGGATGGTCCGCCGAGATCGCCATGAACTTGGCGCCGAACAGCGTGTCCGGCCGCGTCGTGAAGATCTTCAATTCGGTCTCGCCCGCCGGCGTCGTCTTGGGATCCAGCGCGAAGCGGATCAGCAGGCCTTCGGAGCGGCCGATCCAGTTGCGCTGCATCAGCCGCACCTTGTCGGGCCAGCGGTCGAGACCATCGAGCGCGTCCAGCAGCTCCTGCGAGTACTTCGTGATCTTGAACACCCATTGGTTCATCTCACGCTGTTCGACCACCGCACCGGAGCGCCAGCCGCGACCGTCGATGACCTGCTCATTGGCGAGCACGGTCATGTCGACCGGATCCCAGTTCACCTTGCGCTTCTCGCGCTCGACCAGCCCCGCTTGCATGAAGTCGAGGAACATCTTCTGCTGGTGCTTGTAGTAGGATGGATCGCAGGTCGCGAACTCGCGCGCCCAGTCGAGCGACAGGCCGATCGAGCGCAGCTGCTTCTTCATCGCCGCGATATTGTCGTAGGTCCACGCCTTCGGCGCCACCTTGCGCTCGATCGCTGCGTTCTCCGCCGGCAGGCCGAACGCGTCCCAACCCATCGGGTGCAGCACGTTGAAGCCCTTGGCGCGCATGAAGCGCGCCAGCACGTCGCCCAGCGTATAATTACGGACATGGCCGATATGGATGCGTCCCGACGGATAGGGAAACATCTCGAGCACGTAGTATTTCGGACGCGGATCGTCGTTCCTGGTGGCGAAGATCGCCTTTTCGTCCCACTGGCGCTGCCAGCGCGGCTCGGCTTCACGGGCGTTGTAGCGTTCGGATGTCATGGAATCGCTTGTAATTTTCGAGGATTCGCGTCGTTTGAAGACGGCGGACTAGGCCACAAAAGCGGCAGCCCGGTCAATGGGGCGACAGATGATGATACCATTTTGGGCATCCGCTAAGCGACGGTAATCGTGAGTTTTTTTGCAGCCTCTGCCGGCAGTGTCGAAGGTTCGATTGAGGCACGGTTAAGACTTGAATGGGAGACTGAGTGCATACATCCAGGCATCAGCCCGCATCTGGGATCACTCCACATCGTGTCCGGCGCTACGTTCGACGAGCTTGACTTCGAGTACGCGACGACGGTCGCGGAAAAGGCCATGAAATCCATGGCTCAACAGCGCGTGCCACCGACGCCTAACAACTTCCATCTGTGGTTCAAGTACTCACTGGGCTCGGCGTCGGATCTCAAGCGCGCCGTCGACATCCTGGTCAGCAACAAGCGCAAGTTCGACAAGACCACCAACCAGGCGCTGTTCGACACGTACATCGGCCAGCAGGGTACGGAAGCGGCTGTCGTCCACAAAGTCTCGCAGCAGTTGCATGGCGTGATGGACTCCGCCAAGCAGTATCTGACGGCCGCGATCGCCGACAACCGCACGCACATGGCGGCGATCGATGGCGTCGCCGAACGCAGCGAGCAGGGCGTCGATCCGAAGATCCTGATCGAGAACCTGGTCAGTGAGCTCGCCCAGGCGACAGCGCGTGCGGCGAAACTCGAAGCGAGCTTTGCCGAGAAGTCACGCGAGCTCGACACCATCCGAGACTCGCTCAACAAGTCGGAGCAGCGCGCCCGCACCGACACGCTGACAGGATTGCCGAACCGGCGCGCGCTCGAAGAGTTCTTCCGCCATGCGCAGGTCGAGGCGATGGAGCGCGACGAACCGCTCAGCATTCTCCTGATCGACGTCGACCACTTCAAGAAGTTCAATGACAATTACGGCCATGGCGTCGGCGATCAGGTGCTGCGCCTCGTCGCCAAGGCATTGCGCGAGCGCGTCCGCGACAAGGATCTTCCGGCGCGCTACGGCGGCGAGGAGCTGATCGCGGTGCTGCCGCAGACCGACCTCGAAGGTTGCACCGTCATCGCTGAGCGCATCCGGCGCACCATCGCCGATTGTCAGTTCACGCGGCGGTCGACCGGCGAGGTGCTGCCGCAGATCACGGTGTCAATCGGCGTCGGCCAGTTCCAGTTCGGCGAATCGATGGCTGATCTGATCGACCGTTGCGACCGCTCGCTGTATCTCGCCAAGAAGCTCGGCCGCAACCGCGTGGTCAGCGAGCTCGAGCTCGACCAGAAGCTCGCGGTCGGCTGATCGCAGGCCGCCGCCGCAGCCCTATCCTGCGCGTGCCACGCCGCTCCTGTCATCCGCGACATCCGCGAAGCCATGTGCGATGACCGTGTTGCGGCCGCGATGCTTGGCCGCATAGAGCGCGGCATCGGCGGCTTCGATCAGGTCGGAGGGCATCAGCGACTCGTTCGGCCGGGTCGAGGCGACACCGACGCTCACGGTGACGCACCGATGCGCCGACGTCGCGTGCGGTAGCTCGAGCTCGAGCACCGTGGCGCGCACCTGCTCGCCGACCGCGAGCGCCTCTCTGGCACCCATGCCCGGCAACAACAGGCAGAACTCCTCACCGCCATAGCGGCCGGCGAAAGCCGTCATGGCGCCGGCGATCTGCGACAGCGTCTCGCCGAGACGTGACAGGCAGGCGTCACCCTCAGGGTGCCCATAGGTGTCGTTGTAGAGCTTGAAGTGGTCGACGTCGATCATCAGCAGCGACAGCTCGGTGCCGGCCTGCTGCGCGCGGCTCCATTCGACGTCGATGCGGTTCTGGAAGCCGCGGCGGTTGGCGAGGCCCGAGAGCATGTCGATCGACGCCATCACCGTCAGCCGGTCATTGGCGGCGACCAGCTCGCGCTCGCGCTGGCCGAGCTTGGCGGCCATCGCATTGAAGGACTTTGCCAGCGGAACGAACTCCGACGGAAGATGCTTGGTGGTGACGCGCGCCGACCAGTGGCCGTGGCCGAAGCGCTTGGCGGTCGCCGCGAGCATGCTGACGGGCTTCACGATCAGCTTCTCGGCGGCGATCAGCGCGCCGAGCAGCACGATCAGGCAGACGAGGCCAGCCTGCAGATAGGCGTTGCGGATCTCGCGGTCGATGGCGGCGGTGACGCGGGTCTCATCGATGCTGACGATCAGCCGCGATCCGGTGTCGGCGATCCGAGTGAAGGTGATCGCGCGCTTGGAGCCATCCGCCGCCGTGAAACTCATCGTCTCGCTCGGCTTCCCCGAACTCAGGGCGGTCTCGGCAACGGCCGACAACAACGGCACGCTGTCGAGCGGCCGGCCGATCAGCTCGTTGCGGTCGGCGGGCGCCGCCAGCACGGTTCCTTCGCTGTCGACCAGCACCGCCGTGATGCCGGGGCGGCCGCCAAGATTGTTCATGATCTTGGACATCCATTCCAGGTTCACGCTCGCCAGCATCACCGCGTCCGGCTCGCCGGTGATCGCGCCGACCGGATAGGCGGCCATGACGATCGGCACGTGCGACGGCTTCGACAGCAGGTAGTCGCTGAACACGAAATCACGTGATTCCTGGGCGCCACGGAAATACGGCCGGTCGCTGAAATCGAGCCCGACATATTGGTTGTTGGTCGAGCACTGGATGCGGCCGTCGCGGCCGGCGATCATCAGGGTGCGGATCCACGGCAGGGTCGCCGGCAGGCTGGCGCGCATCATGTCGCAGCTGCGGCTCACGCCGGTGCTCGACGCCCGGACATAGGCCGTCGACTTCAGCACCGTCTCCACCGACATGATGACCTCGCGCTGCATGTCGGCGCTTTGCCGGGCGAGGCCGGAGAATTCCTCCGATGCGAGTGCGATCTGCCTTGTCCTGGCGCTTTCCAGCGAGCGCGCGCGTTCCAGCATCAGCGGCGCGACCAGGATCAGGGCGAGCAGCGCCAGCCGGGCGCGGATCCCCATCAGCCGGTTCAGCTTCACTCTATTGCGATTGAACCGGATGCTTGGCATTTCTTCCCCCTACCCCCGGCCGTGAAGGGTAAGGAGAAGGGCTCAAGAACCCTTTCTCGAACTCTGTAAAATTGCAGCCAAACCCGTAAATCTGCCGACGGACGCCATCGTGCCTGATGAATCGAACGCCTCAACCTCGTCCTCGCCGTCCGCGCTCGCCGCCGTCGAGCAGGAGATTCTGCGCGCCTGCCGCGACGCCAAACGCGATCGCGGCTCGGTCACGCTGATCGCTGTGTCGAAGACCTTCGATGCCGACGCGATCGAGCCGGTGATCGCGGCCGGACAGCGCGTGTTCGGTGAAAATCGCGTTCAGGAAGCCAAAGCCAAGTGGCCGCCGCTGATGGCCGCGCATCCGGGGCTCGCACTGCACCTGATCGGGCCGCTGCAATCCAACAAGGCCAAGGAGGCGGTCGCGCTGTTCGACGCCATCCATTCGGTGGACCGGCCAAGCCTGTGCGTGGCGCTTGCCAAGGAGATTTCCGCCCAGGGCCGGCATCCGCAGCTGTTCGTCCAGATCAATACCGGCGAGGAGCCGCAGAAGGCGGGCATCGCGCCCGGCGACGCCGACGCCTTCATCGCCGCCTGCCGCACGGATTACGGGCTCGCGATTTCAGGGCTGATGTGCATTCCGCCGGTCGACGAAGCACCGGGGCCGCATTTCGCGCTGACTGCCAAGATCGCCGCCCGCAACGGCCTCGCGCATCTGTCGATGGGCATGAGCGCCGATTTCGCCACCGCCATCCAGTTCGGCGCCACGCATGTCCGGGTCGGCTCGGCGATCTTCGGGCATCGCTGAAGGAGGGGCGCGGTCGCGGCCGGTCCCTACTCGAACCGCACCGATACCTGCCCCAGATCGCCGAAATCGGCCTCCATGTGGTCCCCGCTGCCGATCGGCAGCGGCGGATGACAGGTGCCGGTCGTGACCACCTGCCCTGCCCGCGCGGGCACGCCGAGCGCGCTGAGCTCGTTGACCAGCCAGGCCAGCGCTATCAGCGGATCACCGAGCACGTTGCGGCCGTGGCCGATGAAGGTCTCGCCACGCAGCGCGATGCGCGGCCGCTCCGCGATCAGGTCGCGGCTGCGCCAGTCGGCGGTGCTGGCCTCGCCCAGCACGAACAGATGCGCGCAGGCATTGTCGGCGATCAGTTGCGCCTCGCCGGCGCTGACGAAGTCGGCGAACCGCGAATCGGGAATTTCGATCGCGGGGTGCAGCGTGTCGACCGCGGCCAGCACCTCCGCGACATCATAAGGTGTCGGTCTGGGCGGCAGATCGCGTCCGAGGCGGAACGCGAATTCCGGCTCGGCGACCCGCATCGCGTTGCCGGCCATCGACGCGGTGCCGCCGACCGGCAGCACCGTTTCGGCCAGGATCCGCCCGGCCATCGGACCGGCGACATTGATATGGCGCTGGCCGGCCTCGCTGGTCGCCGCAATCTTCCAGCCAAATAATGGCTTGGGCGAGTGGCGCTCGAGCTCGGCCTGGATGGCATAGCCTTCGGCGCGGTCTCTCGGACGCAGCTCCGGCGGCAGCTCTGCCAGCTTGCTGCCTTCGCTCCAATGCTGGCGCAGGATGCCCGCGGCGCTGGCTGGCTGATCCGGTGCGCGCATGACGTCCTCCCCCAACTCGCTTCTCATTCGATGACGATTCTGGTGCGCGGACCGATTCTTTGCAACAGACGCAGCATCGCCGGCCGGGTCATGGCCACGCAGCCTGCGGTCGGGCCGAAATTCGGCCGCGCCAGATGCAGGAACACGGCGCTGCCGCGGCTGGCGATCCGCGGCCGCGTGTTGTGGTCGATCTCGATGATGAAATCGTACAGATGGTCCTGGCGCGCCAGCCGGTCTCCGGGATGGTCGCCGTGCAGCCGGATCGCCTGGTTGTAGTGCCGGTCGGCCGGGTCCTCGCACCACGCATCCTCCGGGCCAATCGGCCGGACCGGCAGAAAGGTGCGCGGACGCGAATGACGATCGGCCCGCCACCACAGCCGCCGGGGCCGGAAGGTCCCCCGGGGGGTGCCACCATCGCCCTCGCGCTTGTTGGCCAGGACGCCGCCGCGGCCGAGCGCCACCGGGATGACATGGCCCCAGACATGGAGCCAGCCGCGCTGCCGCGACCCGGCTTTGGTGCGAATCGAGATCCGCGATGCTGGTATGCCAGGCTTCACCTTCGCTAACGACATGAAACAACGTGCCTTTTCATTGCCATGGATTGCCCGGTAATTGCCTTAATGTCGGCAAATGGTCCGCCGCGAGGGTCGAACAGGACAATCATCTCAATCCCTGCTCAATTCTGGAGTAGAGTCTCGGGCGCTTGTGAATCGGTAACAGCCCCCTACTTCAAGACGGAACAGGGCTGATGAGCCTGTTTGCCCACCGTTGACGGCGCCACCCATCCGATCCCGCCGGCGCCACCTAGAGGATTGTACAATGGCCAATGCCCGCAAGATCCTGATCGTGGATGACGACACCGATCTGCGCGATGCCCTGATGGAGCAGCTCTCGCTGCATGACGAGTTCGAAGCCCAGGCGGTCGATACCGGCGCCAAAGGCGCCACCGCCGCAAAGGCCAATTCACCCGACCTGGTTCTGATGGACGTCGGCCTGCCCGACACCGATGGCCGCGAAGTGGTGCGGTCCCTGCGCAAGGGCGGCTTCAAGGCGCCGATCATCATGCTGACCGGGCACGATACCGATTCCGACACGATTCTCGGGCTCGAATCCGGCGCCAACGACTATGTCGCCAAGCCCTTCCGCTTCGCCGTGCTGCTGGCCCGCATCCGGGCCCAGCTTCGCCAGCACGAGGCCAGCGAGGACGCGGTGTTCTCGGTCGGCCCCTACAGCTTCCGGCCGGGCTCGAAGATGCTGACCGGCGCCAACGCCCGCAAGGTCCGCCTGACGGAGAAGGAAACGGCGATCCTGCGCTTCCTGTACCGCGCCGGCCAGCAGCCGGTGTCGCGCGAGACCCTGCTGCAGGAGGTCTGGGGCTACAATTCCGGCGTCACCACCCACACGCTGGAAACGCACATTTACCGTCTGCGGCAGAAGATCGAGAAAGATGCCGCGAATCCGGAGATTCTGGTGACGGAGGCCGGTGGCTACAAGTTGGTACCGTGATAGGTTCGGGGATGGCGTTTTCGCCATTTATGATATTGGTTCCATTCAGCCTTCCCCGGGCCCTTGATGTCGATCGAAGACGATATTGCGCTATTGGAGCGCGTCCCAACATTGCGCCTGCTGGGAAGCGACTCGCTGCGCATGATCGCCATTGGCTCCGAGCAGCGTAACATCCAGAGTGGCGAGACCCTGTTCCGCGAGGGTGACACCGCCGATTGCGGCTATGTCGTCCAGCGCGGGTCATTGCGCATCAGCGACGAGGTCGGTGCCGAGATCGTCGCCACGCCGACCATGCTGATCGGCGAGCTGGCGCTGCTGGTCGAGATGCGGCGCCCGGCGACCGCGACGGCCCTGGAATATTCGACCGTGGTGCGGATCTCGCGCAGCCTGTTTCAGCGTGTGCTGGAAAGCGACGCCAAGGCGGCGCGCCGGCTGCGCGACGAGTTCGCCCACCGCGCCAGCCGAATCGCCAACGACATCATGGCGGCCGGAGCCAAGCTGACGTCGTGATCTTCGTGACCGCGCGGGTCTGCTACGACACGTCCAGCGTCACCGTGACTGGCACGTGATCCGACGGCCGCTCCCAGCTGCGGGCGTCGCGCAGAATCCTGAAGTCGCTGACCCGGTCCTTCAATGCGCGTGACACCCAGATGTGGTCGAGCCTTCGACCGCGGTCGCCGACGGTCCAATCGGCCGCGCGGTAGCTCCACCAGGTGTAGACCTTCTCCGACATCGGGATGCGCTCGCGGGCGACGTCGACCCATTCGCCATGGGTCTGCGCCGCCAACAGCTTCTCACATTCGATCGGCGTGTGCGACACCACCTTCAGGAGCTGCTTGTGCGACCAGACATCGTGCTCATGCGGCGCGACGTTGAGATCGCCGACCAGGATATGCCGGTCGTCGCCGCGTGGATGCAGCGGCTCGCACGCCTTCATTTCGTCGAGGAATTGCAGCTTGTGCTCGAATTTCGGATTGAGCGCGGGGTCGGGAATGTCGCCGCCTGCGGGCACATAGAAATTGTGCAGCACCAGCGGCTGTGCGAGCTGCGCCTTTTCGCCGAACGCCACCGTGATGTGGCGCGAATCCACCTTGTCGCAGAAGGTGCGGACGTTGGTCTCCTCGAACGGCCATTTCGAGATCACGGCGACGCCGTGATAGCCCTTCTGCCCGTTCAGCGCGACGTGCTCATAGCCGAGCCGCTTGAAGCGCTTCAGCGGAAAGGCGTCGTCGATGCACTTGGTCTCCTGCAGGCACAGCACATCGGGCCTGACCTGCTTGATGAGCTTGGCGACGAGGTCGATGCGCAGGCGCACCGAGTTGATGTTCCAGGTGGTCAGGACGAGACGCATGAGACCCGCGTCATATCATGAATTGCGGCGATGTCAGCGATTCCGCCTCGCCTCCGACGCATCGGACTGACCGCGTTGGTTGGCGTTATCCCCAGCCATGTGGGACGGCGACTGATCAGCGCCGTTTGCTCTCGATGACGTCCCATACGCGGGCGGCGATGTCGGGTCCGCCGAGCCGGGAGATCGCGCGGATGCCGGTCGGCGACGTCACGTTGATCTCGGTGAGGTTGCCGTCGATCACATCGATACCGACCAGCAGCAGGCCGCGCGCGCGCAATTCCGGACCGAGCGTGTCGCAGATCTCGCGCTCGCGTGCGCTGAGATCGGTGGCCTGCGCGGCGCCGCCGCGCACCATGTTGGAGCGCAGATCGTCTGCTGCCGGCACGCGGTTGACGGCGCCGGCGAACTCGCCGTCGACCAGGATGATGCGCTTGTCGCCGTGCTTCACCTCGGGGAGGAAGCGCTGGATCACCCAGGGCTCCTTGAACGTGACCGAGAACATGTCGAACAGCGAGCCGAAATTCATATCCTGCGGCATCACCCGAAACACCGCCGCGCCACCATGGCCATGCAGCGGCTTCATCACGACAGCGCCGTGCTGATCGCGGAAGGCGTTGATCTCGTCGAGATCGCGCGAGATCAAGGTCGGCGGCATCAGTTGCGGGAAGTTCATCACGAACAGCTTTTCCGGCGCGTTGCGGACGCTTGCGGGATCATTGACCACCAGCGTCTTCGGATGGATGCGCTCGAGGAAATGCGTCGAGGTGATGTAGGCGAGATCGAACGGCGGATCCTGCCGCAGCAGCACGACATCAAAGGATGTCAGCGCGGTCGGTTTCGGTTCGCCGAGCGTGAAATGGTCGCCGACCTGGTCGCGCACCGTCAGCGCCTGCACCGGCGCATAGAGCTCGCCGCCGCGCAGCGACAGCTTGTCGGGCGTATAGTAACACAGGCCATGGCCGCGCCGCTGCGCTTCGAGCAGCATCGCGAAGGTCGAGTCGCCGCGGATGTTGATGCGCGCGATGGGGTCCATCTGGACGGCGACGTTCAGTTTCATGGGCAGGTCCCTGCTCTCTGCAATCAGTTCATGTCAGGTGCTGGCGTCGAACGCCGCTACCAGATGGCGCGGCAGGCTGCGCGGCGCAACCAGAATCGCGTCGAAGCGCAGCTCCAATTCGGCATGGTCGGGATGCGCCATCAACCAGGCCTGCGCGGCATCGATGATGCGCTGCTGCTGGCGCGGCGTCACCGCATAGGCGGCATCGTCGAGCGAGGCACGCGCCTTGACCTCGACGAAGGCGACCAGGCCGCGCCTGCGCGCGATGATGTCGATCTCGCCTTGGGGCGTGCGGAAGCGTTTGGCGAGGATGCGATAGCCCTTGGCGATCAGCAGCGCTGCGGCGCGGGCTTCCGCCGATAACCCGGTGCGGAAGGCGGCGACGCGTTCGGGTGCCGCCGTCTTCGCCGGCTTGTCAGGGGAGACGCGCTCAGTCTTCGCCATCGGCCGACCCTGACCGCACGTCCTTCACCAGCTCGAGCGCGCGCGCATAGACTTCGCGGCGCGGCCGGCCGGACAGCTCGACGGCATGCATCACGGCATCCTTGACGCTCGACCGCTGCAGCAGATCCTTCAACACGGCGTCGAGCGCATCCGGCGTCAGCACCCCGGCGCCGCGCGGCGGCGGACCGATCACCAGCACGAACTCGCCGCGCGTTTCGAGATCGCCGGCCTCCGCAGCGAGATCGCCGATGGCGCCGCGCAGCACCTCCTCGTGCAGCTTGGTGAGCTCGCGGCAGATCGCGGCCTGGCGTCCCGCCATGGCATCGGCGAGGTCGGCCAGCGTCTCCTGCACCCGGCTGCCGGCTTCGAACAGGACCAGCGTCGCGTCGATCCGCGCGAGCTCGGACAGCCGCGTACGCCGCGCCTGCTGCCTGGCCGGCAGGAACCCCTCGAAGAAGAAACGGTCGGTCGGCAGCGCGGCCACGCTCAGCGCCGCGAGCACGGCGGAAGGTCCCGGCAGCGCGGTGACGGCATGCCCGGCCTCACACGCCTCGCGCACCAGCTTGTAGCCGGGATCGGAGATCAGCGGCGTGCCGGCGTCCGACACCAGCGCGATGGCCGCGCCTTCGGCGAGGCGCTGCAGGATCCTGGGTCTGACGGCTTCGGCATTGTGCTCATGATAGGCTGCGAGTTCCGCGCTGAGGCCGTAGCGCTCGGTCAGGCGCCGCGTGATTCGCGTGTCCTCGCACAAGATGAGGTCGGAGCCGGCCAGGGTTTCCAGCGCGCGCAGCGTGATGTCGCCGAGATTGCCGATCGGGGTCGCCACCAGATGCAATCCAGGCCGCGCCTTGGGCGCCGCAACGATCTGCCCCGCCACCAGATAGGTCGACGTGGTGGAAGATTTGCCGTCGTCCGGCGACGTCTTGGGGATTGCCTTCGCGCCCATCGAGGTAATTTAAAGGGCCTGCCGCGGGATTGCCACAGGGGAACAGCCACGCAGCGATTTTGAAGTGCCGATCGGCAGGGGGGTGCCGTTCATCGCAGCTTCAAGTTCGAAGCTGCACCTCGATGAGGGTGTGTACGAGCAGGGGATAGGCCGTGCAAAACGTCGAATTGATCGGCTGTGTGGCGCTGACAGCCTTTTGTTTTGCTTAACTATTCGTCGACAATATGAGTGAATCTGCACGGCCTGCGGGACGTGCGTTTGGGGAACTTCTGGCCGGACTCGGCCGAACGAAGAGATGCCATGGTGGGCCCGCGTCATCCCAACTCTCTCGGTCCGGGACCCCATGGGGTCGCCCGGCGAACGGCGCTGGGCCTGATCGTCGGCGCGCCGCTGCTGTCGGCGTGCTCCAACGTCCAGCAGGGCTTCAATCCGTTCGAGCAGCCGACCGCGCCGGCGGGACCGCCGCAGCAACCGGCGGTGGCCGGCAACGGCCAGGTCAAGGTCGGGCTGATTCTGCCGCTGTCGGCGTCGGGCAATGCCGGCGTCGCCGCGCAATCGATGAAGAACGCCGCCGAGATGGCGCTGGCCGAGTTTCAGAACCCCAACATCCAGCTCCTGATCAAGGACGACGCCGGCAGCCCGCAAGGGGCGCAGCAGGGCGCGCAGCAGGCCTGCGACGAAGGCGCCGAGATCATTCTCGGCCCCCTGTTCGCGGGCTCAGTGCCGGCGACGGCTCAGGTGGCGCGCGCGCGCAACATCTCGGTCATCGCCTTTTCGACCGATTCGAGTGTGGCGGGGCGCGGCGTCTATCTGCTCAGCTTCCTGCCGGAGTCCGATGCCAGCCGCATCGTCGAATATTCCGCCAGCGTCGGCAAACGCTCGTTCGCGGCGCTGCTGCCCGACAATGCCTACGGCACCGTCGTCGAGGGGGCGTTCAAGACCGCGGTCAGCCGCCGCGGCGGACGCATCGTGGCATTCGAGAAATATTCCGGCGACCGCAACGGGCCTGCGCGCACGGTGGCGCAGGCGCTCGGCGGCGCCGATGCGCTGCTGCTGGCCGATGACGGCGAATCGGTCGCGGCGACGGCCGATGCGCTGACCGCTGCCGGCGCCAATCTGCGCAACATCCAGTTGCTCGGCACAGGGCTGTGGGACAATCCGCGCGTCTATGCCAGCGCCAGCCTGCAGGGCGGCCTCTATGCCGCGCCGGATCCCTCCGGCTTCCGCGCCTTTGCCGGCCGCTACCGGACGCGATTCGGCGGCGATCCCGTACGTACGGCGACCCTCGCCTATGATGCGGTGGCGCTCGTGGCCGCGTTGGCGCGCACCCAGGGCAACCAGCGTTTCGCGCCCGATGTCCTGACCAATGCATCCGGCTTCGCCGGCATCGACGGGCTGTTCCGGTTCCGCAGCGACGGCACCAATGAGCGCGGGCTTGCGGTGATGCGCGTCGGTTCGGGTGGCGGACAGGCGGTCGCCGGCGCGCCGAAGAGTTTCAGCGCGACGTGAGTCGCAGCACTTCTCAGGCGGCGAGGTCGGCGACGACCGCGTCGAGCACCGGAAAGCCGTCCTGGGTCACGCGCAGCCGCCCGTCCGGATCGACCGCGATCGCGCCCTCCTCGCGCAGCAGCGCGATGCGGCGCGGATCGAGCGTGCGGCCGGAGATCCTTGCGTAGCGCTGCGGGTCGATGCCCTCGGCCAGTCGCAGCCCCATCAGCAGGAATTCGTCGGCGCGCTCCTCGCGGTTGAGCTCGTCGTCGGTCATCACACCATGACCGTTGGACTCGACCCGCATCAGCCAGGCCTCCGGCCGCTTGTCGGTCGCGGTCGCGTGCCTGATGCCGCCGATGTCGAGGCGGCCATGGGCGCCCGGGCCGATGCCGGCATATTCGTGGCCGCGCCAGTAGACGAGGTTGTGCCGGCACTCCGCGCCGGGCCGGGCGTGATTGGAAATCTCATAGGCCGGCAGTCCGTGACGGCCACAGATCTCCTGCGTGACGTCGTACAAGGTGCGCGCCAGGCCTTCGTCCGGCGTCTTCAGCTTGCCCGCGGCGTGCAGGCCGAAGAACGGCGTGCCTTCCTCGATGGTCAGTTGATACAGCGACAAATGCTCAGCCGCCTCGCCGATCGCCCGCGTCAGCTCCTCGGTCCACATCGCCGGCGTCTGGTCGGGCCGCGCGTAGATCAGATCGAACGAATAGCGCTCGAATGCATGGCGCGCGATCGCGACCGCCTTCATCGCCTCCTCGGCGGTGTGCAGGCGGCCGAGCATCTTGAGCGACGCATCGTCCATCGCCTGGACGCCGAGCGAGACCCGGTTGACGCCGGCGGCGCGATAGCCGGCAAAGCGGGTCGCCTCGACGCTGGTCGGGTTGGCTTCGAGCGACACCTCGACATCGCCAGCGACGTGCCAGTGCCGGCCGATCGCGTCGAGAATGGCGCCGACCGTCTGCGGCTGCATCAGCGACGGGGTGCCGCCGCCGAGAAAGATCGACGTGACGGTGCGCGGCCCAATGCGGGCGGCCGTGGTCGCGATCTCCTGCGCAAAGGCGCGGGCGAAGCGGTCCTGATCGATGGCGGCATGCCGGACGTGGCTGTTGAAGTCGCAATACGGACATTTCGACAGGCAGAACGGCCAGTGCACATAGACGCCGAACGCTTCGCTGTCAGCGCTGCTCAAGACAGATCTCCGCGAGTTTCACGAAGGCGCGCGCCCGGTGCGACAGGCCGAGCCCGAGCGGCGGCAGGCCATGTTTCTCGATGCTGGTCATCTCGCCGAAGGTCCGGTCGTGGCCCTCTGGCAGGAACATCGGGTCGTAGCCGAAGCCCGCCGTGCCACGCGGCGGCCAGACCAGGGTGCCGTCGACCCGCGCCTCGACCTCCTCGACGTGACCGTCCGGCCACGCCACGCACAGCGCCGAGACGAAATGGGCGCTGCGCTTGTCGGCACCAGTCGCGCCCCGCTCCTGCAGGAGGCGCTCGATGCGCGTCATCGCGCCGCCGAAATCCTTGTCCGGTCCGGCCCAGCGCGCCGAATAGATCCCCGGCGCCCCATCGAGCGCATGAACCACGATGCCGGAATCGTCGGCAAAGGCAGGAAGCTGCGCGGCTCTGGCCGCGGCGACCGCCTTGATGCGGGCGTTGGCCTGGAAGGTCTCGCCGGTCTCGTCCGGCTCGTCCAGGCCGAGATCGCCGGCCGACACCGCCTCGACGCCATGGGGGGCGAGCAGCTCGCGCATCTCGGCAAGCTTGCCGGGATTGTGGGTCGCAATGATGATGCGACCGGTGAGCTTGCGGTGCGGGCTGTTCACGCGACCGCCATCTTCTGCAGGTCGACCAGCCGCGCGACGCCCTTGCGGGCGAGCGCCATCAGCGCCAGGAATTCGGCCTCGGTGAACGGCGTCTTCTCCGCCGTGCCCTGCACCTCGATGATGCGGCCGTCGCCGGTCATGACGAAATTGGCGTCGGTCTCGGCCTCGGAGTCCTCGGCGTAGTCGAGATCCAGCACCGGCGTGCCGTTGTAGATGCCGCAGGAGATTGCGGCGACGTTGGCGCGCAGCACCTCGGTCTTGATCATGTTGCGCGATTTCATCCACTTGATGCAGTCGGCCAGCGCCACCCAGGCGCCGGTGATCGACGCCGTGCGCGTGCCGCCATCGGCCTGCAGCACGTCGCAATCGACCGTGATCTGGCGCTCGCCGAGCGCTTCCAGGTCGATCGCGGTGCGCAGCGAGCGGCCGATCAGGCGCTGGATCTCGACGGTGCGGCCGGTCTGCTTGCCTGCGGAGGCCTCGCGCCGGGTCCGTTCCAGCGTGGCGCGCGGCAGCATGCCGTATTCGGCGGTGATCCAGCCGCGTCCCTGGCCCTTGAGCCAGGGCGGCAGCCGGTCCTCGAGCGTGGCGGTGACCAGGACATGGGTGTCGCCGAACTTCACCAAGCAGGAGCCCTCGGCGTATTTGACGACGCCGCGTTCCAGGCTCACGGCCCGCAGTTCATCCGGTGCACGGCGGCTCGGCCGCATGATTCTCTCCGTGAAAGCGCGCGAAAGACCGACTTTGACGGGCCTTGTAGGAGCCGGGACAGGCAGCGGCAAGGGTTTATCATGGCTTCGCCCGCGAGCGCCGACCGGCTTGCCACCGAGCCGCCGCATGGACACATTATAGGCAGCTGGGAGGAGTTCATCTGGTGGCCCACCACGATCCGATCAACCTGATGACACCGCCGGCCGGTCTGGCGCACCTGAACGAGCGCTCGCGCGAGATCTTCCGGCAGATCGTCGAAAGCTATCTGGCGACCGGCGAACCGGTCGGCTCGCGCAACATTTCGCGGCTGATCGCGGTTCCGCTGTCGCCGGCCTCGGTGCGCAACGTCATGGCCGATCTCGAGCAGCTCGGCCTGATCTACGCGCCGCACACCTCGGCCGGCCGGCTGCCGACCGAGGCTGGCCTGCGCTTCTTCGTCGACGCCCTGATGCAGGTCGGCGACATGACGGAGGCCGAGCGGCAGTCGATCCAGAGCCAGCTCGCGGCCGTCGGCCGGGCGCAGTCGGTCGAAGCGGCGCTGGATGAAGCGCTGACCCGGCTGTCGGGTCTGACCCGTGCCGCTGCCGTGGTTCTCACCGCCAAATCCAACACCCGGCTGAAGCACATCGAGTTCGTCAGGCTCGAGCCCGAGCGCGCGCTCGTCGTTCTGGTCGGCGAGGACGGACAGGTCGAGAATCGGGTCCTGACCCTGCCGCCGGGCGTGCCGTCTTCGGCGCTGACCGAGGCGTCCAATTTCCTCAATGCCCGCATCAGAGGACGGACGCTGGCGGAAGCGCGGCTCGAGCTCGAGACCGCGCTGGCGCATGACCGTGCCGAGCTCGATCAGTTGACGCAGAAGGTGATCGCCGCCGGAGTCGCGAGCTGGTCCGGAGGGGACAGCGACGAGCGGCAGCTCATCGTGCGCGGCCACGCCAACCTGCTCGAGGATTTGCATGCGCTCGAAGATCTCGAGCGTGTCCGGCGGCTGTTCGACGATCTCGAGACCAAGCGCGGCGTCGTCGATCTGCTCGGACGGGCGGAGAGCGCGGAAGGTGTCCGCATCTTCATCGGCTCGGAGAACAAGCTGTTCTCGCTGTCGGGCTCGTCGACGATCGTGTCGCCCTATTCCGACGCCACGGGCCGCATCGTCGGCGTGCTCGGCGTCATCGGTCCGACCCGGCTCAACTATGCCCGGGTGATTCCGACGGTCGATTATGCCGCGCGTCTGGTCAGCCGGTTGCTGGGCGGCTGACGCGTGACCTGGTTAACCCGCGGACAGCGCCTTCGGGCGCGATGGTCAGGCTGCGCTTGATTTTCGACGCCCAAAGCACGATATCCCGCCCCATATCCCCAAACCCGTCAGCCGAACTTGCGAGTCTGTCCATGACCGATCCCGACCTGCATAAGAATGATCCGGAAAACCCGGCGCAGGCCAGCGAACCCGTCGTCTCCAAGCCCTACATCATGCCCGATGATCCTGAGGCCGGCTCGGCCGAGGCGCTTGCCAAGGAGGCGGCCGACGCGCGCGACAAGATGCTGCGCACGCTGGCGGAAATGGAGAACCTGCGCAAGCGGACGGCCCGTGAAGTCGCCGATGCGCGCATGTACGGCATCACCGGCTTCGCGCGCGACGTGCTCGACATCGCCGACAATCTGCAGCGCGCGCTCGATGCCGTGCCGGCCGAGACACGCGCCAATGCCGATGCGGGCCTGAAGTCGTTGATCGAGGGCGTTGAGCTCACCGAGCGCTCGCTGCTCAACACGCTGGAGAAGAACGGCGTCAAGAAGTTCGATCCGACGGGACAGAAGTTCGACCCCAACTTCCAGCAGGCGATGTACGAGGTCCCGGATCCGTCGGTGCCGTCCGGTACCGTGGTGCAGGTCGTGCAGGCCGGCTTCATGATCGGCGAGCGCGTGCTGCGTCCCGCGCTGGTCGGCGTGTCCAAGGGTGGCGCGAAGGCGGCGCCGGCGGCGAGCAACGATCAGTCGAACAGCGCCGCCTGACGGCGAGCATAGGCAGGCGTCCTGCTGCCGTCCTGTCGATCGAACGAACAAGCCACGGGCAACGATGCCCGTGGCTTCTTGTTTGTCGGCCAACTTTGTAGTCCGTCTCACGGCGAGCGGCCGACGTGATCACGACGTCCGATGCCGGACTGGTCTCAGCCTCTCGGCTGGATGCCGTCGCGGACGGCGCGGAAGCGCGGGAAGGCCGCCGACCACTGGTCGCGCGGCGCGCTGCCGATGATCCGCAACGTGTTCGGCCCGCCGAAGCGCAGCCACTGCACCACCGTCACCGGCGTATTGTCCTTGCCGCTGGTGGCGTCGATCCGGGTCTCATAGGCCGGCTGGCCGTCGATGCGGATCGGCTCGGACATCGTGATGCGCGCTTCGCGGACGCCCGGAATGGTGGTGGCCGCCTGCTGCGCGACGCGCGCGCGGTCGCCTGCCTCCGGGGCGACGCCGGCCACCAGCCCGATCACCACGAAGGGCGCGGCCTCGAAGCCCTTGTCCTCTTCGCCATCGGCCAGGATCAGGGCGCCCGGCCCGAGCGTGCGGATGGTCTTGAACCCGGAGAGGTCGGTGACCTTGAACGGCATCATCGCGAGCTGCTCGTCGACCGGAACGTCCTTGCGGACGACGGCGGAGGCGAACATCTGGCGCACGGCATCGTCGGTATAGATCCGGCTCGCGGTCTCCGGGATCTGCACGGCCACGTAGCCGGAGAAGCCGTTGCCGGGCAGGATCATCGAGTAGCGCCGCACTGGCGTGGCGCCATCCCGGCCGTTCTCCACCGTGTAGTAGGCGGTGCCGGCAGCGGTCTCGATGCTCTCCGGCTTGACGCTGCCGGTCCCGGCGGGATTGGCGGTAAATGCATTCTTCACCTCGCCATAGGCGGCCGCCGGCAGTTCGGTCAGCAGCACCTTGACGCTCTGGTCCTCGGTTTCGAAGCCGGAGAACGTCTTGGCCTTGGCGAGTCCCACCAGGGGCGCGAGCCCGATGCGGACGCCGGGCGGAAATATGGCGTCGGCGGCCAATGCGGGGTGCAGCAGCGACATCAGCAGGGTGGCCGCGGCGAAAAATCGAACGATCATCATCAACATTGCCTCGTTGACCGAGGCCTCGTGCCGAGGCGGTCGGGATCCTCGCCAGCGTGGTCTTCGGCGGGCACGCTTTTAGCGGCTTTGCGCCCCCCGCAACAGGCCGGGCGCGCGGTTTTGATCGCCTGCGGCGATTGGCGGGACCCCGCGGGGGCCCATTTCGCGGATATTTCGCCTCGAAAGGCGGATTCAGGATGGTCCAGCGCTAGCTGCGTTTCAGGATTTCGACGCCGTCGACGGTCTGTACCAGCACATAGGGCTCGAGCAGAGCCCTGAGTTCGGGGTCGGAACGCGCCCAATCGCCCCAGTCGCTGTTCTGATTGTCGATCAGGACGACGTCGGGCGGCTGTTTCCGGAAGTCGGCGACGATCCCGGCGCGTTCGCGTTCCACGTAGGGCGCGAGCCTCTGCGCCGTCTGTGAATCGATGGTTCCGTCCTGTTGCGAGCGGCGAACGATTTCTCGGACCCAGAACGCCTCCTGGCGCGAGATCCAGGTGCCATCGAGGGTCCGCACCATGGGGTGGCCGATGACCGCAGCCGCGCTGAGCACCAGCATGCTCGGGTGCGGACCGAGCCGCGCCACCTGGGCTTCGATCTGCCGGACGTCGACGCTGCCATTGAACCAGAAGCAGGTCTGCACGAACAGCACGGCGCCGGCGAGAGCGGTGGCGGCACGCGGCCAGCGTCGCGCGTCGCGGCTGCTGTCGATCGCCGACACCGCAAGGCCGGCGGCCAGCAGCGCCAGCGCGACCATGGGGTAGGCGTGATAGCCCCAGCCTTTCTGCTGCGCGACGAACGACACCAGGAAGCCGAGCGATCCGGCCAGCGTGGTGAAGGACGCCGCGTCGCGCTCGTATTGCCGGCGCTGCAGGAGGAGGACGATGATTGCCGCGGCGAGCCACAGGCCCATCGGCAGAGTGACGAGGATGGTCGGTACGGGCGCCTTCAGAAGCAGATAGACGTCGCGGACCAGCGGATAGATGACCGTGAAATATTCGGGAAAGAACAGGTAGATGCACGCCGCGTTGAGCAGCACCAGGGCCGCGGCGATCCAGTTCTCCAGCGCGAACAGCACGCGCCAGTCGCGCGCCTGCGCGGCGGCGGCGAGAATGCAGAAGCCGACGCTGAAGGCGAAATAGGGCTTGAAGCTCATCGTGAGGCCGGCGCTGAGCCCGGCGATGAGGATGGCCGTCGGGGCTATCCGCTCGCCCTCGGCGCGCAGGATATACACCGCGATCGCCGGCAATATCGTGATCAGGGCCAGATGTTCCCGCTGGCCGAAATCATACATCGGCGCGATCAGGAGCAGGGCGGTCGTCCACGCCGCCAGCCGGCCGTCCGCGAGCCGATGGCGCAGGGCCGATGTCCGCAGCACCAGCCACACCAGCGTCAGGGATGCTGGGGTCAGTGCGAAGATCAGGATATTCGTCGCCAGCTCGGGCCTGAGATGGATCGCACGCGCCAGTGCGACCGCCAGAAGATAGACCGATCCCGCCATGGGCGGATTCGTCTCGAGGATGTCGACGTAGAGTCGCTGGCCATCGAGCATGCGCTCGCTGACGAGGAGCCACCAGCTGACGTCGACATTGAGGGGAAGGACGTACCGCAGCCACGCGGCTGCAACCACGATGGCGCAGATCAGCAGTCTCGGGAACGTGGCCTGGCCGGCTTCACGCGCGCGTTGCGGAAAGCCCCAATCGGTGTCGATGACCATGCCTCATTCCCGTCCCAGGAGTGCGGCAGGCTAGGGCCCGTGGGTTAACAACGCATTTCGGTCATTGGGGCAGATCAGCGGTACCGGGTCTGTCGCACTTGCCGGCGATCGCACACCCTGCATTTCGCACCAGCCGTTCGATGTGCCGACAGGTGGACCCGCGCAGTCGCCTCCGGTCCGAGCCGCCGTTCCGCGTCGCCGCCGGGCCCGATGGGCCGCTCTGATGTCTCCATGATGACCTTGGGCGGCGGCCGTGATTTTCGTGGGGTCGAACCCCTGGTCCGGTCCTTGCGGGCCACTCCCCCCCTCCTATATGACGCTCATCGTCGCAATATCGCGAGCATTTGATCTGAGGGGGTTTTGGATGGGGGCGCCGTCAGGGCCCCACCCAACCTGCCGCAAAAAGAAGGATATGAGACCATGGGAAAGGTCATCGGGATCGATCTCGGCACCACGAATTCGTGCGTGGCCGTCATGGACGGCAAATCGTCGAAAGTCATCGAGAACGCCGAGGGCATGCGCACCACGCCGTCGATCGTCGCCTTCAGTGACGACGGTGAACGTCTGGTCGGTCAGCCGGCCAAGCGCCAGGCCGTGACCAACCCCGAGCGCACCTTCTTTGCGGTCAAGCGCCTCATCGGCCGCCGCTACGACGACCCGATGGTCGAGAAGGACAAGAAGCTCGTCCCCTACAAGATCGTCAAGGCCGGCAACGGCGACGCCTGGGTCGAGGCCGACGGCAAGACCTATTCGCCCTCGCAGGTCTCCGCCTTCATCCTTCAGAAGATGAAGGAGACCGCGGAAGCCCATCTCGGCCAGAAGGTCGACCAGGCCGTCATCACCGTCCCCGCCTATTTCAACGACGCCCAGCGTCAGGCCACCAAGGACGCCGGCAAGATCGCGGGCCTCGAGGTTCTGCGCATCATCAACGAGCCGACCGCGGCCGCGCTCGCCTACGGCCTCGACAAGACCAAGGCCGGCACCATCGCCGTGTACGACCTCGGCGGCGGCACCTTCGACGTCTCGATCCTGGAGATCGGCGACGGCGTGTTCGAGGTGAAGTCGACCAATGGCGACACCTTCCTCGGCGGTGAAGACTTCGACATGCGTCTGGTCAGCTACCTCGCCGACGAATTCCAGAAGGAGCAGGGCATCAACCTGCGCAACGACAAGCTCGCTTTGCAGCGCCTCAAGGAAGCTGCCGAGAAGGCCAAGATCGAGCTGTCGTCGACCACCCAGACCGAGATCAACCTGCCCTTCATCACCGCGGACCAGTCCGGTCCGAAGCATCTGACGATGAAGCTGACCCGCGCCAAGTTCGAGGCGCTGGTGGCCGACCTCGTCGAGAAGACCATCGAGCCGTGCCGCAAGGCGCTGAAGGATGCCGGCCTCACCGCTGGCGAGATCGGCGAAGTGGTGCTGGTCGGCGGCATGACCCGCATGCCGAAGATCCAGGAGATGGTGAAGCAGTTCTTCGGCAAGGAGCCGCACAAGGGCGTCAACCCCGACGAGGTCGTGGCGATCGGTGCGGCCATTCAGGCCGGCGTGCTGCAGGGCGACGTCAAGGACGTGCTGCTGCTCGACGTGACCCCGCTGTCCCTGGGCATCGAGACCTTGGGCGGCGTGTTCACCCGCATCATCGACCGCAACACCACGATCCCCACCAAGAAGAGCCAGGTGTTCTCGACCGCCGAGGACAATCAGAACGCGGTCACCATCCGGGTCTTCCAGGGTGAGCGCGAAATGGCGGCCGACAACAAGATGCTCGGCCAGTTCGACCTGATGGGCATTCCGCCGTCCCCGCGCGGCATGCCGCAGATCGAGGTGACGTTCGACATCGACGCCAACGGCATCGTCAACGTGTCGGCCAAGGACAAGGCCACCGGCAAGGAGCAGCAGATCCGCATCCAGGCCTCGGGTGGTCTGTCGGAGGCCGATATCGACAAGATGGTCAAGGACGCCGAGGCCAACGCCGTGGCGGACAAGAAGCGCCGCGAGGCGGTCGACGCCAAGAACCATGCCGACGCGCTGGTGCACTCGACCGAGAAGGCTCTGGCCGAGCATGGCTCGAAGGTCGCCGACACCGAGCGCCGTGCCATCGAGGATGCCGTCAGCGATCTCAAGGAAGCGCTGAAGGGCGACGATGCCGAGGCGATCAAGGCCAAGACCAATACGCTGGCCCAGGCGTCGATGAAGCTCGGCGAGGCCATGTACAAGCAGCAGGCCGAGAGCGATGCGGCCCGCGACGCCGCCAAGGATGACGTGGTCGACGCGGAGTTCACCGAGGTCGACGACGACAAGAAGAAATCTGCTTAACTGAGGCAGAGGTAGTGACCATGACCCCCATGCCAAAGAGCGCTTTCAGCGGCTCGTTGGATGGGGGTCATTTTCATTGACCCGGAACGCGCGCGGCGATCGCGCCAGCCGTTCCTGTTGGGCGAAGTTCGGGCGGGTTTGATTGATGTCCACCAAGCGCTGCTACTACGAGACCCTGGAAGTCGAGCGCGACGCCGACGAGAGCAAGCTCAAGGCCGCCTTCCGCAAGCTGGCCATGAAGTGGCACCCGGACAAGAATCCGGGCGATGCCTCCAGCGAAGTGAAATTCAAGGAAATCAACGAGGCCTATGAGGTGCTGCGCGACGCCGACAAGCGCGCCGCCTACGACCGCTATGGCCACGCCGCCTTCGAGCAGGGCGGCATGGGCGGGGCGCACGGCTTCGGCGCCGGCTTCGCCTCCTCGTTCTCCGACATCTTCGAAGACCTGTTCGGCATGGCCGGGCAGCGCCGTGGCGGCACCGGACGCGAGCGCGGCGCCGATCTGCGCTACAACATGGAAATCACCTTGGAAGAGGCGTTCCAGGGCAAGACCGCACAGATCGAAATTCCGGTCTCGGTGACCTGCGAATCCTGCTCCGGCACCGGCGCCAAGGCCGGCACCAAGCCGAAGACCTGCGCGATGTGCGGCGGCGCCGGCCGCGTGCGGCAGGCGCAAGGCTTCTTCACCCTGGAGCGGACCTGCCCCGGCTGTCACGGCCGCGGCCAGATGATCGAGGACCCCTGTCCGTCATGCTCCGGCTCCGGCCGCGTCACCCGTGACCGCACGCTGTCCGTCAACATTCCCCAGGGCGTCGAGGACGGCACCCGCATCCGTCTCGCCGGCGAGGGCGAGGCGGGCCTGCGCGGCGGGCCGCCGGGCGATCTCTACATCTTCCTGTCGTTGACTGCTCACGAGTTCTTCCAGCGCGACGGCGCCGACCTACACTGCCGGGTGCCGATCTCGATGGTGACCGCGGCGCTCGGCGGCGAGTTCGAGGTGCCCACGATCGACAAGGGCAAGACCAAGGTGAAGATTCCCGCCGGTGCGCAGTCCGGGCGCCGGTTCCGGATCGCGGCCAAGGGCATGCCGGTGCTGCGCTCGCGCCAGACCGGCGACATGTATGTCCAGATCGTTGTCGAGACGCCGCAGAACCTGACCAAGAAGCAGCAGGAATTGCTGGCCGAGTTCGAAAAGTTGTCCTCGGGAGCGACCCAGCCCGAGGCCGCCGGCTTCTTCACCAAGGTCAAGGACTTCTTCGGCAAGGCGGCGAGCTGAGCCGTGAGTGCAGAACCGCGGGACCTGGTGCTTTCGCTGATTGGCATCGGAATGTCGATTTCGAGCGAATTTGCTGCTCCGCACATGCAAAAAATTATCGAATGCAACTGTAAGAGCGCGGACCCGCCAGCCTTAATCGTACGTTACGGTTCGGCTTGACCGCCCCGCCTGCGCCCTATACGTCTTTGTGACTCTTTTCTGACATCGCCGTGAAGACGGTCCCGTCTGGTACTGAGATGCCCCTGCAAACGTCCGTGCGTGCGTCGAAAAAGCCTCTCCGTCTGGACGACGAAGTGCGCTTCCTCCGCTCATGGATCGAAAAGCCGCTGCACATGGGCGCCGTCATGCCGTCGGGCCGACTGCTGGCCCGCACCATGGCGCAGTACGTCGATCCGCACGGGACAGGACCCGTCATCGAGCTCGGACCGGGCACCGGCGCGATCACCAATGCGCTGGTCGAACATGGCGTCGATCAGAAGCGGCTGGTGCTGGTCGAGTACAATCCGGGTTTCTGCGCCCTGCTGCGCGACCGCTACCCGCAGGCCAAGGTGGTCCAGGGCGACGCCTATCGCCTTCGCGACACGCTCTGGAACGTGCTCGGCGCCCCGGCCTCGGCCGTCGTCTCCGGCCTGCCGCTCGTGACCAAGCCGATGCTGACCCGCATGAAGCTGATCCGCGATGCCTTCGCGGCGATGTCGCCGAATGCGCCGTTCGTGCAGTTCACCTATTCCGTCGTGCCGCCGATTCCGAAGTCGCTGCCCGGCGTTACCACGCAGGCCTCCGAGCGCATCTGGATGAATCTTCCGCCAGCGCGCGTCTGGGTGTATCGCAAGCCCTGACCGGCGGCCGCGATCCTTCGTGGCGGGTCGTTGACCGACCTCACGATGTCCGCGCTGAAGATGCTCATCATCCCCGGTTCGACGCGAGCCGGCTCGCACAACGCGAAGCTCGCCGCGGCCGCCGCCTATCAGTTCGTGCAGGCCGGCGCCGACATCACCCGCATCTCGCTCGCCGACTTCCCGCTGCCGATCTACGACGCCGACCTCGAGGCGCAATCGGGCATTCCGCTTCACGCCGTGAATCTGACGCGCATGATCGGCGTCCATCATGCCGTGCTGCTGGTGACGCCGGAATACAACGCCTCGGTGCCGCCGCTGCTGACCAACGCCATCACCTGGATCTCGCGCGTCGACGAGCCGCCGGGCAGCCGCGGCGCGGTGTTCCGCAACAGGCCGTTTGCGATCGCCGCCGCCTCCGAGAACCGCTTTGGCGGCGTGCGTGCGCTCTCGGCCTTGCGGCTGATGCTGACGGCCTGCAACGCGACGGTGATCCCGAGCCAGCTTGCGCTGGCCTTCGCCGACAAGGCCTACAACGACATGGACCGGCTCAAACTGCCCGCCGACATCACGGCGCTCGACGCGCTGGTGCGGGAGCTGATCGCAACAGCGCAACATACGATGTGAGGTGACATGCCGACCGAGATTGCTCCCCGCGACCGCCTGATCGTGGCGCTCGATCTGCCGAGCGTGGCGGAGGCCGAAGCCATGATCGCACGGCTCGGCGACGCCGTGACGTTCTACAAGATCGGCATGGAGCTGACCTATGCCGGCGGCCTCGGTCTCGCCGAACGGCTCGCGGCGGAGGGCAAGCATGTGTTCATGGACCTCAAGCTGCACGACATCCCGAACACCGTCGAGCGCGCCACCCGGCAGATCGCCAGGCTTGGCGCCCGCTTCCTCACCGTGCACGGCTTCTCCCAGAGCATGAAGGCGGCGCTCGCCGGCGCCGCCGGCTCCAGCCTCGAGCTGCTCGCCGTCACCGTCATGACGTCCTACGACGATGCCGATCTCGCCGCCGCCGGCTACGCCATGGGTGTCAAGGAACTCGTGGCGCACCGCGCCAGGCAGGCCAAGGAGATCGGCATCCACGGCCTGATCCTGTCGCCGGAGGAGACCCAGCTCATCCGCCCGCTGGTCGGCCCTGATATGCAGCTCGTGACCCCCGGGATCCGCCCGGCGGGATCGGACGTTGGCGACCAGAAGCGCATCATGACCCCGGCGCTGGCGATCGCCGGCGGCGCCGACCGCCTCGTCGTCGGCCGTCCCGTCACCGGCGCCGCCGATCCGGCGGCGGCCGCCGAGAGCATCGTCGCCGACATCGCCAGCGCCGTCGCGCTGGTCGGCAAGACCAACCGAGCTTGAGCAAGCGCGCCAGAGAGCAAGGAGACGACAGGGATGCCCAAGGCCTATTGGATCGCGCGGATCGACGTGCACAACATGGACGGCTACAAGGACTACGTCGCGCAGAACGGCGCCGTGTTCCACCAGTACGGCGCCAAATTCCTGGTCCGCGGCGGCCAGTACGAGACCAAGGAAGGCACCTCGCGCTCGCGCAACGTCGTGATCGAGTTCAAGGACTACGCGACCGCGCTGGCGTGCTACAATTCCCCTGAATACCAGCGGCTGGTGGCGATGCGCGCGCCGCATTCGCAAGGCGATCTGGTGATCATCGAGGGCTATGACGGCCCGCAGCCCTGATCGCCGCCCGCCCCGGCCACCGTCGACGTGGCCTCGCTCGGTTGCCGCCGCTATCAGCCCCGGCTATAGCCCTTGAAGGGGCAGAGGAGTTGACATGTCCAAGATGCGCTTGATCGTTGCCGGAGCCGGCGGCCGCATGGGCCGCGCCCTGGTGCGCGCGATCGCCGAGACCGACGGCGCCGTGCTGGCGGGCGCGCTCGAAGCCCCCGGCTCGGAGCTGATCGGCAAGGACTCCGGCGCCCTCGCCGGCCTGCCCGCCAACGGCATCAAGCTGTCGGGCGACCTCTGGAGCATGTCGGCCGAGGCCGACGGCATCCTCGATTTCACCGTCCCGGCCGCGACCATCGCCAATGTCGCCATCGCCGCCCAGCGCGGCATCGTCCACGTCGTCGGCACCACCGGCCTGTCCGCGTCGGACGACGCCGTCATCAGGAGCGTCACCAAGCGCGCCATCGTCGTGCAGTCCGGCAACATGAGCCTCGGCGTCAACCTGCTGGCGGCGCTGGTCAAGCAGGTGGCGAAGTCGCTCGATGCCGGCTTCGACATCGAGATCCTCGAGATGCACCACAAGCACAAGGTCGACGCGCCCTCGGGCACGGCGCTGATGCTCGGCCGGGCCGCCGCCGAGGGCCGCGGCATCGCGCTCGACGAGCATTCCGCGCGCGGCCGCGACGGCATCACCGGCGAGCGCCGCAGCGGCGACATCGGCTTCGCCTCGCTGCGCGGCGGCACGGCGGCGGGCGATCACAGCGTCATCTTCGCCGGACCCTCGGAGCGGCTGGTGCTGTCGCACCAGGCCGAGGACCGCATGATCTTCGCCCATGGCGCGCTGAAGGCGGCGCTGTGGGCCCATGGCAAGCCGCCGGGCTACTACACGATGGACGACGTGCTCGGCCTCAAGGACCTTTTCTAGTTCAACGTCGATGGAAGCGAACTGATGAGCGAACGTCTCCTGGTGCTGGTGCGCCACGGCCAGAGCGAGTGGAATCTGAAGAACCTGTTCACCGGCTGGAAGGATCCGGACCTGACCGAGCAGGGCGTGGCCGAGGCCAAGGAGGCCGGGCGCAAGCTGAAGGCGCAGGGACTGGTCTTCGACGTCGCCTTCACCTCGGTGCTGACGCGCGCCCAGCACACGCTCGACCTGATCCTGACCGAGCTCGGCCAGACCGGCCTGCCGACAGCCAAGAACCTCGCGCTCAACGAGCGCGACTATGGTGACCTCTCGGGCCTCAACAAGGACGACGCCCGCGCCAGATGGGGCGAGGAGCAGGTCCACATCTGGCGCCGCTCCTACGACGTCCCGCCGCCCGGCGGCGAGAGCCTCAAGGACACGCTCGCCCGCGCGCTGCCCTACTACGTCCAAGAAATTCTTCCCGGCGTCCTCCGCGGCCAGCGCACCCTGGTCGCCGCCCACGGCAACTCGCTGCGCGCCCTGATCATGGTGCTGGAAAAGCTGACGCCCGAAGGCATCCTGAAGCGCGAGCTGGCGACTGGCGTGCCGATCATCTATCGCCTGAACGCGGACTCGACGGTGGAGTCCAAGCTGGACCTGGCGGGCTAGGACCGTCGCAAGATTCCACTTCTCATGGGTGATCGCATCCCCATGAGTTGAAGCCCAGCCCCCGCCGTATCGACGCTGCGCTCCCTCTGCCCGTTCTCAAGGGCAGAGAATTGAGAGCAGCCGAGGTGAGCCCCGCTGTCACCCTCCCCTGGAGGGGAGGGTCGGCTCAGATGCGCGGAGCGCATGTGTGCCGGGGTGGGATGATCTCTCCACTTGCACCGGTTTCCGCGGCTCACCCCACCCCGCTCGCCCGCTTCGCGCGCGATCGACCCTCCCCCTCCAGGGGAGGGTGAGACTGAGATCGCGGCGCCTGCCGTCGGCATCATCGAAAGTTGGCGACGTTCGCGCAGCGCAGCCGCCACGATCTGCCATGCGATGGATTCCGGGCTCGTGTTGCGCACGCCCCGGAATGACGGCGGAGAGAGTGGCGCCTGACTGGAATTCGTGTCGTATGAAAAGCTGCGTAGTTTTACAGTCGTCATGCCCCGCGCAGGCGGGGCATCCAGCACGCCGTGACGGTCGCGAGACTCGAGACGTCGGTGCTTACTGGATCGTCAGCGTTCGCGGACGATGACAGCGAGAGTAGCAGCGGCCTCGCCGCTCTACCCCATCCCCACCTGCCCCGCTTCCCACCCAAGCATCGCCTGCTTGCGCGTGAGCCCCCAATGATAGCCCGTCAGCGCGCCGGTCTTGCCGAGCGCGCGATGGCAGGGCACGACGAACGAGATCGGGTTCTTGCCGACCGCCGCGCCCACCGCGCGCGAGGCTTTCGGCGACTCCAGCCGGGTCGCGATGTCCGAGTAGCAGACGGCGCGGCCCATGGGGATCTTGAGCAGGGTCTCCCAGACGCGGACCTCGAAGTCGGTGCCGATCAGGACGACGCGCAAGGGCTGGTCGGGCCGCCACAGGGTCTTGTCGAAGATGCGCTGGGCGAGGCCGGCGGTGCCGGGGACGTCTTCGATATAGGTGGCGCGGGGCCAGCGGCTCTTCATGTCGGCGAGCGCGCCAGCCTCCTCGCCGGGGTCGGCGAAGGCGAGGCCGGCGAGGCCACGCGGGGTGGCCATCACCAGCGCGATGCCGAACGGGCAGGGGTGGAAGCCGTAACGAAGCGTGGTGCCGGCGCCGCCGGTCTTCCATTCGCCGGGCGACATCGCTTCATGGGTGACGAACAGATCGTGCAGCCGGCCGGGGCCTGAAAGCCCCGAGTCGAGCGCGGCGTCGAGCACGCTGGCTGAGCTCTTCAGCAGGCCCTTGGCGTGATCGAGCGTCAGTGCCTGCATGAACGCCTTCGGCGTCAGCCCGGCCCAGCGCCGGAACAGATGGTGCAACTCGTCGGGCGTGAGGCTGGCGGCGTCGGCCATGTCCTCGATGGTCGGCTGCCGGCGCCAGTGCTCGGAGATGAACGCGATCGCGCGGCGCACCGCATCGTAGTCGCGCAGCGCGGCCGATTGTTGCGGGCCCGGCTTGGCCAGGGCGGAATCGTGAATGGCGAGGGTCATCATGATCCGGATGTAGGGCGGCCGGGGCGCGGACTCCACCCGATTTCCGATCGGGAGGCTAGGGGCGTTGCGATCGGCTTCGGCTTGAAACAGGAGTTTCCCGGCTTGCTCCGTCATTCCGGGGCATCGCGCAGCGATGAGCCCGGAATCCATAACCACGAGAAGACGTGTGAGGCGAGATGCCCACTACCCGCGTGCCCCACACAAGGTCCTGTGGGTATGGGTTCCGGGCTCGCGCTGCGCGCGCCCCGGAACGACGCCGGAGGGTGTTAGCGGCGCTTTCGCCTGGGTAGAGCTGCCCGCAGTCAGTGCCCTTGGACGCGCTACAGCGGGTTGTACACCGGCCCGCGCTTCGCGGCCTGCAGCCCGGCCGTGAGGGCCTTCGCAAAACTGGCTTTCTCCTCCGGGCCCAAAAAGCTCGCGATGGCGACGCGCTGGCCGCGCGCCACCAGGTAGAGGCGCTCGATACCGAACTCCTCGTGGGTCTCCTGGTCGAGCCGCACCCAGAGCGGGTTGAAGCGCCATTCCATGACGTGGCCCTTGTGGCTGACGCGGCGCAGGCGCAGCTCGGTCAGGGTGATCGAGATGTCCTCATAGGCGTTGGCGCGGCGGAAGTTGACCTTGAAGGCCCAGTAGATCGCGAGCGCATCCAGGCCGAAGAAGCCGAGCACCGGCCAGGCGCCCATCAAGAGCGAGGCGATGCCGCCGATGAAGCTGATGGCGCAGACCACGACCATCAGCACCAGAAAGCCGGTGCGGTTGAGCGAGCGATGCGGCGTCAGCCGGGCCGCGAACAGCTCGGGATCAGCGGCGTCGGTGCCGGTCTCCTGATACGCAAAAGCATTGCCTGGCGTCATGGGGCCTCAGTATACCCGGATCATGGCCAAAATCACCCGCCCCCAACGCGCCAAACCGGCGCCGGTTCGCAGCCCCTTGAAGAAGGCCGCTCCCAAGGCCGGGCCCAAGTCAGCCCCCAAGGCCGCCTCGAAACGGGCCGCCAAGAAGGCTCCGACGGCCAAGCCGAAGAGCCCTGCCCGGCCGGTCAAGACAGCGTCGAAGGCGGCCAGGCCCTGGACCCCGGCCGAGATCCGCGAGGCCTTCAGCCGCTTCGCACAGGCCAATCCGGAGCCGAAGGGCGAGCTCGAGCACCTCAACCCCTACACCCTGCTGGTCGCCGTGGTGCTGTCGGCGCAGGCGACCGACGCCGGCGTCAACAAGGCGACGCGGCCGCTGTTCGCCGTCGCCGACACGCCGCAGAAGATGATCGCGCTCGGCGAGGACAAACTCCGCGACTACATCAAGACCGTCGGCCTCTACCGCACCAAGGCCAGGAACGTGATCGCGCTGTCGCAAAAGCTGATCAGCGAGTTCGGCGGCGAGGTGCCGCGTACGCGCGCCGAGCTCGAGTCGCTGCCCGGTGCCGGCCGCAAGACCGCGAACGTCGTGCTCAACATGGCGTTCGGCGAGCACACGATGGCGGTCGACACCCATGTGTTCCGCGTCGGCAACCGCACCGGCTTAGCACCCGGCAAGACGCCGCTGGAGGTCGAGCTCGGGCTGGAGAAGGCGATCCCGGCCGAGTTCATGCTGCATGCCCATCACTGGCTGATCCTGCACGGCCGCTACACGTGCCTGGCGCGCAAGCCGCGCTGCGAGCTGTGCCTGATCAAGGACCTCTGCCGCTGGCCGGAGAAGACCGCCTGATACGTTGTGCGTGACGAACGGTTTCGCCTGAGAACGCGTTTGACAGTCACTATTGTGTCACGGCGCGACGCCGTCTCACCATGGCCGGGCCACATCGCCGCCCGCATTGGACATAAGATGACACCCGTAATCCGGGGCGATGTGAGTGGCGCGTGACGATTCCCGCGTTCTCGGACCTTTCTGCGCCGGGACGTTGAAGGATCAGCCGCATGGACAACACTGCCGCACTCGTGTCGCTCGCGACCTCGGTGCCACCGCATCAGTTTCGCCAGAACGAAGTGATGGAGGCCGCACGCGTGGTGCTGGCGCCGCGCTTCCCGCAGTTCGACACGATGGCGAGCCTGTTCGCCAACACCGGCATCCGCCAGCGCTACGGCGTCAAGCCGATCGAATGGTACATGGAGCGGCGCGGCTGGCCGGAGCGCACCGAAGCCTATCTCGAAGGCGCCGAGGCGCTGTTCGTCGACGCGGCGAACAAGGCGCTTGCGCAGGCCGATCTCAACGCCGCCGACATCGACACCATCGTCACCGTGAGCTCGACGGGGATCGCGACGCCGACCTTGGAAGCGCGCGTCGCCGGCCGCCTGGGTTTTCGCGCGGACGTGTCGCGCGTGCCGGTGTTCGGGCTTGGCTGCGCCGGCGGGGTCTCGGGCCTGTCGATCGCCGCGCGCCTGGCGCAGGCCCGGCCCGGCACCAACGTGCTGCTGGTGACCTTCGAACTGTGCACACTGGCTGTCCGCCATGATGAGTTGACGAAGGCCAACATCGTCGCGCTGAGCCTGTTCGGCGATGGCGCGGCGGCCGCGATCCTGCGCGCCGGCGATGGCGGCGCTATCCGCGTCGAGGCGACCGGCGAGAAGCTGTGGCCCGATACGCTCGACATCATGGGCTGGAGCGTCGATCCCGAAGGTTTTGGCGTGATCTTCCAGCGCACCATTCCGGACTTCGTCACCGAGAACATGGGCCCCGCGGTCAACGAGATCCTGGACCGGATGAAGCTCGCGCCTGCCGACGTCGACCGCTTCGTCTGCCATCCCGGCGGCGCCAAGGTGATCACGGCGCTGGAGCGCGCGCTGTCGCTGGATCAGGGCACGCTGGATCATGAGCGCGAGATCATCGCCGACTACGGCAACATGTCCGCGCCGACGGTGCTGTTCGTGCTGGAATGCGCCCGCGCCCAGGGCTTGCCGCCGCGCTCGGTGCTCACTGCGCTCGGACCTGGGTTCACCGCAAGCTGCGTTTCATTGAGGCACGCCGCATGACCTTCGCCGCCTTCGTCCTCGCCCTCGTCACCATGCAGCGGCTCGGCGAGCTCGTGCTCGCCCGCCACAACACCAAGCGCCTGCGCGCCATGGGCGCGGTCGAGGTCGGGGCGGATCATTATCCGCTGATGATCTCGATGCATGCGGCCTGGCTGGTATCGCTGTGGCTGCTCGGCGCCGACCAGGAGGTCGACCCGTGGCTCTTGAGCGGCTTCGTGCTGCTGCAGGGGCTGCGCTGGTGGGTGCTGGCGACGCTCGGTCCGCGCTGGACGACGCGCATCATCATCCTGCCGGGGGCGCCCCTCGTCACCGATGGTCCCTATCGTTACATCTCGCATCCGAACTATCTGGTGGTCGCAGCCGAGATCGCGCTGCTGCCGCTGGCGCTGCATCTGCCGCTGATCGCCCTGATCTTCTCCGGCCTGAATGCGGCGGTGCTGTTCATCCGCATCCGCGCCGAATCGGAAGCACTCACCGGCATCGGCGGCGGCCAGACCGCATGAGCGCATCGGCCGCGCCGCAGGATCGTCCGAGCCTCGCCACCTGGCTCGGCTTCATCCTGATGTGCGTCGGCATGTTCATGGCGATCCTGGACATCCAGGTGGTGGCGACGTCGCTGCCGACCATCCAGGAGGCGCTCGGCATCACGCCGGAGGCGATGAGCTGGATCCAGACGGCGTATCTGATCGCCGAGATCATCGCCATTCCGCTGACCGGGTTGCTCACGCGGGTGTTCACGTTGCGCTGGCTGTTCGTCGGCGCCGTCGGCATCTTCACCGCCGCCTCGCTCGGTTGCGCGTTCAGCGGCGATTTTCACACGCTGCTGGCGTTCCGCGTGCTGCAGGGCTTCTTCGGTGGTCTCTTGATTCCCGTGGTGTTCTCCGCCGTGTTCCTGCTGTTTCCACCGCGCCTGCACGCGGTCGCGACGACGATCGGCGGCGTGGTCGCGGTGCTCGCGCCGACCATCGGCCCGGTCGTCGGCGGCTTCATCACCAACACCTGGTCGTGGCCCTGGCTCTTCCTGATTAACATCGCGCCCGGCCTCGTCGCCGCGCTGGCGACGCCCGGCCTGCTGCCGAAGCAGCGCATGGACCTCGCGGAGCTCGACAAGCTCGACCTGTTTGCGCTGCTGCTGCTCGCAGTGTCCCTGGCCAGCCTCGAGCTCGGGCTGAAGGAGGCGCCGAAGGGCGGCTGGCTGTCGTCGAACTGCATCGCGTTCCTGGTACTGAGCGCGTCGTGCCTCACCTTGCTCGTCCAGCGCCTGCTGACCTCACCGCAGCCGATCCTGCGGCTCGGCAGCTTTCAGCGCCGGTCGTTCACGCTCGGCTGCCTGTCGAGCTTCTGTCTGGGCATCGGGCTGTTCGGCTCGGTGTATCTGATGCCGGTGTTCCTCGCCTTCGTGCGCGGCCACGATGCGTTCGAGATCGGCAAGATCATGCTGGTCACCGGCGTGGCGCAACTGATCGCTGCTCCGCTGGTGACGGCGCTGGACGGCAAGGTCGACGCGCGTCTCCTGACGGCGTTCGGTTTCGTGCTGTTCGGCGCGGGGCTCGCCGCCAGCGCGTTCCAGCCGCCGACCGCCGACTATCAGGAGATGTTCTGGCCGCAGGTGGTGCGCGGCGTCGGCATCATGTTCTGCCTGCTGCCGCCGACGCGGATCGCGCTCGGCGACCTGCCACAGGCCGAGGTCGCCGACGCCAGCGGGCTGTTCAACCTGATGCGTAATCTCGGCGGCGCCATCGGCATCGCGCTGATCGACACCATCATCTATGGCCGCGTCGCCATGCATGCCCAGGCGTTTCGCGACCGCCTGCTGGCCGGCGATACCGCGGCGGCCAAGGCAATCGGGCTCGCGCCGGAGCTGCTGCGCAACCGGCCGCGCGGCATCTCGGAGGAGCAGGCGATCGCCTATGTCCGGCCGCTGGTGGAGAAGGCCTCGCTGGCGCTGTGCGTCAACGAGGCCTGGTCGCTGCTCGCTGGTGTCGCGCTGCTCGGCTTCCTGCTGATCCCCTTCGCCCGCAGCAAGGCGACGAGCCTGTCGCCGCGGATGATGGCGCTAGAGGCTGCGCAGCCGGCGCTCCGGCGACGGCTCGATCAGCTCGGGCCGCGGTCCGGATAGGCGCTTGTGCAGGTGGACCATGAAGGCCATGCCGAACAGCGGCGTCGCCAGGTTCACGATCGGGATGGTGACGAAGGCCGCGATGATCAGCCCCGCGGTGAACACCGTGATCGCATTGTCGCGCCGCATCGCCTTGGCCTCCGCCGGCGGCCGGAAGCGCATCGCGGCGAGCTCGAAATATTCGCGGCCGAGTAGCCAGGCCGTGGCGAGGAAGAAGATCACGAAGCCGGCGCCGGCGAGGAACACGAAGGGCAGGGCGACCAGATAGACCAGGATGGTGAGGCCGGCGGCCTTGAGGCCCTCGATGATGGCGACGCCGAACGGCAAAGCGGCGCCGGGGCGCTCGGCCGGATAATGCTCGCGCTCGACGAGGTCGGCGACGTCGTCGACGAACAGGCTCGCGATCACCGAGGTGATTGCCGGCATCAGCATGATGCCGCCGAACACGACGCCGAAGCCGGCGGCGATCGAGATGATCCAGGTCAGCACCTCCAGCGTGCCGTGCGAGTTCGGCCCGAGCATGGCCTCCGCCCAGCCCTCGCCGGCAGTCGCGAGCCAGGTCAGGAGCCGCTGCAGCCCGATCGCGAGCACCGTGACCAGCACCAGCGCCAGCCCGATCGAGCGCCACAGGATCGAGCGCATCGGCGGCGACAGAATCTGCGAAATCGCCTTGATGGCGGCGTCGATCATGGCGGGGTCCCTCGCTGCAAAGCCCGCGGCAGAGGTAGACATGCCGGCGGGCTTCGGCAAGTCCGCCGGCATCGTATCAAAGATCGGTCGCCCGCAGCCGTAGCGCGTTGCCGACCACGCTCACCGACGACAGCGACATCGCCGCCGCTGCGATGATCGGCGACAGCAGGATGCCGAACAGGGGATAGAGGACGCCGGCGGCGATCGGGATGCCGGCGGCGTTGTAGATGAACGCGAAGAACAGGTTCTGGCGGATGTTGCGCATCGTCGCCGCCGACAGTTTTCGCGCCCGCGTGATACCGCCGAGGTCGCCCTGCAGCAGCGTGATGCCGGCGCTCTCCATCGCAACGTCGGTGCCGGTGCCCATGGCGATGCCGACGTCGGCCGCGGCGAGCGCCGGCGCATCGTTGACGCCGTCGCCGGCCATCGCGACGATCTTGCCGCTGGCGCGCAGACGCGCGACCACGGCGCTCTTCTGCTCGGGCAGCACCTCGGCCTCGACCTCGGTGATGCCGATCCTGCGCGCGACCGCGGTGGCCGTGGTGCGGTTGTCGCCGGTCAGCATGATCACCTTGATGCCGTCGGCCGCGAGTGCCTTCAGCGCCTCCGGCGTCGACGCCTTGACCGGATCGGCGACCGCAAACAGCGCAGACGGCTTGCCGTCGACGGCCATCGTGATCACGGTGGCGCCCTCTTCGCGCAGCCGCTTGCTCTCGACGCCGAGCGTATCAGTGATGATGCCGAGCGAGGCGAGATAGGTCGCATTGCCGAGTACGATGGCCTTGCCGTCGACCTCGCCGCGCGCGCCCTTGCCGGTCGGCGCGTCGAAGTTCTTGACGTCGGCGAGCTTGATGTTGCGCTCCGCGGCATGCCGGACGATGGCCTCGGCCAGCGGATGCTCGCTGGCGCGCTCGACGCTGGCGGCCAGCCGCAGCGCGTCGGCCTCGTCGAAGCCCTGAGCGGTGACGATGCTGGTCACCCTCGGCTTGCCCTCGGTCAGGGTGCCGGTCTTGTCGACGACCAGCGTATCGACCTTCTCCATCCGCTCCAGCGCCTCGGCGCTCTTGATCAGCACGCCGGCCTGGGCGCCGCGGCCGACCCCGACCATGATCGACATCGGCGTCGCAAGACCGAGCGCGCAGGGACAGGCGATGATCAGCACGCTCACCGCGGCGACGAGGCCGAAGGCGAAGCGCGGCTCGGGACCGAACGCGTACCACGCGACGAAGGCGGCAATGGCAGCAGCGATCACCATCGGCACGAACCAGCCCGCGACCTGATCGGCGAGGCGCTGGATCGGCGCGCGCGAGCGCTGCGCATCGGCGACCATCTGCACGATCTGCGACAGCAGGGTCTCGCGGCCGACCTTGTCGGCGCGCATCACGAAGCTGCCGGTCTGGTTCAAGGTGCCGGCGATGACGCGCTCGCCCTCGTCCTTGGTCACCGGCATCGACTCGCCGGTGACAAGCGATTCGTCGAGCGACGAGCGGCCTTCGAGAATGATGCCGTCGACCGGCACCTTCTCGCCCGGGCGCACACGCAGGCGATCGCCGACCGCGAGCTCGGCGATCTCCACCTCATGATCGTTGCCGTCGGTGTCGAGGCGGCGCGCTGTTTTGGGCGCGAGCTGCAACAGCGCCTTGATCGCTCCCGACGTTGCCTCGCGCGCGCGCAGCTCCAGCACCTGGCCGAGCAGGACGAGGACGGTGATGACCGAGGCCGCCTCGAAATACACCGCCACCGCGCCGCCATGGCCGCGGAACGCCGGCGGAAACGCCTGCGGCGCGACGGTCGCGATCACGCTGTAGACATAGGCGACGCCCGTGCCCATTGCGATCAAGGTGAACATGTTGAGATTGCGGGTCTGGACCGACTGCCAGCCGCGTACGAAGAACGGCCAGCCGGCCCACAGCACCACCGGCGTCGCCAGCGCGAACTGGATCCAGTTCGACAGCACGGGATCGATCAGGCCGTGGCCGCCGACGAGATGTCCGCCCATCTCGAGCACGACAACGGGTGCCGACAGCACAGCGCCGATCCAGAACCGCCTGCTCATGTCGGCGAGCTCGGGATTGGGCGCATCGTCGAGGCTGATGACGTCGGGCTCGAGCGCCATGCCGCAGATCGGGCAGGTGCCTGGGCCTTCCTGACGTATCTCGGGATGCATCGGGCAGGTGTAGATCGTGCCCGCCGGCATCTCCGGCGGCGGCCCGCGTTCGCCGAGATATTTGTCCGGCTCGGCCGCGAACTTGGTACGGCAGCCGGCCGAGCAGAAATGGAAGGTGTGACCCGCGTGTTCAAAGCGATGCTTCGAGGTCGCGGGATCGACACTCATGCCGCAGACGGGATCGATGACCTTTGCCGTCTCGCCATGCTGATGCGCGTGATGATCGTGGCCGCCGCAGCACGACCCCGTGGCTGCCGGTGAAACGGCGGCTGCGAGATACTTGGCCGGATCGGCGGCGAACTTGGCGCGGCAGCCGGCGGAGCAGAAATGGAAGGTCTGTCCCTGATGCTCGAAGCGATGCTTCGAGGTCACGGGATCGACCGACATGCCGCAGACCGGATCCGTTGCCTTCGCTGGTTCAGGCGCGGCGTGGTCCGAGCCGCCGCCCGAAGCGCTGGCAGGCGCCGCGCCGGCACGATCGCTGCAACAACTGTCCGCGGATGCCTGTTCGTGTCCGGTTTCCACCGCGCGCGCGCGCGATCCACAGCCGCATCCGCCCTCGCCGCCCGCCGCGACGCCATGCTCGTGTCTGGTTTCCGACATCGCTCAGCCTCTTGAAACCTATACCCTGCAGGGGTATATAGGCTCCATGCGCGAGGACATCAAGACATCCTGTCAGAAACGTTTGAGTCGGATCGAAGGGCAGGTCAGGGGCCTGTCGAAAATGGTCGAGGACAACCGCTACTGCATCGACATCGTCACCCAGATCTCCGCTGTGCGGGCGGCGTTGCGCCGGGTCGAGGAGGAGATTCTGCGCGACCACGTCGCGCATTGCGTCGAGCATGCCATCGCATCCGGCGACAAGGCCGATCAACGGCAGAAGATCGCGGAGTTGATGGATGTGATCGGCCGGTCGGATCGCTGAGGTCAGCCCAGCTCAGACCGCCACCTTGTTGCGGCGGCGTGCGGTCGGACGTGGCGCGACGTTTCGTACCGGCTCGGCGACGAGAAAATGCTCGTTGACCACGAGCCGTTCGCCGAGCTTCGCAACTATTTCCTCAGCCGCAGCCTGCTGCGTCGCCTCTTCGTCAGCCGTCTCAGGAACGAGCGGCGGCGCTGTGATGGCTCCTGGAAACACGGCGAACTCGCCCGCTACCTCCGCGAGCGGCTTCTGCTTGTCGGCCCAATGCAGGGTCGTGTAGTCGAATCCATTGACGATGGTCGGCTTGACGATCTCGAAATAGGGCGAGATGTCGAAGTCGCGCGGCATGTAGAGCGAGGAATCACGGATGTGCAGGATCTCGCGCTTGGCGCGCCGCGATGGCGCCCGCGTGATCTTGGGCAGGATCGGGTAGCGCACCGCATCGAAGGCCTGCGCGATCAGCGCCGAGCAGATCATCTTGGTCGGATCACCCGAGCCCAGCGCGATCATGCGCCGCCGCCAGCGTTGCGGAATCGGCATCGGGATCAGATAGCGCATCAGGTCGATGATGTTCTTGGTGTCGTAGCCGAAGCCGATGCGATTGATGGCGTAGCGGCACACCGTGTGCCGGTCCTCATAGGTCAGGCCGACCGGACGGCACACACGGGTGTGATAGGCGAAATATTTCGACAGCGGCGCCGAGATCACGCCGTCGCCGACATAGGCCTCGACCAGCACGTGCGGCTCGCCGTCGGGCTCGACGGCGCCGTCGATCGGTCCGACATAGAGCGCGGCGTGCGACCAGGTCGACTGCGTGAGGTATTTGATGATGCCGGAGATGCGGCTGTTGCCCTCGACGAGCAGCACGTCGCCGGGCTGGACGTCCTTGCGCAGATAGTCCGGATCGCTCGGCGTGAACGGCTCATAGCCGGGGATCTCCTTCTGGAGATAGGCGGCAATCAGCTTGCCGATCTGATCAAGCACGATACCCATAACGCTCCCCGGGCGACCTTGGCCGGTCGCCGGTTTTTTCCCTTCTTCCATGATGGTCGATTGCGGTTGCAATTTGGTTCATAGTGGACGCGTTCTGCACGGTATCACGTTTACCATCCCGGTTGCCGCAGCGCGGCAGATGCGGCAAATTCGGCGGATATTCGTTTGGTTCAAAGCTTTCGGAAACCATGTCATGAATGTCACGCGCCGCGGCTTCCTCTCCGCTTCCGCGGCGCTGGCCGTGCTGCCCATCGCCGGCCGCGCCGCGCAGGCGGCTGTTCCACGAGAGGCTGACATTGTCGTGATCGGGGCGGGTGCGGCGGGAATCGCCGCGGCCCGCCGCATCGTCGCGGCCAATCGCAAGGTCGTGGTGCTGGAGGCCGCGCCACAGCTCGGCGGCCGTTGCCGCACGGATGCAGCCACCTTCGGCGTGCCGTTCGATCGCGGCGCCCGCTGGCTGCTCAACGCCGACGGCAATCCCATCAGCAGGCTCGCGCGCGGTCTCGGACTCGATCTCGTCGCGGCTCCCGTCGGGCAGAAGATCCGCGTCGGCCGGCGCAACGCGCGGCCCGGCGAGACCGAGCAGTTCCTGGCGGGGCTGGTGCGCGCCAATCGCGCCATCGACGAGGCGGCGCGCGGCAAGCTCGATACCTCCTGCGCCGCGGCGCTGCCGAAAGATCTGGGCGACTGGACCAGCACCACCGCATTCGTGCTCGGCGCCAGCGCGACCGGGAAGGATCTCGCCGATCTCTCCGCGATGGACAAGGCGCGTGCGCAGGACCGCAGCGCGCCGCTGGCCTGCCGCCAGGGGCTGGGCACGTTCATCGCCAGGCTCGGCGAATCGTTGCCGTTGTCGCTGTCGACTCCAGCAACGCGCGTCGTGTGGGCCAACCGCGACGTCGCGGTGGAAACGCCGGCGGGGCGAATCGCGGCGCGCGCCGTCATCCTCACGGTGTCGACCAACGTGCTGACATCAGGCGCCATCAAGTTCGCGCCCGAGCTGCCCAAGCGGCAGCTCGACGCCGCCGCGAAGCTCAGCCTCGGCAGCTATGATCACATCGCGCTGATGCTGGCGGGCAATCCGCTCGGCCTGTCGCGGGACGAGGTCATCATCGAGCAGAGCAATTCCAGTCGCACAGGTCTGCTGCTTGCCAATATCGGCGGATCGTCGCTTTGTACCGTCGATGTTGCCGGCGCCTTCGGCCGCGAACTATCAGCGCAGGGCGAGGCGGCGATGGTCGACTTCGCCAGGGAGTGGATCGGCAAGCTGTTTGGAAGTGAGGCCGCCGCAGCGGTGAAGTCGTCCGCAGCGACGCGCTGGAACCTGGCGCCGGGCGTGCTCGGCGCGATGTCGGCGGCCACGCCCGGCAGCCAGGGCGCCCGCAAAATATTGGGCGAGCCCTTGGGTCCGCTGTTTCTTGCGGGAGAGGCCACGCACGAAACGCTGTGGGGCACGGTCGACGGCGCCTGGGACTCCGGCGAGCGCGCCGCGGAAGCCGCGCTGCGCAGGATCGGCGCGATCAAGGACGCTGAGCCGGAGCCGAGCAGTGAGCGGCAACGACCGCGCCGTCGCGGCAAGGTGCGCTCGGCATCGCCGGAGGATTGACGGTCGATCCGCAAGCTCATCAGCAAGAGGGTGGGCACGGCGCAACTGCGATCTCAAGCGTTGAAATGGCACGGCTGCGCCTTTGCCCACCCTACGGCTGATGCAGGCGAGCTGCCGATTGAAGCACGCCCAGCCTTGGCTACACCGGCAGCTTCAATTCCATCAGGTCTTTCGCGACCACGATGCGGCCCGTGTAGTTCTTCTTCACGTCCCGCGTCCAGTCCTCGTCCGTCACTTCGGGATCATCACCGGGCACGAAGTGGCTGAGCACCAGCACCTTCACGCCTGCAGCCGCGGCGATGCGTCCGACGTCTTCCGTGGTCGTGTGACTGTCGAGCAGGTGCTTCTTCAGCGTCGAGCCGTTCTTCGTCTTGGCGACCAGCCGATCCACCGCGGGCACATAGAGGCATTCATGCACGAGCACGTCGGCGCCCTTGGCAAACTCTGCAAGCTTCGGGTTATAGGCCGTGTCGCTCGAGAACACGATCGTGCCGTCGGGCGTCTCGAACTTGTACGCGAAGTTGTCGGTGATCGGCGGATGTGGCGTGCGGAACGCGGTCACCGTCACGTCCGCCGTCTTCAGCACGACGCCGTCCGCGTCGATATCCTTCGCGACCAGGAGTGGCCGCGGATCTGGCCGGCCTTCGTCCGCGATGCGGGTGTCGACGTCGAACTTGTTGGTTTCCCAGAAGCTCCTGGTCATCGCCTCCAGGCCCTTCGGTCCGAACGACTGGATCGGCGTCGACAATCCTGCGGCCCAGGCGTTGTAGAACAGATTGCCGTATTCGAGATTGTGATCGGAATGGTGATGGCTGATCAGGATGTACTTGACCGAAGGGATCGGAACGCCCGCATTGACGAGCTGACGGCTGACGCCCGTGCCGCAATCGATCACGAACGGCGTGCCGTTGACGACGACGAGATTGGCCGGATTCGAAGCGCCGACGCCGACGCGCGGGCCGCCCTTGGTGCCGAGGAAGACCATCCGCGTGCCGGTCTTCGTGCCTTGCGCGAACGCCGCGGGCGCCGCGATGGCGCCGGCCGCTCCCAGCGCAAGCTTGAGCATTGTTCGCCGATGGATCACGGCGGCCTCCCTGTCTGCTTCGTTGCAGGAAGGCTAACCCCGCCCGAGCACGCCGTCGAGGGCCGGCAGGCCGGCGATCACGGCGATTGCGATCAGCGCATAGCAGATGGCGCGGAACACCTGCTCGCTGGCGCGGCCGAACAGCGACGCGCCGAACGCGACGCCGAGCGCGTAGACCGGCCCGATCAGCAGCGAAAGCTTCAGCGAATCCCAGGTGATCAGCCCGCTCATTGCGTAGCTCACCATCGCGAAGAAGTCCGATGCGCCGAAAAACAGCACGATGTTCGCCCGTGCGATCTTTGGCGGGATCGGGCGTCCCAGCCAGTAGCCGACGATCGGCGGGCCCCCGGTCTGCGCCAGTCCGCTGCAGAATCCGGAGATGCAGCCGACGGCGACCGACAGCGCGGTGTACTCCCTGCCGCGATAGCGCCAGCCGGACAGCAGCAGCGCAAGCAGCCCGATCACGAAGCCCGTGATGATCCAGCGGACGGTGACCGGGTCGAGCCGGCTGAGGAAATAGGTGCCCACGGGCACGCCGACCAACGCACCCGCGACGATCACCGCCGTGGACTTGCGGTCGGCCTCGCGCCAGGCCGGCGCCACCATCGGGGCCATCGAGACGAAATCGATCACCAGCAGCAGCGGCGCGACCAGACGGGGCGTCGCAAAGCTGCTCGCGAGCGGCATGAAGATCAGCGCTGCGCCGAAGCCGGAGAAGCCGCGCGCGGTTGCGGCAATGAAGGCGACGATCGCCAGCGCGATCGTCGCGAACAGGCTGAGATCGGCAGGGATGAGCCCGGAGAGGCTCATCCGCGCAACGTGCCGCCGGTCTTCTTGCCGACGTCTGCGGTGATCTTTGCCGCGACGGCGTCGATCTCCTCGTCGGTCATGGTCTTGTCGCGTGGCTGCAGGGTCACGGCGATCGCGATCGACTTCTTGCCGTCCTCGATGCCCTTGCCCTCGTAGACGTCGAACACGGTGACATCGGTGATCAGCTTCTTGTCGACGCCCTGCGCGGCGCGGACGATGTCGCCGGCCTTGACCTTGCGGTCGACGATGAAGGCGAAGTCGCGCGACACGGGCTGGAATGCGGACAGCTCCAGCACCGGCTTGGCGCGCGTCGGCTTCGCCTTGGCGGCCGGAATGCGATCCAGGATCACCTCGAAGGCGACGAGCGGCCCGTCGGCTTTCAGCGCCTCCAGCGTGCGCGGATGCAGCTCGCCGAAATGGCCGAGCACGTTCTGCGGTCCCATCTGGATCGTGCCGGAGCGTCCCGGATGCATCCAGGTGGGGCCGCCGGCGACGATCTGCAGCGACGCCATCGGCGCGCCGGCCGCCGCCAGCACGGCGAGTGCATCGGCCTTCGCGTCGTAAGCGCTCGCCGCCTGCGATCCCGTCCAATGTCGGCCGAGACCCTTCGCCGACGCGACGCCACGGCGGATGCCGCTTGCCGCCATGAGCTGGTCCGCGGGGCCATCGCCCTTGAAGATCTGCCCGACCTCGAAGATCGCGGCATCGCCGAAGCCACGATCGGCGTTGGCCTGCACGGTTGCGATCAGTCCCGGCAGCAGGCTCGGCCGCATGTCGGAGAGATCGGCGGCAATCGGGTTCGCAAGCGCGAGCTCGGCCTTGCCGCCGCCGAACAGCTCGGCCGCCGCCTTGGAGATGAACGACCAGGTCACGGCCTCGACCATGCCGCGCGCCGCCAGCGCGCGCTTGGCGCGCCGCGTGCGCAATTGCAGCGGCGTCAGCACCGGCTTGCGCGGGGCGTCGCCGCGCTCGAACGGCGTCATCGGCACCTTGTCGACGCCGACGATGCGCACGACTTCCTCGACGATATCGGCCTTGCCGTGCACGTCGCTGCGCCAGGACGGCACCGCGACCTTCACGACGGGGCCGTTGCCGGCGACCACGAAGCCGAGATGCGTCAGGATCCGCCGCATCTCGGTCAGCGGCACCTCGATGCCCGCCAGCCGCTTCACCTCGGTCAACGGGAAGTCGACGATGCGGTCATCGCCGAACGGATTGCCGACGACGACAGTCTCCGATGGCGTGCCGCCGCACAGGTCGAGCACGAGCTTGGTCGCCATCTCCAGGCCCGGCACCATGAAGGCCGGATCGACGCCGCGCTCGAAACGGTAGCGCGCGTCGGAATTGATGCCGAGCTTGCGGCCGGTCTGGGCGATGTTGATCTCGTTCCACAGCGCCGATTCGATCAGCACGTCGGTGGTGCCTTCATCGCAGCCCGAAGCCTCGCCGCCCATGATGCCGGCGAGCGATTCGACGCCGGAATCGTCGGCGATGACGCACATCGAATGGTCGAGCGTGTAGGTACGGCCGTCGAGCGCGAGCAGGGTCTCGCCGTCACGCGCGCGGCGGACGACCAGATTGCCCTTCACCTTCTTGGCGTCGAACACGTGCAGCGGACGCGCGCGGTCGAAGGTCATGTAGTTGGTGATGTCGACCAGCGCGTTGATCGGGCGTAGGCCGATCGATGTGAGGCGCTGCTGCAGCCACTTCGGCGACGGGCCGTTCTTGACGCCGCGCACGAGTCGCAGCGCGAAGCCGGGACATAGCTTCTCGTCTTCGACCTTGACCTTCACGGGGCAAGGGAATTCGCCTCTGATCGGCTTGATGCCGGGATCTTTCAGCTTGCCCATGTCGGCGGCGGCGAGGTCGCGGGCGATGCCGTGCACGCCGGTGCAGTCCTGGCGGTTCGGCGTCAGGTTGATCTCGAATTGGGGATCGCCGAGCCCGGCCCATTCGGCGTAGGGGGTGCCGATCGGCGCATCCGCCGGCAGCTCCATGATGCCGTCGTGATCGTCGGAGATCTGCAGCTCGGCCGCCGAGCACAGCATGCCGCGGCTCTCGACGCCGCGGATCGTGCCGACCGACAGCGTGATGTTCTTGCCGGGGATGTAGGTGCCCGGCGGCGAGAACACCGACACCAGTCCCGCACGCGCATTCGGCGCGCCGCACACCACCTGCACCGGCGCGCCACCGTCGCCGGTGTCAACCATGCAGACGCGCAGCCGGTCGGCGTTCGGGTGCTGCTCGGCGGAGACGACGCGCGCGATTTTGTACGGCGCGAGCAGCTTCGCCTTGTCCTCGAGATGCTCGACCTCGAGGCCGATCATCGTGAGCTTGTTGGCGAGCGTCTCGACCGACTCGTCGGTGTCGAGATGGTCCTTCAGCCAGGACAGCGTGAATTTCATGGCTCTTTCCGCTGATTCAGTCCCGTTCCCTCCCCCGCTTGCGGGGGAGGGTCAGGGTGGGGGCTCTCGCCGCAATGGCAGCGGCAATGGTTTCAAGAACGCCGGCGCGATTGGCCAGGACGTCGTTATTGGCAAAGCGCAGGATGTGAAATCCTTTGGCTTCGATCGCAGCTGAGCGTGAAGCGTCGCGCTGTTCGCCTTCAGTTGAGAAGTGCTGTCCGCCATCGAGCTCGATGACGAGACGTGCGGTGTGGCAGACGAAGTCGACGATGTAGCGGTCGATCGGGACCTGACGGCGAAAGCCCGCGCCGAGCAGGCGATGGCCGCGCAGCTCGGACCATAATATTCTCTCGGCATCCGTCGAGTTTTGGCGGAGGGCGCGCGCATTCGTTCGAAGCTTCGGCGAGACTGTCCAGATGGGCTTCTCGTCGTCCATCGACACCTCCTGCGCGGAGAGACCCCCACCCCAGCCCTCCCCCGCAAGCGGGAGAGGGAGTTCGAGCGTTTGCTGAGAGAGGGCGAGGCTCATCACGAGCTCAGCCCTCCGGCCAAGGTCGGCACCTCCAGCGGCTTGAAGCCGTAGTGCGACAGCCAGCGGACATCGCCCTCGAACAGCTGGCGCAGGTCGCTCATGCCGTATTTCAGCATCGCGATGCGGTCGATGCCCATGCCCCAGGCAAAACCCTGGTACTCGTCGGGATCGATGCCGCAGGCGCGCAGCACGTTCGGATGCACCATGCCGCAGCCGAGAATCTCCAGCCAGTCCTCGCCCTCGCCGAAGCGGATCTCGCCCTTGTCGCGGCGGCACTGGATGTCGACCTCGAGCGACGGCTCGGTGAACGGGAAGAACGACGGCCGGAATTTCATGTTGATGTGGTCGACCTCGAAGAACGCCTTGCAGAACTCGTGCAGGATCCATTTGAGGTGGCCGAGATGCGAGCCCTTGTCGATGACGAGGCCCTCGACCTGGTGGAATTGCGGCGTGTGGGTCGCGTCCGAATCGATGCGGTAGGTGCGGCCCGGGCAGATCACGCGGATCGGCGGCTTCTGGTTCAGCATCGTCCGCACCTGCACCGGCGAGGTGTGGGTTCGCAGCAGCATGCGCGAGCCGTCCGGCTTCGGATTGAAGAAGAACGTGTCGTGCATCTCCCGCGCCGGATGGCCTTCCGGGAAGTTCAGCTTGGTGAAGTTGTAGTCGTCGGTCTCGACATCCGGGCCTTCCGCGATCGAGAAGCCCATGTCGGCGAAGATCGTGGTCAGCTCGTCCATCACCTGGCTGAGCGGATGGATGCGGCCGGTCTCGGCCGGCGAATCCTGCAGCGGCAGCGTGACGTCGATGGTCTCGGCCGCGAGCCTCGCGTCGAGCGCCGCGGCCTTGAGCACCTCGCGGCGCGCGGTCAGTGCCTGCGTGACCTTGTCCTTGGCGAGGTTGATCGCGGCGCCTTGCGTCTTGCGCTCGTCCGGCGACATCTTGCCGAGCGTCGCCAGCAGCGCCGAGATCGAGCCCTTCTTGCCGAGCGCCGAGACGCGGACGGCTTCCAGTGCGGCCTCATCGCCGGCGGCGGCGATCTGGTCGAGGATCGAGGTTTCGAGCGAGGCGAGGTCGGACACGGTCAAAATCTCCGCGGGACAAAAGGCGGCTGGGTTGTCGCCGCGCGGGCGACACGGGTCAAGCGAAAGCAGGCATGTTGCCGGATAGCAAAAAGCGGCCGAGAGCATCGGCCGCTTTTGAAATCCTCACGATGCGGAGGCGATCAGGCGGCGAGCGCCGCCTTGGCCTTCTCAACGATCGCCTGGAACGCGGCGGGCTCGTTGATCGCGAGATCCGACAGCACCTTGCGGTCGACGGTGATGCCGGACTTCGACAGGCCGTCGATAAATCGGCTGTAGGTGAGCTCGAAGGGACGCACGGCGGCGTTCAGGCGCTGGATCCAGAGCGCGCGGAAGGTGCGCTTCTTGCGCTTGCGATCGCGGAACGCATACTGGCCGGCCTTCTCGACGGCCTGCTTGGCGGTGCGGATCGTGTTCTTGCGGCGGCCGTAATAGCCCTTGGCGGCCTTGAAGACTTTCTTGTGCTTGGCGTGGGCGGTCACACCGCGTTTGACGCGAGACATGCCGGAAATCCTTGGATTCAGAGATGACGATCAGCCGCGGCTTTGAGGCGGCCAGGGTTCGGAAGCGAGAGGCCGGTCAGGCGTTCGGCAAGAAGTACTTCTTGACGTTGTCGCCGTCGGTCTTGAACAGCACGCGGGTGCCGCGCAGCTGCCGGATCTGCTTCTTCGTCCGCTTGATCATGCCGTGGCGCTTGCCGCGCTGGGCGTGCATCACTTTGCCGGTGGCAGTCACCTTGAAGCGCTTTTTGGCGCCGGATTTGGTCTTCAGCTTGGGCATTTGGCTCTCCTTGATGCCAACGGCAAGCCGCCCGCAAAAGCGGCGCCATCCGGCGAAAATGCTCGTTAGAGCGTTGGTTGTGCTCAGGTTTCGGGTCCAAACGAGGACCCACCCGCACAGAAACATCGCCACGGCAGCCCTTGATCAGCCGGGCGACGAAGGCCGCGCTTATGCCAGAGACAAAGCCCGTTGGCAACGTCGAACCACGGAATCGGCTATTCCGACCCATGATCAGCCGACCATGACAGTCGAGGATCGACCATGACCCGCCGCGCCATCTCCGCCGCCTTCACGACCGCGCTGCTGACGGGCCTCGCGGGCCTGACGGCAAGGCCGGCGCACGCTGCCGGCTTCGATGGCGCCTGGACCGTGCTCATCATCACCGAGGCCGGCAGTTGCGACCAGGGTTACAGCTTCCCGATCCGGATCAGCGGCGGCCGGGTCCTCTCGAACAGCACCGCCAACATTACCGGCTCGGTTGGCCGCGGCGGCGCCGTCACCGTGCGGGTATCCCAGGGTGGTGCCTCTGCCAGCGGCACCGGCCGGCTTGGCGCCACGTCCGGCGTCGGCCGCTGGAGCGGCAAAGGCTCGTCCGGGACCTGCAGGGGGCGGTGGCAGGCGACGCGGTCCTGACCCGGGCCCGCAAAAGCGGTCCTGACGGGCGCCCCAAGAGAAAAGCCCGCCAAACGCGTGGCGGGCCCGGCTTCAGGTGTCGGCGTGCTGGACTTAGCGCGGCGCCAGAACCATGACCACCTGACGTCCCTCGAACCTGGCGTCCTGCTCGACCTTGGCGAACGCCGCCACGTCGGACTTCACCTTGTCGAGCAGCTTGGTGCCGATCTCCTGGTGCGCCATTTCGCGGCCGCGATAGCGCAGCGTGATCTTGACCTTGTCGCCCTCTTCGAAGAACCGCTGCATCGCGCGCATCTTCACGTCGTAGTCGTGGTCGTCGATCATCGGGCGGAGCTTGATCTCCTTGATCTCGACGACCTTCTGCTTCTTGCGGGCCTCGGCGGCCTTCTTCTGCGCCGAATATTTGTACTTCCCGTAGTCCATGATCTTACAGACGGGAGGCGAGTTGTTCGGCGAAATCTCGACCAGATCCATGCCGGCATCAGCGGCCATCTTGATCGCGACAACGGTCTCGACGACACCACGGTTGGTGCCTTCGGCATCGATCAGCTGGATCTGCGCATTGCGAATCTCATCATTGGTACGCGGCCCGTCTTTGACGGCAGCGGGCGGGGCTCGATTGGGGCGGCGAATGGGTAGTGCTCCAAGGTTGTGGAAGAAGGCGGCTAGTTTGAAGGAAGATGCTTTCGCGGGCAAGGTCGCAACGGTCCGGTGCGTCGAAATTCCGCCCGGTCGTCGCGGCTCCTGCGTCGCATGCGCGAGACTTGCGCGTCGATGCATTCCCCCAAGGAAGCCACACGGCCGAGAATTGCGATCAAACTCGCGCTTTTTCGGGCCCTCGTGGTTCCGCCGGGGGACATAGAGTGCGCGGCGCGCTTTCGCAAGCGGCTGCGTCGGGCCGCGCCGATTGACGGAAACGGCCGGTTCGCCCACACAACACCCGACAGCGAGTAACGATCCATGAACCCTGCTGCAGAAAATGCCGATCCGCCCGTCTTCGTCGCCGTCGGCGCGGGCGAATCGTCGCGCCGGATCGCGGTGCGGGCGCGGCCAGGCCGTCCGCCCGGGCTGTTCTGGCTCGGTGGCTTCAATTCCGACATGAAAGGCACCAAGGCCCTGGCCCTCGACGCCTGGGCCGCCGAGCGCGGCCGCGCCTGCGTCCGCTTCGACTATTCCGGGCACGGCGAATCCGGCGGGCGCTTCGTCGACGGCACCATCAGCCGCTGGCTCGAGGAGAGCGTCGCGGTGTTCCGGCAATTCTGCCGCGGACCCCAGGTCGTGATCGGTTCCTCGATGGGCGGCTGGATGGCGCTGCTGCTGGCGCGCGAGCTGCTCAAGGACCCGGCCGAAGCAACGCTGGCGGGCCTGGTCCTGATCGCCCCGGCGCCCGATTTCACCGAGGAGCTGATGTGGAAGGGCTTTGCGCCGGCGGTCCGGACCGAGATCGAGACCAACGGCGTCTGGATGCGTCCGTCGGAGTACGGCGAGCCCTATCCCATCACCCGGGCGTTGATCGAGGACGGGCGCAACCATCTCCTGCTCGGCGCTGCCATCAAGGTCGGCTGCCCGGTGCGCATCCTGCAGGGCGCGCAGGACCGCGACGTCCCCTGGCAGCATGCGTTCGCACTGACCCACCGCCTGCCGGCCGAAGACGTGGTGCTGACCATGATCCAGGACGGGGACCACCGGCTGTCGCGTCCGCAGGACATCACGCGTATGCTGGCCGCCGTCGGCGAGATGGGCTGACGCGGCCCGCTTCAGCATCGCGCCTGCCATTCCGCGCGGACGCTCTCGTCGGTCTCCGACGTCAGCGCGGCCTCCGCACGTCGCGCGTAAGCAGCCTCGTCGAGCAGCCAAGCGAGCGCCCAGGCGGCGGCACCGCGCACCAGCGGACTCGGATCGGCGGCCAGCCGCTCGGCTGACGGCGTCAGCGCCGCATCGCCGGAGTTGCCGATCGCGATCAGCACGTTGCGCAGGAAGCGGTCGCGGCCGATGCGCTTGATCGGCGATTTCGCGAACAACGCGCGGAACGCGGCATCGTCGAGCGCCGCCAGCTCCGCCAGCGAAGGCGCGCGCAACGCGTCGCGCGCCGCCAGCTTCGCCTCGCGTCCCGCCTGCGCGAACTTGTTCCAGGGGCAGGCGGCGAGGCAGTCGTCGCAGCCATAGATGCGGTTGCCCAGCGCCTTGCGGAACTCGCGCGGGATCGGCCCCTTGTTCTCGATCGTCAGATACGAGATGCAGCGCCGTGCATCGAGGCTGTAAGGCTCCGGAAACGCCGCGGTCGGGCAGCTGTCGAGGCAGGCCCGGCACGAGCCGCAATGATCCTGCTCCGGCGCGTCCGCCGGCAGCGCCAGCGTGGTGTAGATGGCGCCGAGGAACAGCCAGGAGCCGAAGCCGCGCGACACCAGGTTGGTGTGCTTGCCCTGCCAGCCGAGCCCGGCCGCTTCGGCCAGCGGCTTCTCCATCACGGCCGCGGTGTCGACGAACACCTTCACATCACAGCCGGCCTGCGCGACCAGCCAGCGGGCGAGCGCCTTGAGGTTCTTCTTGATGACGTCGTGATAGTCGTCGCCGCGGGCATAGACCGAAATCGCAGCATTGCTGCGCCGGGACAGGACCGCGCGAGGGTCCTCGTCGGGGCCGTAATTGACGCCGAGCATGATGATGCTGCGGACCTCGCGCCACAGCGTGGTGGGATCGGTGCGGCGGGACGGCTCGCGCGCCAGCCAGTCCATGTCGCCGTACTGGCCGGCGGCGAGGAAGCGTTCGAACGCGGCGATCCGTTCGGCGCTCACGACCGGGGCGGTGACACCGACGACATCGAAGCCCAGCCGTTGCGCCTCGGCGGCCAGCGCCGCCTTCAACGTCTCCGGCGTGGGCCTATCGGCGCTCAGAAGTCCAGATCCACATAGGTCCGCGACGCCGGCACGCCCGCCAGCCAGTCGGAGAGCAGCGGCCGGAACGACGGCCGCGACTTCACCCGCGCGTACCACGCCTTCGCGGCGTCGTCCTCGATCCATGGCACGTCGCCCAGATAGTCGATCGCCGACAGATGCGCGGCGGCGGCGAGGTCGGCATAGGTCAGGCGGTCGCCGGCCAGGAAATTGCGCCGCTGCGCCAGCCAGCCGATATAGGCGAGATGATAGCGCACATTGGTCTTGGCGGCGCGAATCACGTCGGTCGACGGCGGCCCGCCGCCATCCTCCTCGCTCATGAAGCGCTTGTAGATGCGCTCGGTGACCAGCAGGTTCGAGGCCTCCTCGAAGAACTTGGTGTTGAACCAGTCCATCAGTCGGCGCACCTCGATGCGCTCGGCCGCCGAGGCCGGCATCAGCCGGCGATCACCCATCTCGGGCCCACAGGTCTCGTCGATGAATTCGGCGATCACGCCGACACCGGGCACCGGCGGCAGGCCTTCGACCGACAGCACCGGCGTGGTGGCCGCGGGATTGAGCACGAGAAACGCCTCGCGGCGCTCCCAGGCGCGTTCCTCCACCAGGCGCAGATCGAGCCCGTATTCGCCGAGCACCAGCCGGACGAAGCGTGAATGCGGGCAGAAGGGATGGTGGTAGAGCGTGTACATGGAGCCTTTCGACGATTCCGCGGCTACGGCGCTTAACGAACAATCAACCATCGGTTCGCACCGACGCCTCGTCCCGATACCGGCGCGCGGGTGCGCTCGCGAATCGGACCATTAGCGCATGGTCGGCGAAAGTGTAAGCAGTAGGGCGACGGGCGGTCATGCGGGAAACGACGCTTCGGGAACAGCGATCGGCGCGCCCGATCCGCCGTCCGGCATTGCCTCGTTCTGATTCGCATGGCCGATCACACGCCGGTTCATTCATCGGATGTGGCCGGTTCGAGCGCTTTTTGCAATTGCGGGCGGGGGCCGAATAGGCGAGAAGGGCGGCGTTTTGCCGGCCATCCAGGATCCGATCAATGATGTCAGATACGCTGCGGGCGGTGCTTCTCGGCATCGTCGAGGGCGTCACCGAGTTTCTTCCCGTATCCTCGACGGGCCATCTGCTGCTCGCCGAGCGCTTTTTCGGGCTCGGCGACGAGGGGTTCTGGAAGAGCTTTGCGATCCTGATCCAGCTCGGCGCCATCCTCGCCATCGTCGCGCTGTACTTCTTCAAGCTGTACCGCGTCGCGATCGGCGCGCTGACGAACCCTGACGACCGCCGCTTCATCATCGGCGTGCTGATCGCCTTCCTGCCCGCCGTCATCGTCGGCCTCATCGCCGGCAAGTACATCAAGGCGCTCCTGTTCGATCCCTGGGTCGTGTGCTTCTCGCTGATCGTCGGCGGCGCCATCCTGCTGTGGGTCGATCAGATCGATCTCAAGCCGCGGGAGCACGACGCCACGCGCTATCCGCTGATGATGTATCTGTGGATCGGCGTCGCGCAGTGCCTGGCCATGATCCCCGGCGTGTCGCGCTCCGGCGCCACCATCGTGGCGGCGATGCTGCTCGGCGGCGACAAGCGCTCGGCCGCGGAGTTCTCCTTCTTCCTGGCGATCCCGACCATGGTCGGCGCCTTCGTCTACGACTTCTACAAGAGCCGCGCCGAGATGACGGCGGACCATCTCGGCCTGATCGCCATCGGCTTCGTCGTCTCCTTCATCACCGCGATGATCGTGGTGAAGGCCTTCCTCGGCTACGTCACCCGCCACGGCTTCGTGCTGTTCGCCTGGTGGCGCGTCATCGTCGGCACCCTCGGCCTGATCGCACTGGCGCTGGGGAAATGAGCTGAGCCCCAGCTCCATCCACCGTCATTGCGAGCGTAAGCGAAGCAATCCAGTGTGGTGTCCGGGACTCTAGATTGCTTCGTCGCTTCGCTCTTCGCAATGACGTGGAGAGGCCGGTGGCCCCTCACGCGTTCTTACGCTGGAACTGTCCTGAGGGACGGAAGCGCCAGAGATATTGCGGAGCGACCGCCTCGAGCGAATCCGGCGTGATGCCGAGGCCCTGCAGCGTCAGCCCCGCCGCCTTCGCCGCTTCCGACACCACGTTGTCATGACGCAGCAGCTCGACCTGGTCCGGCGTCAGCTTCAGCGGCCCCGGCGCGAACTGCAGGATTGCGGCCTGCAGTTTGGCGAGCCCGAACGGCAGCGGCAGCAGCGCGCGGTCGCGGTCGGTGATGTCGAGGATGATTTTCAGGATCTCCCGGAAGCTCAGCACCTCGGGCCCGCCGAGCTCGTAGGTCGCGCCCGGCTGCGCCTTGCCGTCGACCGCGTCGGCCACCGCGGTGGCGACGTCGCCGACATAGACCGGCTGCATCTTCGTCTCGCCGCCGCCGATCAGCGGCAGGAACGGCGAGATCCGCGCGAGCCCCGCAAAGCGGTTGGTGAACTGGTCCTCGGGGCCGAACACGACCGAGGGGCGCATGATCACGGCCTCGGGCACCGCAGCCAGCACGGCGGCCTCGCCGGCCGCCTTGGCGCGGGCATAGCTCGACGCCGACTCTGCGTCGGCGCCGATCGCCGAGACGTGCACCATGCGGGCGCCGGCGGCGGCCGCCGCCTTGGCGACGGTGGCGGCGCCCTCGGCCTGCACGGCCTCGAAGGTCTGCGCGCCGCTCTCGGTCAGGACGCCGACGAGGTTGATCGCGACATGGCTGTCACGCAGCGCCGATGCGACCGAGTCGGGATAGCGCAGATTGGCCTGTACGGCGTGGATCTGGCCGACCCGGCCGAGCGGCTGCAGGTGGCCGGCGAGCTCCGGCCGGCGCACCGCGACGCGGATGCGATAGTCGCGCTTGGCCAACGCCCGGACCACGTTGCGCCCGACGAAGCCGGAGCCGCCGAAGACGGTAACCAATGTGTCCAGATTCGATGCCATGGAATGAGTCCTGGGATTGCCGGGCGGTCGGTCCGCCCCGGACGAGATAGCTGTCAGCGGCGATTCGCACCCCGCGGCCCGCCATCCTGGGCCGCTGTATAGCCCATCGCCCGCACCGCGGAAAAGGGAGCCGTGTTTTTGCGCATGGGGTGAGAAAAATTGTCATCTTGGGCGTTCAGCGGTTTGACAAGCGCCCGTTCGATCCGTACACAGCGCCCCCATGCCCAGGTGGCGGAATTGGTAGACGCGCTGGCTTCAGGTGCCAGTGGCTTAACGGCCGTGAAGGTTCGAGTCCTTTCCTGGGCACCATTTTTGGTGGTGACCTCCCCCGCACAGAACTCTGTGACAGACGACGGCGCTGATGCGCCTCGCGATCTGATTGGGTGGCATCGATTTAGCTGATGTCTTCGCGACATCAGCGACACGCTCGTCCCCGAGCCAGCCGATAATCCTCCTTTCAACGCCCGTGATGTAGCCGCTGCTGCCGGCTGCGAGCCTCCACCCTCCCCTGGAGGGGGAGGGTCGATCGCACGCGAAGCGGGCGAGCGGGGTGGGGCGATCTCTCCACGCACGCCAGCGCCAGAGGAGAGATCACCCCACCCCGCCTCACGTTTCGCTTCGCTCTCCGTGAGGCGACCCTCCCCCTCCAGGGGAGGGTGGGCACCGCCTTCGTGTTGAGTGATCACCATGACCGCCGTGGTCTTTCTCGTTTAGGGCAAGACCTATCAGCCTCGCGGCGCGCTTTGCGCCCGAGCCATGCCGATCGTCTCGCCCTCGAAATCATGAGGGCGCAGGGAGAGCCGGGTGCCGACCGCACCCATGGCCCGCCAGCGAAGGAAAATGCTGGCGGCAGGAACCACAGGTACGCGCCGGATCATCCGGCCCTCCCTGCGCGATTGGTTTTAACGGCTGCTTCGCGTTCTCCCTGGTGCGCCGGGCTTGGTGGCCACCATCCCCACGCGAAGCGAAAGCTTCGTCATGAGTTGATATCAGCGTCGGGATATCAGGACCGCGCGACTTGACCGTGCGTGCATCCTTGTTCGTCCGCGCGAACTGATCACGCTGCAACGACACACGCCCATCGCATCCCACTGCCAACGTCTCGTGACGGTCGCGACACGCCCCTCATGCGGCAGCAGGGACGCGCGGAAATGTGCAGGTGATTTGCCCGACGGCGCAAGGGAGAATGTTGCGACAGACTGGCACGACGGGCGATTTGCGCATGACAGGCATGCCATCTCCACCGTGATTGCGAACGAAGCAATCCAGAGCCACGGGTGTCGCCCGGGATCGCTTCGTCGCTTCGCTCCTCACAATGATGGTGGTGAGCACTACGCCCCGAGCTGGCTTAGGAGCAACCTCACCAATCAACTTGCATTGGCGCACAGGATTAGCACGTGAGTTCGGCGCAGAGCTTTCGCTTCACCGCCGGTGTCGTCCCCACGAACGCGGGGACCCATACCGCGCAGGCGGTACGTTCCGCGCGACTCGTCGCAGCCGGTGACCATGTGTCTCGGATCGGCGCCCGCCGACGCGTTGCGTCGGCGAGCTTATCGGCGACGACAGAGGATGCCGTTGTCAGCTGGCCGTCACAGGCGCAGTTCGCCCGTCCAGGGGAGGCCGACAAAGCCCGATGGGCGGGTCATGCCGTGCGTGATGCCGCGATCACGCGCGCCAGCACTGGCCAATACAGATCGCCATAGCCCGCCTCGATCGCCTCTCCGAGTCGCCTGTCGGCAAGCTCCGCGCCCGGCAGGTCGATCTGCACGGACCTGGCGAGATCGAGAGCATAGCCGATGTCCTTGCGCGCATATTCGGTCGAGAACGCGCGCTCCGGATATGTGTCGGGCAGCATCGCCTTCATGCCGTGGTTGCGCAGCGCGAAGCTGTCGGCCGAGCCTTTGGCCAGGGTCTCGAACAGCAGCGTGGCATCAAGGCCAGCGCGCTTGGCAGTCTCCAGCGCTTCGCCGAGCGCCACCACGGTCTGCATCAGCACCATGTTGTTGAGGATCTTCACGACCTGGCCGGCGCCCACGCCGCCGCAATGGGTGATGTCAGTCGCAAACATCGCAATCAGCGGCCGCAGCTTTTCGAACGTTGCCGCGTCGGCCCCCACCATCACGCTCAGCGTGCCGTCCTCGGCCGCCTGCCGGGTGCGGGCGATCGGCGCATCCGCGTAGGCGGCCCCCTCGGCCGCGAAACGCTCGGCGAGCTCCCGGCTGGCCTGCACCGGCGAGGTGCCGAGGTCCACGATGGTGTGACGCGCCTCGACGTGGCGGAGCAAGCCGTCGTCGCCGTCGCATACGGCTTGGACATGCTTGCCGCTCGGCAACGCCATGAAGATCACGTCGGTCTGGCGCGCCAGCTCCGCGAGCGACACGGCACGCTTGACGCCGACGGCGGCGAGGCGCTGCAGCGGCGCGTCCGCACGATCGAAGCCGAGCACCATCGCGCCGGACTTGAGAGCCAGATTGCGGCACATCGGCTCGCCCATCACGCCCAATCCGATGAATCCGATTGCCGCCATTGCAAGTTCCTCTTGATTGGTCCCTGCCTGTCCAATCGATGATGATCGCCGCGCTGCAGGTTGGCCCAGGCACGCTCGGGATAGTCGTCCGAATATTCGCCGGTGTCGATCGAGCACACGACCTCGCCGCTCATGTCGGCGACGCAGACGTGGATTGAGAACAGGGCGCCGCGCGCCGGACCGTGACCCGGGCCGGCGCGAGTCGTGAACCCATGAATCCGCCGCTATGGCGCGACAGACTACTCGATCTCCGTCTCGCCGCTGACACCCAGCCTGCGCAGCATCACCGTCAGCGCGATCGCGGGTAGCATGATCCACAGCGTGAAATCATCCGGCCGGCGCGTTGCGCCCAACGTGGCGTGACGGACGAGGAAGCGTCCGAAAGCCGTGCGGCGCGAGGTCACGCTGCGCAGCACCAGCGGGACGCCAAAGGCGAGCGCCAGGACGACGAACGCCACGGCCAGGGGCCAGCCGCCGGGCAGCCGGTCGACGCCGCGTGCCGTGAATCCGACCAGTAGCAGCAGGCCGACCAGCGTCACGACGCCGCCGCACAGGCCGGAGGCGACGCGAATGAGCAGGTCGTCCTGCATCAGCTCGCGGTCGACCTGGCTGATCAGCTGCTTCATGGGCCGTTCCTCCGCTCGCGCGTCATCCGGGCAACGCACACGTGACGTCCCGCCGCGCGCAGGCGGACTGTACGATCCGGATCGCGTGACGGCCGCCGATCTTCATTCGTGTCGGTCGCTCCGAGCAGGTTCGATGCTGGCCGTTCGGTGCCGTCCTAACAAGGGCGGCGGCAAGACATGTCTGGATGTCGACGCGCAGATGTCATCGAGCCAGCCGGCGTGGACGTCTTCGTCGCTCAGACATGTTTGATCCCTGCAGCGGCGCCCTTGCGATCTGGGATTGTCGACGTTAGCATTTTCCCGCCCAGGTGCAGGCGCTCTCGTTTGCCGGCTGCGCGTCCGGGCCCGTCATCACGCGCTGCCAGTCCATGCGCCATCGCCCGATACTTCAATCATGACTCTGGCTCTGACAGCCGATCCCATTGCCTCGTTCCTCGTCACGGACCAACCCATGTTCATTTCGTTGATCGCCCCAGCGCGCGCGCAAGCTCCGGCCGGCGCGTCTCGCCCGTCTCTCCGGCTGCTGACTCTCGTCCTGATCGGCCTCGCCGCCGCGCAGTCCGCGGCCGCCGATGAGAGGTTCAGCTACGACGCATCGAAGCCGATGCAGTTCTTCCACGCCGGCGACGGCGGCAATTGCAACGGCTGCTCGTGGATTGCGGCCGAGGGCACCATCCAGCGCGACACGCCGGAGGTGTTCCGGCAATTTCTCGCCAAAGGCTGGAGCGGCTACGAGGTCGTGCTCAATTCGCCTGGCGGCGATCCTGCGGCGGCGATGCGCCTCGGCGAGATCATCCGCGAGCAGAACCTGCATACCTCCATCGGCAAGACCACGGGCCGGTTTGATCCCGAGGGCAATCGCATCAACACCGTCGATGGTGGCCAGGACCCGGGCCATTGCGCGTCGGCTTGCGTCTGGGCGTTTCTCGGCGGCGCCCGCCGTGCCGCCGGCGACGGCGAACTCGGCGTACAGCAGTTATATGATCCCGAGACGATCAAGGATCCGCAGGCCAAGACCGCCAGCGCCCTCGACCGCGCCGCCGACCAGGCGATGATGGGTAACTTGATCAGCTACGTCATCCGCATGGATGCCAGCCCGAAGCTACTGGCCCTGGCCGCAGCGCAGACGCCGTGGCGCGAGATCAGTTGGCTGAAGCGGCAGGAGATCGTCGAGCTCGGCATCGACACCAGCAAGGACTATTCCAGCCCGATGACGGTCGAGCCGTTCGGCGCCGGCGGTTCCTATATCGAGATCATCAGCCGCACGACCTTCGCGAGCTTCCGCCATCGTCTGTATTGCCGGGGCGACGCCTCCAACGTCTACCTGGCGATGATTCCAATCTCGAAATACGACAGCAGGACGTTTGAGGCGACGATGCGGGGCATCATGGCGGAGCGGTCAGTCGACCTGATCAGCGATTCCGGCAAGCGGAGCTTCCCGCTCAAGCTCGCTGCCATCGAGTCTGCGCCGCTCGGCTTCCAGACATCGGTTCAGATGGTCGGCGCGACCATGGCTGATTTGCAGGCGGCCAAGCGCATCGAAGTCTCCTACGACGGGCTCGGCAAAGTCGATTCCGAGATCGTCATGGGGCTGCAATTCGACCTCGCCGGTGACCGCCGCAAGATCGGGATCGTCGCGCGGTCTTGCGTGAAGTGAGCGTCGAGGCTCTCCCGCTTCGCCCGGCGCACAACTGCGCAAGCATCGCGAAGTACTGACGAACCGGTGGTTGGCGCCCGCCGTCCGGGCGCCCCGATTGGCGAAAACGGCCGTTGGCTCAGCGTCATTCGTCGCTCGTGCAATAGATCGAAACTTCGATGCCGATGCCGGCCTGGCCGGCAGCTGCTGCCAGCCCAGCCGGAATCTTCAAGGACGTCGCCGCCAGCGATGACGGAAAGGTCACGGCGACGTCGAGGATTGGCGATCCAATGCGGCCGTCGACGCTCAGCTTTCTCAAGGCGTCCCCTACCGACTGCACGCAATCGATCGCCGCGGTCCATTCATCCGGATCGTCCGCGATGTCGATCTGGGCGTAGGCCGATGTGCCATCCCTGGATGGCTCGTGGCGGCTCAGCGGCCCTCCCAACGCCGCCTCCAGCTCTTCCCGCGACAGCGCGGCGTCCGGGATGCGGATCACGATACATAGAGGTCGCCGGCCAGCCATGGTCATCCCTGCCTCCATCATCGTTCCGCGCGTTGCCAACCGTCGATCGCGATCAACCGCCTGACGAGAGCTCCGCCGCCGAAGCCCCGGTAGATATCCAGCCGGTCGTCATGGGAGAGGACGAGCAACTGGCGTCCAGGCTTCGCAGTCAGCACCGCGTCCCAGCCGAGATCGAGCGCGAAGGCGATCAACTCCGACAGCAGCGCCGCTTCGCCTGCCTCGAGCCGGTGGCCCGGCGCGTCGTACAGCCGGCGGGTCTCGCCATGCGCGGTCCGCCAGCGCCGGTAACCGTGCCATCGCTCGTCATGGGCGTCGTGCTCGCCGTAGCCGTCGCCGCTCAGACTGAACAGGAACAGCAGCGTCGCCTCGGACATGGCTCCGGCCGCTTGCGCGATCGCATTTGCAGCGGCGGAATAGTCGCGCCTGCCGCTCTTGTAATAGAGAATGGATTTGGGCCCGTCGTGGGAGGCGACCTCTCGCCCGAGCCTCTGCTCCAGCGCACGCGTCTCGGCGCGCGGCAAAAATCTCATGACGCTCGTCCCACCTAAACCTCTCGGTGACGCCGGACCAGGATCATGCCGGCCTCCGGCGCGTCATAATGGGTCAGGCCCTGCCGGTCCCAAACGATCATGACACCCCGTTGCAGATAGGCCCAAGCCTGTTCCGGATAGTCGTCGGAGTATTCGCGGGTGTCGATCGAGCAGACGACCCTGCCGCTCATGCCGGCGACGCTCACCTCGTCGCCGAGTCTCGCGATCCGACCGTCAGGGTAGTGCATATCGGGCGTCCTTCCGTTCGGGGTCATCTTCGCCGCAGATCTGACAGGGATACACGGTGATGCCGACGTCCGCACCGAGCCCAGCGATCCGGAGCAGGAGATCGGCGGGGATCGTCACGTCGAGCGCGGGGAAATCACGGCCGCCTTCGAAGCCATAGGAGAAAGTGCGCGACGTGCAGCCGTTCCACAGCTCTTGCGCCGTGCCAGGCAGCGATTCGATCAGGGTCAGGAATTGCAGCGTGCATGTGATCGGATGTGGCGATCCGGTGCCGTTGGTCTCCAGCACCAGCAGGAATTCCTGCTCATGCTCCTGATGATGCAGCACGTGGACGCGCTCGTCGAGATGCGCGATCAGCGACGTGAAGTCGGACTTCGATTTCAGGACGAGATCGAGATTGAGGAAGTGCGACAGTGCGGCCATGGGTTCACGCAGATGACTGCGCGCCAGGGGCGCAGAGTGTTTCGCTGTTGATCATCGTGCTTGGCCCCAGACGACATCGAGTTCTTCGAATAGATGGCGCTCGACGGGATCGGCCGCCTTGTCCGGGAGCTCGCGAACCTGTTTCAGGTAGAAGCGGATCGCATTGCGCTGGGTGTCGGAGAAGCCTTCCCAGAATTGAAGCCAGACCGGCCGGTCCGTCCGGCGCCGACGGCCCGCCGGCAGCAAGGAGTCGAGTGCCCAATCCAGATAGCTGGTGTCATTGAGCACGCCGACCAGCAGCGACGGCAGATAGTAGCGGAACGTATCGGGATGCAGAAAGCACCTCACGGATGAAGGGTGACCGATCATCAGCCAGTCGTAGAGCGTGACGTCGGTCCAACGCCGTTGCGCCAGCCGCCCGACGAGTTCGTGGGGGATGTCGCCCCCTGCTTGCGCGCCGCCTTCGATCCAGAACGTATCGGGCAGCGGCTCTGTCGGAAAAGCTGTCCGCATCAAGGTGGATAAATCGATGATCATGGCTGGTCGGCTTGTGTGTCGTTCGGCGCGGCAGCGGGGCGGCTGTTGCCGACCGTCGCGTCGGCAACGTAACTCGCGCAGACGCACAACATCGTAGCAAACGACCGACAATTTGAGCGATTTTCGCCTGGGCGGGCGATGCCGCCAACCTCTACATGGCGATGATTCCGAGCTCGAAATATGACAGCAGGACCTCTGAGCCGACGCGGCGCAAGATCGGCATCGTCGCGCGGTCCTGCGTGACGAGAGCGCCGGCGTCGAAGTCTGGGACGACGAGCAGCAGCAGTGTAGTCGCGGTTCGCCGGCCAAGACCGGCGAACGCTCGGACGACCTATCCCTTATACCCCATCAGCAGCCGCGGCAGCCACAGCGAGAACGCCGGCACGTAGGTCACGAACATCAAAGCGGCGATCAGGGCGGCGTAGAACGGCAGGATGGTGCGCATGACGGCGCCGACCGAGATGCCGCCGATGGCGCAGCCGACGAACTGCGTGGTGCCGACCGGCGGGGTGTTGAGGCCCAGCGCGCAGTTGATCAGCATCAGCATGCCGAACTGCACCGGATCCATGCCCGCCTTCATCGCGATCGGCAGGAAGATCGGAGTGCAGATCAGGATGGTCGCCGCCATGTCCATGAACGTGCCGAGCAGGAACAGGATGACGTTGATCAGCAGGAAGATCATCCAGGGCTGCGTCGACACCTTGCTCATCAGGTCGCCGGCGAAATCGGCGACTTCGTAAAGTCCCATCAGGTACTGGAACATGGTGGAGACGCCGATCAAGAGCAGCACCACGCCGGTCGTCTTGACCGCCTTGGCGGCGGCCCGCAGGAAGTTCTGCAAGGTCATCGTGCGGTAGATGAAGAACGTCAGCAGGATCGTGTAGGTGACGGCGACGGCCGCGGACTCGGTGGCCGTGAACACGCCGGACAGGATGCCCGCCAGGATGATGCCGACGATCAAGAGGCCGGGCAGCGCCGCCGCGAACGAGCGGAACACTTCCGCCCAGCCCGGAAACTTGCCGGCGGGATAGCCGCGCTTCACGGCGACCGCGTAGGCCGCGACCAGCATGCAGACCATCAGCACGAGCGCCGGCAGAAGACCGGCGGCGATCAGCGCGCCGATCGACACCTTGCCGCCGGCGGCGAGCGCATAGATGATCATGTTGTGGCTGGTCGGCATCAGAGCGCCGACCAGCGAGGCGTGGGTGGTGACGTTGACGGCGTAGTCGGTGTCGAACCCTTCCTTCTTCATCATCGGGATCATCACCGCGCCCATCGCCGACACGTCGGCCACGGGAGAGCCGGAGACGCCGCCGAACAGCGTGCAGGCGACGACGTTCGACATGCCGAGCCCGCCGCGGATGTGACCGACGAGATTCTTGGCGAGCTGCACGATCTTGTCGGCGACGCCGCCATGCAGCATCAGCTCGCCGCTGAAGACGAAGAACGGGATGGCGAGGAACGAGAAGATGTTCATCCCCGACATCATCTGCTGGAAGATGACGGCAACCGGCAGGCCTTCATAGAGGATGGTGCAGATCGCCGAGAGGCCGATCGCAAACGCAACGGGAACGCCGAGGACCAGGAAGCCGAAGAAGGTGACGCCGAGAATAATCAGTTCCATGAGGGGACGACCTCTTCGCCGCGCAAGAGAGCAATGATGTGCTCGATGGAAAACATGACGATCAGGATTCCCGAAGCGATCAGCGGCACGTAGCGGACGACTTCGGGCAGGCCGAGATTGGCGATCTTCACGGTGCCCACGGAGGCGCCGAGGATCCAGCCGTTGTAGGCCATTGCGACGCCGAACATCGCGACCAGTACGTGGATGACGAGCTCGATCTTTTCCCGCATATGATCCGGCAGCATCACGAGGAGGCTGTCCATGCCGATATGGCCGGCGTCGCGAACGCCGACGGCGGCGCCGATCAGCGTGACATAGAGGATCAGGACCAGCGCCAGGTTCTCGGTCCAGGTCGGGCTGGAGTTGAGCACGTAGCGTCCGAACACCTGGTAGAACACGATGGTGACGATGACGAGCAGGCCGGCGACGGACAGATACATGCCCAAGCGCGCGATGATGGCGTTGATCCGCGTCAGCGGGCCGCGCGACGGGCGCCCCTCCGGCTGCTCGTGGTCTGCGACGTGTGGGTCTGTCATTCCCGTCCCTCTCCCCTGCCTGCGTCCGGCGTCGCCGCGTGGCGACGCCGGGGCCGGCTACTCTTGCTTGGTGATTGTTACTTCGCGGCTGTGACTTCGTGTCCGCTACTTCGTGTCCTGGATGCGCTTGACGAGGCTCGAGAGCTTCTCGTCGCCGGCGAACTTCTGGTACACCGGCTTCATCGCGTCGACGAATTCCTGCTTGTTGGCGATCGTCACGACCTGGACGCCAGCGGCCTCGACGGTCTTGCGGGAGGTCTGCTCGCGCTCGTCCCAGAGCTTGCGCATGACCGGGACGGATTCCTTTGCCGCCTTGCGGATCATCGCCTGATCCTCCTTGCTCAGCGTGTCCCAGACCTTCTTGGACATCACGAGGACTTCGGGCGCCAGCGAGTGCTCGGTGACGTTGTAGAACTTGGCGGCCTCGAAGTGGCGCGAGGACTCGTAGGACGGCCAGTTGTTCTCGGCGGCGTCGACGAGGCCGGTCTTGAGCGCGGTGTAGACCTCGCCATAGGGCATCGGGGTCGGGTTGGCGCCGAGGCTCTGGATCATGCCGACCCAGAGGTCGGACTGCTGGACGCGGATCTTCAGGCCCTTGAGGTCGGCGAGCGACTTCACCGGCGCCTTGACCGTGTAGATCGAGCGCGCGCCGCTGTCATAATAAGCCAGGCCGACCAGGCCGGCGGGCTCCATGGCCGCCAGGATCTCGTCGCCGATCGGCCCGTCCAGGACGTTGCGCATGTGCTGCGTGTCGCGGAACACGAAGGGCAGGCACAGCGCGACGGTCTCCGGCACGAAATTGTTGAGCGGCGAGGAGTTGATCCGCATCATGTCGAGCGCGCCGATCTTGAGCTGCTCGATCGTGTCCTTCTCGGAGCCGAGGGCGCCGTTCGGAAACACCTTGACGCCGAGCTTGCCGCCGCTCGCGGCGGCGAGCTGCTTGCCCATGAACTTGACGGCTTCGACGGTCGGATAATCGGCGGGGTGCACGTCGGCGGAGCGGAAATCGCGCGCGGTCGCCAGCGGCGACGAGACCGCCAGCACAGCGGCCGCAATGATACCTGTAAGTGCCTTCATCTTGGCTTCCTCCTCAATTGATTATGTCGTTGTTGGGCAGATGCTGCAGACCGCCTTGGGTCGCTGCGCTCCAGATGCGAAGTCCTGCGACAATATCACGCGTAGGGCCAGTGGCTATTTCTGTCCAAGCCAAAGGCGGCATCGATCAATGCAAGAGTTGCATCGATCGATCGGGTGCGATCTGGCGCGATGCAACCAGCGGGTCGACCGCCCTCAATGAGGACGGCGCCGCCTCGGACGGCCGCGGAGACACTGCCGGCGCCACCTCAGATGCGATCACTTGAGATGCGATCACTTGGCCCTGTCCGGCCCTTGCGCCCGGGCGGCGGGGCTGGCATTCCCACGGCTGATCTCCGGACCGGCCCGGCGCGTTTGCCGGTTGGTTACCAGCGCCGGGCTACAGCCGGTTCCCGAGCGCTTCCCGCGGCGTTGCTCCGGCCCGTCGCGTCCGATTTCGATTCGACGAGGTTTTGAGAGCCATGACCGTACGCCTGCACCGCGGCGACCTGCCTGATCTTTCCCGCTATACCTCGTCGGTCGCGATCGACACCGAGACGATGGGGCTCAATCCGCACCGCGACCGGCTGTGCGTGGTGCAGCTGTCGCCCGGCGACGGCTCGGCCGACGTGGTGCAGATTCCCAAGGGGCACACCGACGCGCCGAACCTGAAGGCGCTACTCGGCAACCCGGACATCACCAAAATCTTCCACTTCGCGCGCTTCGATGTCGCGGCGCTGTTTCACGCGTTCGGGGTGATGCCGCAGCCGGTCTATTGCACCAAGATCGCCTCGCGGCTGGCGCGCACCTATACCGACCGCCATGGTCTCAAGGACCTCGTGCGCGAGCTGCTCAACGTCGATCTCTCCAAGCAGCAGCAGTCGAGCGACTGGGGCGCCGAGCAGCTCAGCGAGCCGCAGCTCGCGTATGCTGCCTCCGACGTGCTGCATCTGCATGCGCTGCGCGAAAAGCTCGACGGGATGCTGGCGCGCGAGGGGCGGCTGGCGCTGGCGCAGGCCTGTTTCGCGTTCCTGCCCCACCGCGCGACGCTCGATCTGGGCGGATTCGAGGCCGAGGACATCTTCGCGCATTCCTGAAGCCGGCGAATCGCGGGCGCGTTCACGATCATTAATGTCTCGTAATGATCGCAGGCCGCCCCGCGTCGCGATTTCGCGCCAGTTCCAGGCTGCAATGGTGAAGGCGTCCATGGTAGGATGGGTGCTGTTTCGCGCACCTCCCCGTGTCCGTCGGAGCCCTGGTGAACTCGGTCCACAACCCCGCCTATGACCCCACCCTGCAGGCGCGCTTCGCGGTCGCGGCGCGCCACAGCCGCTTCGTGCGCGTGCTGCGGGTCGCGGTGCCGGCGGCGGTCGGACTGGCGATGGCGGTCGTGATCGGCATCGCGCTGTTCAATCCGTTCCACATGGAGATCAACACCCCGAATCTCACCGGCAACCTCGTCATCTCCGGCCGCAAGATCACGATGGAGACGCCGCATCTGACCGGCTTCACGCCGGACCAGCGGCCGTATGATCTCGTCGCCCGGAGCGCGGTGCAGGACCTCACCGATCCCGATCACGTCGAGCTCAACATCCTCCGCGCCAAGGTGCTGATGGAGGATCAGTCGACGGTGACCTTGAAGGCGAATACCGGCGTGTTCGACACCAAGCAGCAGCAGCTCGAGCTGACGAAGGATATCCTGCTGACGACGTCGACGGGCTACGAGGCGCGGCTGAGCCGGGCCTCGGTCGACATGGCCAAGGGCACCGTGAGCTCGGACGAGCGCGTCGACGTCAAGCTCACCAACGGCACGCTCTCCGCCGACCGCCTGCGCATCACCGACAATGGCGAGGTCATCCGCTTCGAGGGCAATGTGATGATGAACCTCGACAACATGAATGCCGCTCCGGCCACGACGGCGAGCGCCGATCCCGGCCGTCCGGCCCGCAACGTGAAGTGACCTCATGACCACGTGCCGTTTCATTCCCGTAGCGATTCGCGGCGCCGGCTTCGCCGCGCTGGCGTTGCTCGCGCTTGCCGACTCATCGCAGGCGCAGAGCGCGACCACCGGCGTGCCCAACGCGCTGCAGGGGTTCTCGCAGAATCGCGACCAGCCGATCCAGATCGAGGCCGCCGCGCTCGAGATGCGCGACAAGAAGAAGGAGGCGACCTTCACCGGCAACGTCAAGGTCGTGCAGGGCGACACCACCATGACCTCGAAGTCGCTGGTGGTGTTCTACGACGGCGGCGCCCAGCCGGGCGGCGCCAAGGCGACCAAGGCCACGCCGGCGGCGACGCCTGGGCCGGACGGCAGCTCGGCGATCCGCCGTCTCGAGGCGCGCGGCGACGTCAAGGTGACCCAGAAGGACCAGGTCGTGACCGGCGAGACCGCGGTCTACGACACCAAGACCAACATGATCTCGATGCAGGGCGGCGTGGTGCTGACCCAGTGCAAGAACGTGATGCGCGGCGACCGGCTGACGGTGGACATGACCACCGGCGTGTCGCGCGTCGAATCCGACAGCGGGCGCGGCGTCCAGGTGCTGCTGCCGCAGGCGGGCGCGGGCGCCGGCGCCGGCGGCGGCTGCGGTTCGTCGACGGCCTCGGCTCCGGGCAGCGCCGCGCCGCTGCAGCTCGGTCCAGGCAAATCGAAGTGACTTCAATTATTTAGCAAAACGCCGGCGGCCCAGTTGAACCGCGCCGTTGCTGCCTCTATCTAGCGAGCGGGCGGTTCTGTCGCAGGGCCGATGCAACGGGAGGCCGTGGAACCCGTTGCGTGGCTGCGAAAGAGTGATGCCGGACACGATTGCGATCTTGCGATCGGTCGCCTGCGTGGCGACCGCGACTTCGCCGTCAGACGACAAACTCCGAAGCGCGGCCTGCCGCGCTTTGGCCGGCCTCGCGCTCCCTGTGATCCGCGAGAGGTGAGATGCGTTCGCTCGCGGTGAGCGGGCGAGCCAGCGCTGCGGTCGATGACGGGCAGCCTCGAAGGGCGTAAGCGAAGCGGGGATGGTGGATCTACTCGGCATGTTTCGTGGGCGTCCCGCCAAGCGCGGCCAGCGAGGCTCCTCGCGCCGGCGCGACGACATCACGGCCATGGACGATCCGTTCGGCAATTCCTACAGCGATGATCCGCTCGCCGCGCTCGCCGACTCCGTGCGCGATGAAACGGTGCCGCGCATCAATCCGCGCTCGCCGCAGAACACCGAGCAGATCCAGCGCAAGCGGCCGGCCTCGCAGCCGACGCCAGCCAGGCCGCGCAACAATGGCGCGGGGGGCGGTCCGCAACTGCTGCGCCGGCCGGGCTTCCTCGCCGTGCATTCGATCGAGAAGAGCTTTGGCAGCCGCCAGGTCGTGCGGGGCGTGTCGATCTATGTCCGCCGCGGCGAGGCCGTCGGCCTGCTCGGGCCGAACGGCGCCGGCAAGACCACCGTGTTCTACATGATCACCGGCCTGATCAAGGCCGATCGCGGCGCCATCGAGCTCGATGGCCATGACGTCACGCGGCTGCCGATGTATCAGCGCGCGCGGCTCGGCATCGGCTACCTGCCGCAGGAGGCCTCGATCTTCCGCGGCCTCACCGTCGAGCAGAACATCCGCGCCGTGCTCGAAGTGGTCGAGCCGTCGCGCAAGAAGCGCGAGCGCGAGCTCGACGCGCTGCTGGAAGAATTCACCATCACGCGGCTGCGCAAGTCGCCGTCGATCGCACTGTCCGGCGGCGAGCGTCGCCGCGTCGAGATCGCCCGCGCGCTGGCGACGCGCCCGAACTACATGCTGCTCGACGAGCCGTTCGCCGGCATCGATCCGATCGCGGTCGGCGACATCCAGCAATTGGTGCGCCATCTCACCAACCGCGGCATCGGCGTGCTCATCACCGACCATAACGTCCGCGAGACGCTCGGCCTCACCGACCGCGCCTACATTGTGTACGCGGGGCAGATTCTCACCGAAGGCAGCCCGGAGGAGATCGTCGCCGATCCCGACGTGCGCCGGCTGTATCTCGGTGAGGAATTCCGGCTGTAGGATTGCCGACGCGGTATTCGCAGGCTTTTGTCGCGACCGCGACAAGCGACGCAACCACTACGATCAATGCTGTTTCCAGCGAGTCCTCGCGGGCCGGTAACTGCGTCTTCCGCGCGCGCCATACTCCGTTTTTCTTATTCGTCAAGCCGTGTACATCGCGCGCGGATTAGGATAAGCAAGAATTGGACCAGTAAGGGAATGTTCTTGCTCCCATGGCGTTGACGCAGAGATTAGAATTCCGCCAGTCGCAGTCGCTGGTGATGACGCCGCAGCTGATGCAGGCGATCAAGCTGCTGCAACTGTCCAATCTCGACCTCTCCACGTTCGTCGAAGAGGAGCTGGAGCGCAATCCGCTGCTGGAGCGGGCCAGCGACGGTCCGGAAGCGCCGGTCGCGGGCGAGCAGCAGATGTCCGAGCGCGCCGAGTTCTCGGAAGGTGGCGAGACCGGCGGCGACGATTTCGGCGAGGCCGGCGGCAGCGGCGGCGACAGCTTCGAGGGCGCCCAGGAAGACTGGATGAGCCGCGATCTCGGCACCCGTACGGAGATCGAACAGACGCTCGACACCGGACTCGACAACGTGTTCTCCGAGGAGCCGGCGGAGGCCGCGGCGCGCAATGCGCAGGACGCCGCGCCGACCACCTACACCGAATGGGGCGGTGGCGCCTCGGGCGACGAGGACTACAATCTCGAAGCCTTTGTCGCGGCCGAGACCACGCTGTCGGATCATCTCGCCGAGCAGGCGGCGGTGGCCTTCACCGCGCCGGCCGACCGCATGATCGGCCAGTACCTGATTGATCTCGTCGACGAGGCCGGCTATCTGCCCGCCGATCTCGGCCAGGCCGCCGACCGCCTCGGCGCCGAGCAGGCCGACGTCGATGCGGTGCTCGGCGTGCTGCAGACCTTCGATCCGCCCGGCATCTGCGCCCGCAATTTGAGCGAATGTCTCGCGATCCAGCTGCGCGAGCTCGACCGCTACGATCCGGCGATGCAGGCGCTGGTCGAGCACCTCGATCTCCTGGCCAAGCGCGACTTCGTCGCTCTTCGCAAGCTGTGCGGCGTCGACGACGAGGACCTCGTCGACATGATCGGCGAGATCCGCAGGCTCGACCCGAAGCCGGGGCTGAAGTTCGGCACCACGCGCACACAGACCATGGTGCCCGACGTCTACGTGCGCCCGGGTCCCGACGGCGGCTGGCTGGTCGAGCTCAACAGCGACACGCTCCCGCGCGTCCTGGTGAACCAGCACTATTACTCCGAGCTGTCGAAGACGATCCGCAAGGACGGCGACAAGTCCTACTTCACCGACTGCCTGCAGAATGCGACGTGGCTGGTGCGCGCGCTCGATCAGCGCGCCCGCACGATCCTGAAGGTGGCGACCGAAATCGTGCGCCAGCAGGACGGCTTCTTCACCCACGGTGTCGCGCATCTGCGGCCGCTCAACTTGAAGGCCGTTGCGGATGCGATCCAGATGCATGAATCGACCGTGTCGCGCGTCACCGCCAACAAATACATGGCGACGAATCGCGGCACGTTCGAGCTGAAATATTTCTTCACCGCCTCGATCGCATCGGCTGATGGCGGCGAGGCGCACTCGGCGGAAGCCGTGCGCCATCACATAAAGCAATTGATCGATGCGGAAGATCCCTCCGCAATTCTCTCCGACGACACCATCGTCGAGAAGCTGCGGACCGCCGGCATCGACATCGCCCGCCGCACGGTCGCGAAATACCGGGAGGCGATGCGGATCCCGTCCTCGGTGCAGCGCCGCCGCGACAAGCAGAGCATGCTGGCGCATGCCCTCTCGGCTCCCGCCAGCGCCGACCGCACCCGGGATGCCGCGTCAGTTTGACCGCTGCGCAAGATTGCGCCTTAACCAAATAGGCTTAGTGTCATACTTGGTTCACATGAATCGAGGCGACACATGACCCTGCGGATTTCCGGAAAGAGCATCAGCGTCAGCGAAGCGCTGCGTGGGCGCGTCAGCGAGCGCACCGACGAAGTCTTGCGAAAATACTTCGACGGCAACTATTCCGGCCATGTCACGCTCTCCAAGGACGGTTTCGGGTTCAAGACCGATTGCGCGCTGCACCTCGATTCGGGCATCACCCTCGAGGCCGAATCGAACGCGCCGGACGCCTATGCCAGCGCCGACCAGGCGCTCCTGATGATCGAGAAGCGCCTGCGCCGCTACAAGAGCCGGCTGAAGGACCGCTCGGGGCGCAAATCCCATGCCGCCAATGCGGCGCTCGCCAATCTCGACGGCGCGGTACTGGATGCGCCGAGCTACGTGATCGAGGCGCCGGCCGAGGGCGACGAGGAGATCACCGGCTACAGCCCGGTGATCATTGCCGAGAACACCACGGCGTTGAAGCGCCTGTCGGTGTCCGAAGCCGTGATGGAGCTCGATCTTTCGGGCGCGCCCTGCATGGTGTTTCAGCACGGTTCCAGCGGCCGGGTGAACATCATCTACCGCCGCGCCGACGGCAATATCGGCTGGGTCGATCCGCCGGCGGTGAAACCGTAGCCGCGCGGACGCCTTCCAGGGATCTCCCGGCGGCGCGAAAACCGGTTCCCGATCAGGTGGTTGGCGGACCGGTTGCGACGTCACGCCACGGCAATGAAGGGATGCGATCAAGCGGTTGGGGCGCTGGCGCCTTCAGGCCGCCACGCTCCGGCGATCTTTAAGGATAGGCTGCGGGAACGCGCTTGCGGGTGTTGGCACGGCCGTTGCGTTGGGGTAGAAGCCCACCCATCGGACACGGGTTAAGCCCGCCTGCCGCCTCAGCTTCTTGACGCCGGTCTGTCCCGACCTATTTCGCACCCTGACGGTTCAATCACCTCGGAACGCCCTATGCCGATTACCGATCTGGTCGCACCCGAGGCGATCGTGCCGGCTTTGAAGGTCATCAGTAAGAAGCAGGCGCTGCAGGAGCTTGCCGCGCGCGCGGCCGCGCTGACCGGGCAGAACGAGCGCAACGTGTTCGAAGTGCTGCTGCAGCGGGAGAAGCTCGGAACCACGGCCGTCGGGTATGGCGTCGCGATTCCCCACGGCAAGCTGCCGAAGCTGGAGAAGTTGTTCGGCCTGTTCGCCCGGCTGGAGCGGCCGATCGATTTTGAGGCCATGGACGGCCAGCCGGTCGATCTGGTGTTCCTGCTGCTGGCGCCGGAAGGCGCAGGCGCCGACCATCTGAAGGCCCTGGCGCGGATCGCCCGGCTGCTCCGCGACCAGGATGTCGCCAAGAAGCTCCGTGCCTCGCGCGACGCCCAGGCGATCTATTCGGTGTTGGCGCTGCCGCCCGCTTCCGCCGCCTGACGTCGTATCGCGCCGCCCCGCAAGGACCGACAAAGCCTGCTGGCGAGCCTCCGCGCGGCCCCGAGCCCGTTCGTCCGCTCGCACGTGTGCAACGGCGTCGGCTCGTAGCCGAACTCGACGACGAGCTCCTGGAATGCCTCGCTGCGGAGCAGGTCGAAATGATGCGGCATCATTCGCTCCTTGTAGATGCCGACCTTCCGGCCGCGTCCCGACGACGTCAGGCCGCGGCCGAGCACATCGAGCTCCGCGGCCGTCTTGCGCGGAAGTCCCAGGTAGTCGCAGATGCGGTTAAGGACAGGAAACGACGACCGCGCCACATCGTCGATCGCGAGCTCTGAATAGAGCTCTTCGAACTTCACGGTCAGGCAGGCTGGCGAGTCCAGCCAGCTCATGAACTTCTTGATGCCCGATCGGGGCAAAGAGAGGAGGGTCGATGTGATTCGGGAGGCGTCATCGGGGTGAGCGGCCGATCCGGCCGACCGCAGATAGGCGTTCCACTTCCGCATCTTCGGGTAGGCCGCCGAGTGGTAGACGAAGTCGACCCAGCTCACGACGATGTCGCGGGGGTCGCGGACGATGAACAGCATCTTGTGTTCTGGTCTGCCCAGGAGGTATTGCTCGAGATACGGACAATACTCGGTGTGCGAGGCGCAGGAATAGCCGGAGCGCAGGGCCGACGCCCAGAGCGGGGCCGGAAGCGCGCGTCCGTAGTCGAGCGAACCGTCGGGATTCAGCTTGCTGATCGATGACGTGTAGGTGTGATAGCCGACATCGACATGACCGCCCAGCGCTCTGACGAGTTCGACCAGCAGGTACGTCCCCGCTTTCGGCACGCTGTTGCAGATGACGTAGTAAGGGCTGGGCCCAGGCGGAGGACTGTCAAGAAAGACGTGCCGGTTGGGTAGGGTCCCGAGCGCAAGCTCTCGAAAGACGGCTGCATCAAGCCGTGATCCATGCATCTGCCATCCCTACACATGCTCGTCACACATCGGACTAGCGCGTGCCGCAACAGGGACAACTTAAGGATTGGACACCTTCGCCTTAAACCGGGTCGGATTGTATCTGGTTGTCAAATCGACCGTTCCGGACATCGACGGAAACAAATTTCTCAAACGCACTTCAGCAGCCGCTTCGTCCTTGGCCGGCTATCGCAATGATCTCGCCATGTAGCGCACCGTCTTGGCGCCGCCATGGATGCCGGCCGTCGCCAGCGGCGCGAAGCCGAGCGCAGCATGAAACGCGTCCGACTGCGGATTGGGCGGATCCAGATTGACCTCGCAGACGATGCGGTCGTGGCCCGCCGCGGTCGCCTCCCGAATCAGCTCCTCATAGAGCTGCCGCGCCAGGCCCCGGCCGCGGGCGGCCGGCGCCACCACGATGCGGTCGACATAGACGAACCGATCGTAGCGCGCGCGAAACCAGCGGTGATTGGGATTATCGTAGACGGCGGCATGGTCGAGCGCGATCATCAGCGCGTCGGCCCTGCCAATTCGCCAGGCCAGCCATGCCCGATCGAGCAGTTGCAGGAGCGTTTCGGGCGTGAGCCACGACAGCTCGGAGGCATGCGCATTGTTGAGCGCGAGCAGTGCGTCCGCGAGCGCAGGATCTGCACGCAGTCCGGCCGGGCTCATGGGTGTCGTCAAGGTCATGCGCGAACATCGTTACGAGCAGAAAAAAGGGCCGTCCCCGTTTCCGGGGACCGCCCTCGTGTCAGTCCATGAGCTGCATGCTCCTCATGAGCATCGCGTCCCAATGAGCGTTGAGTCTCACGAGAAGCGGCCGTTGTCAGCGCTGCGGCTCGGCCTTTGCGTCAGTGGACGCTCACGGCCTGGAGTTCGTGACTCCACGCATTCGCAATCGCCGCTTCGCGGCTGTCGGTGAGCATGATCGGCGTGCCGTCGGCGGCATGCAAGGCGAACAGCTTCAGTCCCGGTGCGATGTGCGGCGCCTGCGGAAACAGTCCCGGTACGTCCTCGGAGCGGATCTGCTTCACGTAAGCGATGTGGCCCTCGCCCAAGGTCGCCAGCGACTCCAGGGAGACGGGGGATTCCGACGCAACATTACCTTCAGTCATGGTCTCGACTCCTTCTGAGACTCAAGCGGTCGAGTCCGCTACTCGTTCCATCAACCATTATTCGTGTTCATTGATCGCTATTGTCTTAACGATCCGCTCAGGCTCTGGCCTGGCCAGATCGACCGACAACAGCCCGTTCTTCAGGTCCGCACCAAGCACATGCATTCCCTCCGCCAGCACGAAGGTGCGCTGGAAGTGGCGCGCGGCGATGCCGCGATGAATGTATTGCCTGGTCTTGTCGTCCTGTTGCCGCCCGCGGATGACGAGCTGGTTTTCCTCAATGGTGACATCGAGTTGGTCGCGGGTGAAACCCGCCACCGCCAGCGTGATCCGCAGACGCTCGGGCTGGCCATTGGTGCGTTCGAACCGCTCGATATTGTAGGGCGGATAGCCGTCGGCACCTTTGACGACGCGGTCGAGCACGCGCTCGATCTCGTCGAAGCCCAGCAGGAACGGACTGGAGAGCGAAGGAACACGAGACATGGTTTACAAAGTCCTCTCGAAGCGACTTTGATGTATCAGGGCCCTGACGGCACCCCTTGAGCAGCAATATGGGCACGATCCGGGGCGCGTTCAAGCACCCCGAATGTGCCGGAACAGCCTGTCTGTGGAAGGGTTTAAACGGACAGCCGCCGACGGCCGTCGGCCGAGAACAGATGCAGCTTGGCCCGCGGCGCCACGGCGCGAATCCGTGCGCCGATCTCCGGCGCGGCGGTACCCGGCAGCCGCACGATGATGTCGTTGGCGGTCGCGGAGAGCCGGTCATCGCTGCCCGCGTCCTGGCGTGCGCCGTAGACATAGGTCTCGGCGCCGACATGCTCGATCGCCTCGACCCGGAGGTCGAGCCCGACCCCGCCCGCCGGAACGGTGTCGCCGAGCTGGAAATCCTCAGGCCGGATGCCGAGCTGGCCCGCTTCTTGGGGAACCGCGTCGGCGCCGAGCAGCTGGGCGCGCACGCCATCGGTCGGCATCAGGTTCATCGGCGGCGCGCCGATGAAGGATGCGACGAAGGTGGTGGCGGGACGCTGATAGATCTCGAGCGGATTGCCGATCTGCTCGACCTTCCCGCCGTTCATCACCACCAAGATGTCGGCGAGCGTCATCGCCTCGAGCTGGTCGTGGGTGACGTAGATCGCGGTGGTGTTGAGCCGGCGCTGCAGCTTGCGGATCTCGACCCGCATCGCGATGCGCAGCTTGGCGTCGAGGTTCGAGAGCGGCTCATCGAACAGGAACACCTTGGGCTGGCGCACGATGGCGCGGCCCATCGCCACGCGCTGGCGCTGGCCGCCGGAGAGCTGGCGCGGCTTCCGCTCGAGCATGGTGCCGAGCTCGAGGATGCGTGCGGCGTCCTCGACCCGCGTCCTGATCTCCTTTTCCGCCATGCCGCGATTGCGCAGGCCGTAGGCCATGTTGTTGTAGACGGTCATGTGCGGATAGAGCGCGTAGTTCTGGAACACCATCGCGATGTCGCGATCCGCCGGCTCGATCGCATTGACGATGCGGCCGCCGATGTCGATCTCGCCCGAGGTGATCGTCTCGAGCCCCGCGACCATCCGCAGCAGGGTGGATTTGCCGCAGCCCGACGGCCCGACCAGCACGCAGAACTGACCGTCGCCGACATCGATATCGACGCCTTTGATGGCTTCGAAGCCGCCCTGGTAGACCTTGCGGACGTTGCGGAGGGTGACGTTGGCCATGGCGGTTACCGATAAGGAGGAAGTGACGAGTGGCGAATGGCGAATAGGGAGTGGCGAATAGGGAAGGGCGAATGCATCCTCATGTTCGGATCTCCCTATTCGCCACTCGCCATTTGCTATTCGCCCCTCTCACTTTTCCGTCTCCACCAGCCCCTTGACGAACAGGCGCTGCATGACGACGACGACGAACACCGGCGGCAGCATCGCGAGCACGGCGGTCGCCATGACGACCGGCCACTCCGTCAGCGCGTCGGTCGTCGTGATCATCTTGCGGATGCCGATCTGGATGGTCTGCATGTCGTCGCGCGTCGTGATCAGCAGCGGCCAGAGATATTGATTCCAGCCGAGGATGAACAGGATCACGAACAGCGCCGCCATGTTGGTGCGCGACAGCGGCAGCAGGGTGTCCCAGAAGAAGCGGAACGGCCCGGCGCCGTCGATGCGGGACGCCTCCAGCAGCTCGTCCGGCACCGTCATGAAGAACTGGCGGAACAGCAGCGTGGCGGTGGCGGACGCGATCAGCGGCAGCGCGAGCCCGGCATAACTGTCGAGCATGTGGAGGTCGGCGACGATCTTGTAGGTCGGATAGATGCGCACCTCGACCGGCAGCATGAGGGTGATGAAGATGAGCCAGAAGATCGCCATGCGGAACGGGAAGCGGAAGTAGACGACCGCATAGGCCGAGATGATCGAGATCGCGATCTTGCCGACGGCGATCAGCAGCGCCATGACCAGCGAGTTCAAAAGCATGGTCGCAACCGGCTCGCGGGTCGAGCCGCTCGTGCCAACGAAGATCGTCTGATAGTAGGTCGACAGGAAGTGCCCGCCAGGCAGCAGCGACATCTGCCCGTTGGCGATCACCGCATTGTCCTGCGTCGAGGCGACGAATGCGAGATAGACCGGGAACGCGACGATCGCGATTCCGATCCACAGGATGGCGTGCGCGACGTAGCGTCGAATGCCTTCTTGCTCGACCATCAGTAGGTCACCTTGCGCTCGACGAAGCGGAACTGGATCGCCGTCAGCACGATGACGATGACCATCAGAACGACGGATTGTGCGGCCGACGAGCCGAGATTGCCGCCGAGCAGGCCATCGGTATAGACCTTGTAGACCAGCGTCTCGGTGGATTTGCCAGGACCGCCGCGGGTCATCGTGTCGATGATGCCGAAGGTCTCGAAGAAGGCGTAGACGATGTTGATGACCAGCAGGAAGAAGATGGTCGGCGACAGCAGCGGGAAGGTCACGGTCCAGAACCGCCGCATCGGCCGCGCGCCGTCGATCGCGGCGGCCTCGAGCACGCTCCGGGGGATGCTCTGCAGCCCGGCGAGGAAGAACAGGAAGTTGTAGGAGATCTGCTTCCAGGCGGCCGCGAGGATGATCTGCAGCGCCGCCTGGTCGCCGTCGAGCAGCGGATTCCAGTCGATGCCAACAGCGCGCAGATAGCGCGAGATCACGCCGAGCGACGGGTGGAGCATGAAGATCCAGAGCACGCCCACCACCGGCGGCGCCACGGCATAGGGCCAGATCAGCAGCGTCCGGTACAGCGTGACGCCGCGCAGCGGCTTATCCGCCATGACCGCGAGCAGCAGTGCGACCGACAGCGACGAGAGCGCGATGGCGAAGGAGAAGCCGAAGGTGCGGAGAATGGCCTGGAAATAGTCCGGCTGGCTGAGCAGGTCGGCGTAGTTCTCGAACCAGACGAAGCTCGTGGACAGGCCGAATGCGTCCTGCAGCAGGAACGACTGGATGACGGCCTGGATCGCGGGCCAATAGAAGAAGATCAGCACGATCGCGAGCTGGGGAGCGACCAGCACGAACGGCAGCAGTTTTGACTGAAAGATGGCGTTCTTCTGCATGGTCGGTCGGCGAGCCGGCAGGCCGCGGGGCGGCCTGCCGGCTCATGGCCTCACTTCACGGCCGTCTTTTCGAACTGGCGCAGCATCTGGTTGCCGCGCTCGACGGCAGCGTCCAGCGCCTGCTTGGCGGTCTTCTTGCCGGCCAGAGCCTGCTCGATTTCCTCCGACCAGACGTCACGCAGTTGCACCATGTTGCCCAGACGCAGGCCGCGGGAATTCTCCGTCGGTTCCTTGTTGGTCAGTTCGAGCAGCGGCGTCTCCAGATAGGGCTGATCCTTGTAGAAGCCCTCGGCCTTGGCCTTCGCATAGGCCGCTTTGGTGATCGGCAGATAGCCCGAGGCCTTGTGGATGTAGACCTGACGATCGGTGTCCGAGAGGAAGGTCAGGAACTTCGCCACGCCCTTGTATTCGTCCGCGCTCTTGCCGCCCATCACCCAGAGCGAGGCGCCGCCGATGATCGAGTTCTGCGGCGCGCCCTTGGCGTCCGGATAATACGGCATCGGCGCGGCGGTGAAGGCGAACTTGGCCTGGGCCTTGACGTTGCCGAAGAACGCCGACGAGGTCAGGTAGATCGGGCATTCGCCCGAGGTGAAGCGGCCCTCGCCGGTGTTGGTGCGGCCGGCATAGTCGTAGGTCTTGTCCTTCTGCAGCTCGACCAGGTTTTCGAGATGCTTGACCTGCAGCGGACCGTTGAACTCCAGCACGGTGTCGAAGCCGTCGAGACCGTTCGCCTTGCTGGCCAGCGGCACGTTGTGCCAGGCGGAGAGCTGCTCGAGATTGACCCAGGTGACCCACGAGCCCGAGAAGCCGCAGGTCGCATGGCCGGCCGCCTTCAGCTTCTTGGCGGTCTCGAACAGTTCGGGCCAGGTCTTCGGGATCTCGGCGTTGACCTTCTTCAGCTCGTCGAGATTGACCCACATCACCGTGGAGGACGAGTTGAAGGGGAACGACAGCATCTCACCCTTGGAGGTCGAGTAGTAGCCCGTGATCGCAGGCAGATAGCTCTTCGGGTCGAACGTCTCGCCGGCGTCCTGCATCAGCTTGTAGACCGGCTTCACGGCGCCGGTGGCGGCCATCATGGTGGCGGTGCCGACCTCGAACACCTGCATGATGTGGGGCGCATTGCCGGCGCGGAAGGCGGCGATGCCGGCATTCATCGTGTCGGCGTAGTTGCCCTTGTAGGTCGGGACGACCTTGTAGTCGGATTGCGAGGCGTTGAAATCGTTGGCGAGCTTGACGATGACGTCGTTGTTGGCGCCGGTCATCGCATGCCACCACTGGATTTCGGTCACGGCATGCGCAGGTGCTGCGGCGCTCAGGACCAGCGTGACTGCCGCAGTCGCGGCCGTCCAGAATTGGCGAAGTGACATTAAAGAATACCTCCCGTGAAACGTCATCGGCGTCGCGGCCGTAGCAGCGCGAGATGACAGTTTCGTGAATGTATAACCGGTTGGATCGTCAGCGGAAAGCGCGTTCATCGCGGCGGAACGCAGCGACTTGCGGGAGACGGCGCCGCGCCGGGGCGGTGCCCCGGCCGGCGCTGGCGGTGAGAGACGACAGGCTGATGGCGCCTCAGCGCTTGCGCTCGGCGCACACCGTGCCCTGGGACAGCAGCGCCTCGATCTCGCTCGGCGTGTAACCGAACTCGGTCAGCACCTCCTGCGCGTGCTGACTGAACTTCGGCGGGGTGGAGCGCAGGCTCGGCTTGGTGCGTTCGAGCCGGATCGGCGACGCGACGCCCTTGTACCAGTCCTTCTCGATGACATCGCCGCGGTAGATCGTGTGCGGATTGGTCAGCGCCTGGTCGATCTTCTGCACGGGTCCTGCCGGCAGACCGGCCGCGAGCAGCCGGTCGCACAGCGGCTCCGCCTCGAACTGGCTGAACACGGCGGCAAGCTCGGCGCGCAGCGCCTCGCGGTTGGCGACGCGATCCTTGTTGCGGGCGAAGCGCGGATCGGTGCCGAGTTCGGGGCGGCCGATCTCCTTGGCGAGCTTGCGGAAGGTGCCGTCATTGCCGACGCCGATGAAGATATCGTCGGTCTTGGTCGCGAAGATCGCATACGGAACGAGGTTCGGGTGCTCGTTGCCGGTCAGCGACGGCGGCTTGCCATGCATGAAGTAGTTTGCGGTATGCGGATGCATGATCGCGAGGCCGGTCTCATACAGCGTAACCTCGAGGAACTGACCGATGCCCGAGCGCTGCCGTTCCGACAGCGCCATCAGGATGCCGATCGCGGCATAGAGTCCGGTGGTGATGTCGACCAGCGGCACGCCGATCCGCATCGGTCCGCTCTGCGGCGAACCGGTCGCCGCGATCATGCCGGTCATCGCCTGGATGATCGCGTCGTAGCCGGGATTGCCACCGCGCGGGCCATCCGCGCCGAAGCCGCAGATGCGGCAGTGCACCAGCTTGGGGAATGTCTCGCGCAGCGTGTCGCTGCCGATGCCCCACTTCTCCAAGGTGCCAGGCTTGAAGTTCTCGATCAGCACGTCGGCCGTCTCGAGCATCCGCATCAGCACGGCGCGGCCGCCCTCGGAGGCGAGGTCGAGGCCGATCGAGCGCTTGTTGCGGTTGATCCCGACGAAATAGGCGGCGTCCTCATCGTGGAAGGGCGGACCCCAGTCGCGCACCTCGTCGCCGGCCGGCGGCTCGACCTTGATCACGTCGGCGCCGTGATCGGCCAGGATCTGCGTGCAATAGGGGCCGCCGAGCACGCGCGTCAGATCGATCACGCGCAGGCCGGCCATGGCGCCGGGAGCAAATTGGGGTGTCATCGGATGTCGCGAGGTTGGTTTCAGCTCGCGATCATTAAGCATTGCTGCGGCGGCGGCGCAAACGGGGGCTGCCATGCGGCAGGACAACGGAGGCCGTCCTGCCGCATGACGGAATTGAAGCTCAGACGACGCTCAGCTTGACGTCGACATTGCCGCGCGTGGCGTTGGAATAGGGGCACACCTCGTGCGCCTTGGCGACCAGCGCTTCGGCGTCGGCCTTGGCGAGTCCGGGCAGCGACACTGCGAGCTCGACGGTGATGCCGAAGCCGCCTTCGGAGCGCGGGCCGATGCCGACCGTCGAGGTCACCGACGTGTCGGCGGGAACCTTGGGGCCGCCCTGCGAGCCGACGAACTTCATCGCGCCGATGAAGCAGGCTGCGTAGCCGGCCGCAAACAACTGCTCCGGATTGTTGCCGGCACCGCCGCCGCCGCCGAGCTCCTTCGGGGTGGAAAGCTTGACCTTGAGCGAGCCGTCGAGGGTAGCGGCTTCGCCGTCGCGGCCGCCGGTGGCCTTGGCGCTGGTCTTGTAGAGCACGTTCACGGACATGGGTGTCTCCTGGTTGGATGGACGAATTCAGCGCGGCCATATTGCACACAATTAGATTGTGTACAATATAATTGTTCGGTAGAAAATTCGTGATCGGTGCGCCGGGCCCGTTGTCGATCCGAGGCGTGCGGGCTCAAGATGCCGATAGGATCGACCTGTGGTGACCTCGATGCGAAAGAAGTCCGCGGCAGACCTGCCGCTCCAGCTCGGCAACCAGCTCTGCTTCGCAGTCTATTCGACCGCGCACGCCTTCAACCGCGTCTACAAGCCCCTGCTCGACCGCCTTGGCCTGACCTATCCGCAATATCTGGTCATGCTGGTGCTGTGGGAGCAGGACGGCTTGACGGTGAAGGACATCGGCGCGCGGCTGTTCCTCGACTCTGGCACGCTGACGCCGCTGCTGAAGCGGATGGAGGCTACGCACCTGATCAAGCGGACCCGGTCGGCCGAGGACGAGCGTCAGGTGATCGTCACCCTCACCGCCCAGGGCGCGGGCCTGCGCGACAAGGCAAGGTCGATCGTGCCGCCCGCGATCCTGGATGCGACGGGCTGCTCGATCGCCGAGCTGGCCGACCTGCACGGCAAGCTGGTGCGCCTGCGGGAGCGGCTCGATGCGGCTGTGGAGGGGTGAGGGGGCTCTAAAGGCGCTTCTTCGCGAAAGCCCGGCCTGAACCCGACTTGAGAAATTTCTCGAAGGCAAATGCCTGCTTCACATCGCTGAAGGCAACGTAGGTCTTGAGCCGCCAAGGCCGAAACTTCGATGTGTGCGGGACTTCACCGGCATTGTGCTTCGTGACGCGGGCCGGAACGTCGTCGGTGATGCCTGCGTAGAAATGCTCGCCGTTGAGACTTTCCAGGATGTAAACGAACTTCATCGCAGGCCGCCCTCGACCCTTCACGGGCGCGAATGTGGCAGGTCGTGCTGCGTGGCGTCCAGAGCTTGGATGGGCTGAACTGCTCAGTCGACTGATGAAGGGGCATCATGGCCCGGAGCCTAGTCCGCCTTCGCCTTCCCGCCTCCGCCCAAGAGGGCTACGGCGTCCAGGCTACGGCGCGACAGCCTTCACTCGCTTCGCGCAACTGAGAGTTTGGGGTGGCTTGCCGAGCCGAAGCTCGCGAAGCGATGGGGAGAGAGCATTATCGCCCGGAGCCCAAGTCCGCCTTCGTCTTCCCGCCTCCGCCCAAGGGGGCTTCGGCGTCCAGACTACGGCGCGACAGCCTTCGCTCACTTCGCGCAACTGGCAGATTGGGGTGGCTTGCCGAGCCGAAGCTCGCGAAGCGAGCGAAGGCTGGTGGAGCCAGGCGGGATCGAACCGCCGACCTCTTGCATGCCATGCAAGCGCTCTCCCAGCTGAGCTATGGCCCCTGAACCGAGCCGGCGGTCTGGGTGACCGCCGGGGAGCACCGTGAACCACAGTTCGCGGCTGATCTCAAGTGTCTTCGACGATTATTCTTCGTCGCCGCCGACATCACCGATGATGTCGGTCACGTCCTCGTCGCCTTCTTCCTCGTCGGCGATGAAGGTCGAGTCATCATCCTCGTCATCGTCGAGCGTCTCGTCGATCTCGATGTCGTCCTCCGATTCGGGAACGACGGCCTTGACCTTGCCGGAGTTCTCCTCGGCGTCGGCCTCCTCGAGCGGCACCAGCTCCTCGGCCTCCGCGGGCTCGACCACGTCGGCCGCCGCAGCAGCGCGCGCAGCCTCGCCGCGCATGGCGCGGGTGGGCGCGATCGGCGCAATCGGCACGACCTCGCCGGTGTAGGGCGAAATCACCGGGTTCTTGTTGAGGTCGTAGAACTTTTTGCCCGTCGTCGGGCAAATGCGTTTGGTTCCGAGCTCGGATTTGGCCACGTGCAGGCGTCCTGGCAATGTCTGAAAAGCGGTGTCTCACTTGGCTAGTTGCCGCGCCGCTGTCAATAGCGCTGTCAACGGGAAAATCACCGCTCGTGACGGAGGGCGGGGGCTGTGATACCTGCCGCGTCCGAAACACGAGGATCCTGCCGTGAGCACGTCAATCGCCCCGACTCCCCTGGAATCACGCGCCTCAGGGCCCCTCTCGGGCACGATTCGCGTGCCTGGCGACAAGTCGATCTCGCACCGGGCGCTGATCCTGGGGGCACTGTCGGTCGGCGAGACCCGGATTTCCGGCCTGCTCGAGGGCGAGGACGTCCTCAACACCGCCAAATCGATGCGATCCCTGGGTGCCAAGGTCGAACGCACCGGCGATTTCGCGTGGACCGTCCGTGGCGTCGGGGTGGGCGGCTTCGCCCAGCCGAGCGCGCCGCTCGATTTCGGCAACTCCGGCACCGGCTGCAGGCTGGTGATGGGCGCCGTGGCCGGTTGCCCGATCACGGCCGTTTTCGACGGTGATGCCTCGCTGCGCAGCCGTCCGATGCGGCGCATCCTCGACCCGCTGGTGCTGATGGGCGCCAAGGTGACCGCGATCGCCGAGGGCGGCAAGCTTCCGTTAACCCTGCAGGGCGCCGGCAACCCGGTGCCGATCGAGTACCGCACGCCGGTGGCTTCGGCCCAGATCAAGTCGGCGGTGCTGCTCGCGGGCCTCGCCGCGCCCGGTGTGACCACCGTGATCGAGCAGGAGGCCAGCCGCGACCACACCGAGCTGATGCTGAAGCATTTCGGCGCGGAGATCGTGACCACGCCGGAAGGGTCTCATGGCCGCCGCATCGCACTGACCGGCCAGCCGGAGCTGCGTGGTGCGCCAGTGATCGTTCCCGCCGACCCGTCCTCGGCCGCGTTCCCGCTGGTCGCCGCGCTGATCGTCGACGGCTCGGACCTCGTGCTGTCGGACGTGATGACCAACCCGCTGCGCACCGGCCTGTTCACGACCTTGCGCGAGATGGGCGCCTCGATCGAGGAGGACGATGTCCGCGGCGATGCCGGCGAGCCGATGGCCCGCCTGCGCGTGCGCGCCTCGAAGCTGCGCGGCGTCGTGGTGCCGCCCGAGCGGGCGCCGTCGATGATCGACGAATATCTCGTCTTGGCCGTCGCCGCCGCCTATGCCGAGGGCACGACCATCATGCGCGGCCTGCATGAGCTGCGCGTCAAGGAATCCGACCGGCTGGAGGCCACCGCGGCGATGCTGCGTGTCAACGGCGTCAAGGTCGAGATCACCGGCGATGATCTGATCGTCGAGGGCCGCGGTCACGTGCCGGGCGGCGGCATCGTCGCGACCCACATGGACCACCGCATCGCGATGTCCGCCCTGGTGATGGGTCTCGCGTCCGACAAGCCGGTCAGGGTCGACGACACCGCCTTCATCGCCACCAGCTTCCCCGATTTCATCCCGCTGATGTGCAAGGCGGGCGCGGATTTCGCATGATCATCGCCATCGACGGCCCGGCGGCCTCGGGCAAGGGCACCCTGGCCAAGCGTCTCGCGGCGCATTACGGCCTCAGGCACCTGGATACGGGCGTGATCTACCGGGCGGTCGCGCATGCGCTACTGACCGCCGGCATCGACCTCAAGGACGAGGCGCGGGCGGCGGACGTCGCCATGAGCCTGGATCCCTCGAGCTTCGACAATCCGGCGCTGAGGTCGCACCAGGTCGGGTCTGCGGCCTCGGTGGTATCGGCGTTGCCGAAAGTGCGCGAAGCGCTGGTGGCTTTCCAGCGTCAGTTCGCAAGCCGGCCGCCGGGTGCCGTGCTCGACGGCCGCGACATCGGAACCGTGATCTGCCCGGACGCCGAGGTGAAGATCTACGTCGTCGCCGATCCCCGCATCCGGGCGCATCGTCGCACCCTCGAGGCGCTTTCACGTGGGGAACCGGCCGATGAGGCGGCCATTCTGGCCGACATCCTGGCGCGCGACGAGCGTGACCAGAACCGGGCCGTCGCGCCTTTAAAACAAGCCCCGGATGCTTACTTGCTTGACAACTCCCATTTGGATATAGAAGGCGGCGTCCGGGCCGCCATCGATATCGTCGAGGCCGTTCGAGCGGGCCGCCGGCGGGTTTGATTTCCGCCGGCGTCATTGGAGGAATGCCCGCTCCCGCCCTTGACCGTCGATAGCTCGATTGCGGTTCAATCGAGTCCGATCATCCGGACGCACTTCATACGTATCGCATGTGCAGGCACTGCCGGCCCGCGTTGTTTGCGCTTATAGCGCGGCGCGCGGACGTCTGGGGATTTGTGGACCTCCAGGCACTGTCCATTCGATGCGCCGATCAACCCAAGCTGGCGAGAATGTCCGCATCTGGAGAACAAATGGCTTCGAGTACCTCTGCTTCTTCCTACAATCCCAGCCGCGATGATTTCGCCGCGATGCTGGACGAGTCCTTCACGAAGGGCAACCTGCAGGAAAGCTCTGTCGTCAAGGGCAAGGTTGTTGCGATCGAGAAGGACATGGCCGTCATCGACGTCGGCCTGAAGACCGAAGGCCGCGTGGCGCTGCGCGAATTCGCCGGGCCCGGCCGTGACAGTGAATTGAAAGTCGGCGACGAGGTCGAAGTGTTCCTCGATCGCATCGAGAACGCGCTCGGCGAAGCGGTGCTGTCGCGCGACAAGGCGCGCCGCGAAGAGAGCTGGGGCAAGCTCGAGAAGGCGTTCCAGAACAACGAAAAGGTCAACGGCGTCATCTTCAACCAGGTCAAGGGCGGCTTCACCGTCGACCTCGACGGCGCCGTGGCCTTCCTGCCGCGCTCGCAGGTCGACATCCGTCCGATCCGCGACGTCGCGCCGCTGATGAACAACTCGCAGCCGTTCCAGATCCTCAAGATGGACCGTCGCCGCGGCAACATCGTGGTGTCGCGCCGCACTGTGCTGGAAGAGACCCGCGCCGAGCAGCGCCAGGAGCTGGTGCAGAACCTCGAAGAGGGTCAGGTCATCGACGGCGTCGTCAAGAACATCACCGATTACGGTGCGTTCGTCGACCTCGGCGGCATCGACGGCCTGCTGCACGTCACCGACATCGCGTGGCGCCGTGTCAACCATCCGACCGAGGTGCTCAGCATCGGTCAGACGGTCAAGGTCAAGATCATCAAGATCAACCACGAGACGCACCGCATCTCGCTGGGCATGAAGCAGCTCTTGGACGATCCGTGGCAGGGCATCGAGGCCAAGTACCCGCTGCAGGCCCGCTTCCACGGTCGCGTCACCAACATCACCGACTACGGCGCGTTCGTCGAGCTCGAGCCGGGCATCGAAGGCCTGATCCACGTCTCCGAGATGTCGTGGACCAAGAAGAACATGCACCCCGGCAAGATCGTGTCGACCTCGCAGGAGGTCGAAGTGCAGGTGCTCGAGGTCGACAGCGTCAAGCGCCGCATCTCGCTCGGCCTCAAGCAGACCATGCGCAATCCGTGGGAGGTCTTCGTCGAGAAGCATCCGACGGGTTCGGTGGTCGAGGGCGAGGTCAAGAACAAGACCGAGTTCGGCTTGTTCCTGGGTCTCGAAGGCGACGTCGACGGCATGGTCCATCTGTCGGATCTCGACTGGAAGCTGCCGGGCGAGCAGGTCATCGACAACTACAAGAAGGGCGACATGGTCAAGGCCGTGGTGCTCGACGTCGACGTGGAGAAGGAGCGCATCTCGCTCGGCATCAAGCAGCTCGAAGGCGATCCCTTCGCCGAGCCGGGCGATGTCAAGAAGGGCGCGGTCGTCACTTGCGAGGTGCTCGACGTCAAGGACGGCGGCATCGACGTCAAGATCACCGGCACCGACTTCACCACCTTCATCAAGCGCTCCGAGCTGGCGCGCGATCGCAACGACCAGCGCACCGAGCGGTTCGCCGTCGGTGAGAAGGTCGATGCCCGCGTGATCCAGTTCGACAAGAAGGCCCGCAAGGTGCAGGTGTCGATCAAGGCGCTGGAAGTCGCGGAAGAGAAGGAAGCCATCGCGCAGTACGGCTCGTCCGATTCGGGCGCCACGCTGGGCGACATTCTCGGCACCGCGCTCAAGAACCGCGACTCGAAGTAAGCCTTCGCGTCCTGCGATCAGATCAAAGCCCCGGCGCAAGCCGGGGCTTTTTTGTTCCAGCGAGGCATGGATGCGCGTGCCGGCCGCGCGGATACGGCCTCGCCGCAAGCCTTCCTTTCTTCAAATTGCGCCGCGATTGATGTAATCGGATAACGAGATATTCAGGCTGCGGATGCAAAACGCGCCGAGACTTCCAGGAGCTGTCCATGTCGCTTGATTCGGATGTGATCGTCGATCGCCGCAGGCTGCGCCGCAAGCTGACGTTCTGGCGCGTCGTCGCGGTGCTGATTGCGATTGCGGCTCTGTCCGCCATCGGTCTCGCCATGTCGCCGCGCGGCCGCACCGTGCTCTCGACCTCCGGCTCGATCGCCCGCGTCAATATCGAGGGCCTGATCCGCAGCGACCATGAGCGCGTCGAGGCGCTGGAGCGGCTCGAAAACTCCTCGGCCGAAGCCGTCATCGTTCACATCAATTCGCCGGGCGGCACCACCGCCGGCTCCGAGCAGCTCTACGATTCGCTGGTCCGGCTGAAGGCGAAGAAGCCGCTGGTCGTCGTCGTGGAAGGCCTCGCGGCGTCCGGCGGCTACATCGGCGCGATCGCTGCCGACCACATCGTCGCGCAGCAGAGTTCGCTGGTCGGCTCGATCGGCGTGCTGTTTCAATATCCCAATGTCGGCGAGCTGTTGAAGACGGTCGGCGTGAAGATCGAGGAGGTCAAATCCTCGCCGCTGAAGGCCGCCCCCAACGGCTACGAGCCGACCAGCCCGGAAGCGCGTGCGGCGCTCGACGCCCTGGTCAAGGATTCCTATGCCTGGTTCCGCGGACTGGTGAAGGACCGCCGCGCCATGAACGATGAGCAGTTGGAGAAGGTGGCCGATGGCCGCGTCTTCACCGGCAGGCAGGCGATCGAGCTGAAGCTGATCGACGAGCTCGGCGACGAGAAGACCGCGGTCGCTTGGCTCGTCGCCAACAAGAACGTCAAGAAGGACCTTCCGGTGCGCGACTACAAGCTCACGCCGCGGTTCGGCGATCTCACCTTCCTGCGAACGGCCACCTCGATCGCGCTCGACGCCGTCGGCCTCTCCGGAATCGCCCGCCAGATCGAGCGCACCGGCGTGGTCCAGGCGGTGGACCGGATCGGTCTCGACGGCATGCTCGCGCTCTGGACGCCCGCGCCGGGCAATTGAACCCGCAAAGACCATTCCCAGGGCAATCTTCCCGCTTCGCGTGTGCCGTGGCGAGACCCCGTACCGGGCCTCGCACCCCGATTCACGGCCGCGATGAATGATTTAGCGTCTTGACAGTCCAGCATATTTTCACGGAAATGGGACCTGTCTCCCCGGGTACATTTTCTCGATGATCAAATCCGAGCTTGTTCAGCGTATCGCCGAGCACAACCCGCATCTCTACCAGCGGGATGTCGAGAACATCGTCAATGCGATCCTCGATGAGATCGTCGCGGCGCTCGCCCGCGGTGACCGCGTCGAGTTGCGCGGCTTCGGCGCCTTCTCGGTCAAGCATCGGCCGGCCCGCGCCGGGCGCAACCCACGGACCGGAGCTCATGTCCCGGTGGACCAGAAAAGTGTCCCGTTCTTCAAAACGGGCAAGGAAATGCGCGAGCGGCTGAACCGGGACAATCCCGCCGGCGCCGCGGCTGACGACGCCGACGATTGAAGCATCTCGCGCCGGCCGTGCTAATCGTCTGCGGCTGATCTCGAGGCGAATCCGGCCTGACTGACACGAGCGAGCGCATGCGAAAATTCTTCACTGTCGTGGTCGTCCTTCCGCTGCTGGTGCTGTTCGTCATCTTCGCGGTCGCCAATCGGCATTTCGTTACCGTATCGTTTGATCCCTTCAACGCGACCGATCCGGCGCTCTCGGCGTCGGTCCCGCTGTTCGCCTTGATCATCGCCGTCGCGATCCTGGGCGTGATCGCGGGTGGCTGTGCCACCTGGATCGGCCAGCGCCGCTGGCGGCGGGCCGCGCGCCGCCATCAGGCCGATGCCGAAGCGGCCCGCGCGCAGGTGGCGCAGTTGAGCGCCGCGGCGCGTGCAAAACAGGGCTCTGCGCAATCTCTGGTTCCAGCTGCGCCGGCGCGGCTTTTCGCCCCTTATGGGCGAGACAAGCAGGGCGTCGCGTTGTAGAAGGCGCGAAAGCTCGGCGGCCCTGGAAGCCGCCGGCTTCTGGTGATCCTTTCCGCCCGGACGTGCGTTGTTCATTGATGTCCCTGCTCGTCAAAATCTGCGGCCTGACCACGCCCGACACCCTCGCTGCGGCGCTCGACGCGGGCGCCGACATGGTGGGCTTCGTGTTCTTTCCGCCGTCCCCACGCCATGTCGGCCTGACGGCCGCGCGTGAGCTGGGTCGTGACGTCAGGGGGCGCGCGCTCAAGGTGGCGCTGACCGTCGATGCCGACGACGCGATGATCGAAAACATCGTCGAGACGCTACGGCCTGATCTCCTGCAGCTGCATGGCCGCGAAAGCATCGCGCGCGTCCGCGACCTCAAGCAGCGCTTCGGCCTACCCATCATGAAGGCCATTCCGGTCGCGACCGACGCCGATCTCGCGCCGTTGGCGGGCTATGCCGACGTGTGCGACCGCATCCTGTTCGATGCGCGGGCGCCCAAGGATGCGACCCGTCCCGGCGGCCTCGGTGCCACCTTCGATTGGCGTCTGCTACAGGGCGTGAAGCTCGATCGCCCGTTCATGGTCTCCGGCGGTCTGAGCGCCGACAACGTCGCGGAGGCCGTGCGGATCACCCGCGCGGGCGGCGTCGACGTGTCATCTGGCGTCGAACGGGCGCCGGGTGTGAAGGATTGCGACATGATCCGGGATTTCATTCGCGCGGCGCGGGCCGCTGAAGAGTTGAGCGTTCAATGACGACAGCCATTCCCAATTCCTACCGCAGCGGTCCGGACGACCGCGGTCATTTCGGCATCTTCGGCGGCCGCTTCGTCGCCGAAACCCTGATGCCGCTGATCCTCGATCTGGAAAAGGCCTATGCGGAGGCCAAGGCCGATCCGGCGTTCCATGCCGAGATGAACGGCTACCTGAAGAACTATGTCGGCCGGCCCTCGCCGCTGTACTACGCGGAGCGCCTGACCGAGCATCTCGGCGGCGCCAAGATCTACTTCAAGCGCGAGGAGCTCAACCACACCGGCTCGCACAAGGTCAACAACGTGCTTGGCCAGATCATGGTCGCGCGCCGCATGGGCAAGAAGCGCATCATCGCCGAGACCGGCGCCGGCCAGCACGGCGTGGCGACCGCGACGCTGTGCGCGCGTTTCGGGCTCGATTGCGTCGTCTACATGGGCGCGGTCGACGTCGAGCGGCAGCAGCCCAACGTGATCCGCATGGAGATGCTCGGCGCCAAGGTGGTGCCGGTGCAGTCCGGCGCCAAGACCCTGAAGGATGCGATGAACGAGGCGCTGCGTGACTGGGTCACCAACGTCCACAACACGTTCTACTGCATCGGCACGGTCGCCGGTCCGCACCCCTATCCGATGATGGTGCGCGACTTCCAGTCGGTGATCGGCAACGAGACCCGCACGCAGATGCAGGAGGCCGAGGGCCGGCTGCCGGACTCGCTGATCGCGTGCATCGGCGGCGGCTCCAATGCGATGGGCCTGTTCCATCCGTTCCTCGATGATCCCTCGGTCGAGATCTATGGCGTGGAAGCGGCGGGCCATGGCCTGACGCATCTGCACGCCGCCTCGATCGCCGGCGGCCGCCCCGGCGTGCTGCACGGCAACCGCACCTATCTGCTCATGGACGAGGACGGGCAGATCGAGGAGGCGCATTCGATCTCGGCCGGTCTCGATTATCCCGGCATCGGGCCGGAGCATTCCTGGCTGCACGAGGTCGGTCGCGTGAACTATTTGTCGGCGACCGATGAGGAAGCGCTGGCGGCGTTCCAGCTGCTGTCGCGGCTCGAGGGCATCATTCCGGCGCTGGAGCCCGCGCACGCGATCGCCAAGGTGATGGAGCTCGCGCCGAAGAAGTCGAAGGACCATCTGATGGTGGTCAACATGTCCGGCCGCGGCGACAAGGACGTGCCGCAGGTGGGCGACATCTTGCGAGGAAGGGCCAAGGCATCGTGACCAGCCGGATGGATGCGCGCTTCGCGCAATTGAAGCAAGAAGGCCGCTCGGCGTTCGTCACCTTCGTGATGTCAGGCGACCCTGATCCTGAAACCTCGCTCGCGATCGTCAAGTCGCTGCCGCAGGCTGGCGCTGACATCATCGAGATCGGCATGCCGTTCACCGATCCGATGGCCGATGGTCCGTCGATCCAGGCGGCGGGTCTGCGCGCGCTCAAGGCCGGCATGACCTTGAGGAAGACGCTGCAGCTCGTGCGCAGCTTCCGCGAGGGCGACGCGGCGACGCCGATCGTGCTGATGGGCTACTACAACCCGATCTACATCTACGGCGTCGACAAGTTCCTCGATGATGCGAAGAGCGCCGGCGTCGACGGCCTGATCATCGTCGACCTGCCACCGGAGGAAGACAGCGAGCTGTGCATTCCCGCGCTGAAGGCGGGGCTGAATTTCATCCGGCTGGCGACGCCGACGACCGATGACAAGCGGCTGCCGGCGGTGCTCGCGAACACCTCGGGCTTCGTCTACTACGTCTCGATCACCGGCATCACCGGCGCGGCGGCGGCGGATTCGTCCGCCGTCGGTGCCGCCGTGGCCCGGATCAAGCGGCATACGGCGCTGCCTGTCTGCGTCGGCTTCGGCATCCGGACACCGGAGACCGCCCGCGCCATCGCCGCCAATGCCGACGGTGCCGTGGTCGGCACCGCCCTGGTCGACGCGCTCCGCGCCAGCCTCGATGCCGAGGGACGCGCGACGGCCAAGACCGTGAGCGCCGTTGCCGACCTGGCCGCTGCGCTGGCAAGGGGCGTGCACGGGGCGCAACAGGCCGCGGAATAGGCCGTCAACCACTATTCGATCGGACGTCGCGGCCGTCTTGCCGTGACCCCGCCGTCCCGCCATATATCCGGGCGACCGCAACACGGAGCGACACATGAACTGGCTTACCAATGTGGTCCGGCCGAAGATCCGCAACATCCTGCGCCGTGAGACGCCGGAGAACCTCTGGATCAAGTGTCCGGATTCCGGACAGCTCGTGTTCTACAAGGACGTCGAGGCCAACCAGTTCGTCATTCCGGGCTCCAATTACCACATGCGCATGGGCGCCGTGGCGCGACTGAAGTCGATGTTCGACAACGAGACCTGGTTCGACGTCGCGCTGCCCGAGGTCACGCCCGACCCGCTGAAATTCCGTGACGAGCGCCGCTATGCCGACCGCATCAAGGATGCGCGGGCGCGGACCGGCATGAACGATGCGGTGAAGGTCGGCTTCGGCAAGCTGGAAGGCATGGGCGTCGTCATCGCCGTGCAGGATTTCGATTTCATGGGCGGTTCGCTCGGCATGGCCGCGGGTGAAGCCATCGTCCGCGGGCTCGAACTCGCGGTCGAGAAGAAGTCGCCGTTCATCGTATTCGCGGCCTCCGGTGGCGCGCGCATGCAGGAAGGCATCCTGTCCCTGATGCAGATGCCGCGCACGACCGTGGCCGTGCAGATGCTGCGCGAGGCCAAGCTGCCCTACATCGTCGTGCAGACCAATCCGACCACCGGCGGCGTCACCGCGTCCTACGCGATGCTGGGCGACGTCCACATCGCCGAGCCCGGCGCGCTGATCGGGTTCGCCGGCGCCCGGGTGATCGAGCAGACCATTCGCGAGAAGCTGCCCGAAGGTTTCCAGCGCGCTGAATACCTGCTCGACCACGGCATGGTCGACATGGTCGTGCACCGTCATGACCTGCGCCCGACGCTGGCGCGGCTGTGCCGATTGCTGACCAAGGCGCCGGCCGTTGAACACGCCAAGCCCGCGCCGCAGCTGCCGCCGCCTGCCAAGCCCGCCGAAACCGCGGAAGCGCCGGCGGTCGCAACGAGCGCGTGAACGATTCTGCCGCCCAGCCAAGACCGTCGCTCGACGAGCTGATCACGCGGCTTTCTGTGTTGCATTCGAGCCGGATCTCGCTCGGGCTGGAGCGCATGCACCGGCTGCTGGCGCAGCTCGGTCATCCCGAGCGCAAGCTGCCGCCCGTCATCCATGTCGCGGGCACCAACGGCAAGGGCTCCACGGTCGCATATTTGCGCGCGATGCTCGAGGCCGCGGGGCTGCGCGTCCACGTCTTCACCTCGCCCTGGCTGGTGCGCATCAACGAGAGCTATCGGCTCGGCCAGGTCGGCGGTGGCGTCCTGGTCGAGGACGATGAGCTGATCTCCGCGCTCTTGGAGTGCGAGCGGGTCAACGCCGGCGCGCCGATCACCTTCTTCGAGGTCAAGACCGTCGCGGCCTTCGTGCTGTTCGCAAGGCATCCAGCCGATGTCGTGCTGCTCGAAGTCGGTCTCGGTGGCCGGCTCGATTCCACCAATGTTGTCGAGCAGGTCGCGGCCTCCGTGCTGACGCCGATCAGCATGGACCACATGGAGTTCCTCGGCGACACCCGCGCGCTGATCGCGGCCGAGAAGGCCGCCATCATCAAGCGCGGCTGCCCGGTGATCTCGGCGGCGCAGGAGCCCGATGCCATGGCCGTGATCGAGCGCGAGGCCAGGCGCCAGCGCGCGCCGCTGTTTGCGGCCGGTGAGAGCTGGCACGTCAATGTCGAGCGCAACCGGCTGGTCTATCAGGACGATCGCGGTCTCCTCGATCTTCCGGCACCCAAACTGTTCGGCCGGCATCAGTTCGACAATGCGGGCCTGGCGATCGCGACCTTGCGGGCGGTCGATCATTTCAAGCTCACCACCAAGGCGTTCGAGGACGGCATCGTCGGCGCCGAATGGCCGGCGCGCATGCAGCGGCTGTCGAACGGCGCGCTCACCGCGATCGCGCCGCAAGGCGCGGAGATCTGGCTCGACGGCGGCCACAACGCCGAAGGCGGCCGCGTCGTCGCGGCCGCGATCGGCGACCTCGAGGAGCGCGTGTCGCGGCAGCTCGTCGTCATCGTCGGCATGATGGGCAACAAGGATGCCGCTGCTTTCCTGGCCAACTTCGCCGGCCTGACGCGCCACATCATCGTCGTGCCGATTCCGAACGAGAGCAAGGCGATGGCACCGGCTGATCTGGCCGCCGCCGCGCGCACGCTCGGCATGCGCGTCGAGATCGCCGATGGCGTCGCGTCGGCGCTCGCCGGCATCGCGCGGCTTGCCTATGAGGTCCCGCCGCGTATCCTGATCACGGGATCGCTCTATCTCGCGGGCCACGTGCTCGACCTCAACGGCACGCCGCCGACCTGAGGGGAATAGCGCATGCGCTTTGCCGCGATCGCAGACGTCCACGGCAACCACCTCGCGCTCGAAGCCGTGCTGGCCGACATCCGCGCGCAAGGCGTCGATGACATTGTCAATCTCGGCGATATGGCGAGCGGCCCGCTCGATGCGCGCAAGACGATGGACTTGCTGATGCCGCTCGATGCCGTCCATGTGCGCGGCAATCACGACCGCTGGCTGATCGATCGGCCGCCGGAGAGGATGGGCGCCTGGGAGCGGCCGGCCTACGCGCAGCTCGTAGCCAAGCATCTCGACTGGCTCGGCACGATCCCGCCGACGGCCATCTATCGCGACGAGGTCTTCCTTTGTCACGCCACGCCTGAGGACGATAACGTCTACTGGCTCGAGAGCGTCGCGCCGGATGGCGCGGTCACATGCGCTCCGCTCGATGCAATCGAGACAACGGCCGAGGGCATCCCGCAGTCACTGATCCTCTGTGGCCATACCCACACCGCGCGCGCCGTGCGGCTTCGCGACGGGCGGCTGATCGTCAATCCCGGTAGCGTGGGCAGCCCTGGCTATTCCTACAACGTACCGCATCCGCATGTGATGGAAGCCGGCACGCCCGACGCCCGCTATGCGATCCTTGAACTTAAGCCCGCAGGCTGGAGCGTGACGTTCCGCCACGTGCCCTATGATCATCAGGCGATGGCCGCGCTGGCCCGCGCCAATGGTGATGTCGAATTCGCCTCGGTTCTCGCGACCGGCTGGATCCGCTGACCTCACGCGAGCAGCTTCAAGGGATCGGCGACCTTCTGCTCGAGCTGCTCGAAGGTGCATTGCTTCGGCGATTTGTCCGGGCGCCAGCGCAGGATCGAGGTGCCGTGGCGAAAGCGCTCGCCGGAGAAATGGTCGTAGCAGACCTCGATCACCAGCTTCGGCTTCAGCGGACACCATTCCGGCGAGCGCTCGGTCGACCAGCGGCTCGGCCCGCCCGGCGCATTGCCGGTGAAGCCGGGCGGCGAGATCAGTGGCTCGAGCCTGTCGGTCAGTGCGGGCTTCTCGTCCTTCTTGAGCGCGGAGGTGAAGCCGACGTGATGCAGCAGACCGTCATCGTCGTAGAGCCCGAGTAGCAGCGAGCCGACCAGCCTGCGTCCGTTCGCGCCGCTGTTGGTGGCGTAGCGGAAGCCGCCGATGACGCAATCGGCTGAGCGATAGCGCTTGATCTTCTGCATGCCGTCGCGGTTGCCGGCCTGGTAGGGCAGGTCGGTCCGCTTGGCGATCACCCCGTCCGAGCCGCCGCCGGAATGCGCCAGCCAGTCCTGCGCGGTCGCGAAGCGCGTCGTCGCCGGCGACAGCCGGAACGTCGGATGATTCGTGAAGTTCGCTTTCGCGAACGCTTCCAGCGCCGGCCGCCGCTCGTGCAGCGTGTGCGTCACTAGCTCCTTCTTGCCACTCGCCAGCAGGTCGAAGGCCAGGAACAGCGCCGGCGTCTCGGTTGAGAGCTTCTTCACCCGGCTGGCGGCGGGATGAATCCGCTGCAGCAGCGCGTCGAACGAGAACGTCTTCGCTTGCGGCACCACCAGCTCGCCGTCGAGCGTGAAGCTCGTCGCCTCGAGCTCGCGCGCCGCGGCGACGACCTCGGGGAAGTAGCGCGCGAGGTCCTCGCCGGCCTTCGACTGCATCGTCACCGTTGCGCCGTCGCGCGTCAGCAGACAACGGAAGCCGTCCCATTTTGGTTCGTATTGCCAGTCCTCGCCGCGCGGGATCGCATCCACCGAGCGCGCCTCCATGGCCAGCAGGCCGGATTTGCGGGAGGGCGAGCGATGGGCGCGGGCGGGCATGGCGACATCCGAAAACGCTGAATCACACCCCTCAACGCAAACGGCCGGCGATTCCGCCGGCCGTTCGACAAAAATCATTGTTCCGCAAGCGTCACACCGCCGACGAGATCCACTGCTGCAGCTTCGCCTTCGGCGCGGCGCCGACCTGGCGCGAGGCCATCTCGCCGCCCTTGAACACCATCAGGGTGGGGATCGACATCACGCCGTACTTCGAGGCCGTCTTCGGGCTCTCGTCGACGTTCAGCTTGACGATCTTGACCTTGTCGCCCATCGCGCTCGAGATCTCGTCGAGGGCCGGCGCAATCATGCGGCACGGGCCGCACCACTCGGCCCAGAAGTCGACCACGACCGGGCCGTCGGCCTTGAGCACTTCGCTTTCGAAATCGGCGTCGGAAACCTTGCCAACGGCCATGGAAATTACCTCGTTCGGTTGGAGGGAGCGGCACGGACGGGCCGCCTCAGCGTGGACGTCAAAGTAGGAATGGCGTGATCCCGGGTCAAGCGGGCTCACTCAGACGTGCTGGGATGGCAGCATGGCGTCCAGCGCGGAGGCGGGAAGCTCCATGAATTCAGCGGCTTCGGTCCAGAGCAGCGCGGCGCGGACGACGCGGCCGGGGTAAAATTGGCCAAGCACTGCGCGGTACAGCGCGAGCTGCCGGACATAGGCCGGGGGCACATCGGCGAGTCCCGAGGGCGGCTGCTGGTTGGTCTTGAAGTCGACGATCAGCACCTCGGTCCCGGTGACCACCAGTCGGTCGATCTGGCCGGAGACCAGTGCCGGAGGCTGGCCGGCCAGTGCGAGGCGGCCCACGATCGAGACTTCCGCCCGGCTCCCGGCCGCGAACACCGCGGCAAAGCGCGGGTCTTCGACCACGGCGAGCACGCGTTCCGCAAGCCCCACGCGCTCGTCCTCCGGCCAGTCGGCGGCGTTGCGAATCAAATATCGCAGCGCGGCATCGCGCCGCCGCTCCGGCGCCACGTCGGGCAGCGACTGCAGCAGGCGATGCACCAGCGTGCCGCGCTGCATCGCGAGGCTGCGCGCCGCCAGCGATTCGCCCGTGCGCACCGGCCGCTCGTCGGCGGATGGATCGGACGGCCGGAGCACAGCGACCTCGCCGGGCGCCTCCACCGCCGCCGTGCGCAGCCACGCCGGCAGTTCGACGGCCGTCTCAACCATGGGCCGCGTTTTGTCAGCAGCGGTTTCCGCGATGTCCTCGGCCCGCGCATAGCGCTTGACCGGCCCGTCCTCGGTTTCGATCACCTCGACCTGCAGGCCGGCGGCGTCCAATCCGCGCGCCATCAGATCGTACCAGCTGCCGCCGCGGACGTTGTTCATGTTGCCCGGCATGCAGCCGCCGATGATCAGCCGATCCGCGGCGCGGGTCATCGCGACATAGAGCAGCCGGCGATACTCGTCCTCGGTCTCCTTGAGCATCGCCACGCGTGCCGCCGCGACGGGCTGCGGATCGTCGGCCTTGCGCCCGGCCCAGACCACGATCTCCTGCTCGCCATGCGGCACGTGGATCAGCCGCAGCCGCTGCGAATCCGCCGGCGACGAGGTGGTGTCGACCAGGAAGACGACGGACGCCTCGAGGCCCTTGGCGCCATGCACGGTCATCACCCTGATCTCGTCGCGCGAGATCTCCATGTCGCGCTTCACCTCGGTGTCGGCGGCGCGCAGCCAGGCGACGAAGCCCTGCAGCGAGGCCGGCGCCTTGCGCTCGTAGGACAGCGCGAGCTCGAGGAACTCGTCGAGCGCATCATTGGCCTCGTGGCCGAGCCGCGCCAGGATGCGGCGCCGGCCGCCATCGCCGCCGAGCAGCCAGGCATAGAAGGCGAATGGCGTGTCCTCCGCGGCGCGGCGCTCGCATTGTTGCAAGCGCCGTACGACCGCCTGCAGCCGCGCGTCGTCAGCGGCGTGCGCCGTGAGTGCGTCGCGTAGCGAGCCGCGACGCTGCCACGCCAGCTTGAACAGATCGTCGTCGTCGAGCCCGAACAGCGGGCTCTTCAGCGCGGTCGCCAGCGCCAGATCGTCCTGCGGCAGCAGCAGCGCGTCGGCGAGGTTCATCAGGTCGATGATCGCGATGTGCTCGGTCAGCTTCAGCCGGTCGGCGCCGGCGACGGGGATGCCGGCGTGCTTGAGCGCCTGAATGACAGCATCGAAGGCGTTGCCGCGCCGGCGCACCAGGATCAGCATGTCGCCATAGCTCAGCCGCCGCCGCGCGCCGTCATGGCCGGTCATCGTGCCCGTCTGGATCAGCCGCTTGATCTCTGCCTGGATGCGCCTGGAAAGCTTCACCTCGGGGCTGGTGACGGAGACGCCGTCGAACGGCGCGCGCCAGCCCTCGATCTCCTTGCGGTCGTCGCGTTCGCACAGGCTCCAGAGCTCGACCATGCTCGGTCCGGCATCGGTCAGCGCGTTGTGGATGGGGTGGCCGATGTCGGGCGAGTGAATGCTGCTGTAGACGTCGCGCTCGCGGAACACGTGGTCGACCGCGTGCAGCACCGTCGGGCCCGAGCGGAACGAATAGGTGAACGACACCGGATCGAACAGCAGCCCGGCATCGGTGAAGCGCTTCTGCAACTGGCGCCTGCGCGCATCGAACTCGTGCGGGTCGGCGCCCTGGAACGAGAAGATCGACTGCTTCTCGTCGCCGACCGCGAAGATCGTGCGCGTGAGTCCGTCGCGCGCGCCGGCGCCGGCGGTGAACTCTTCGATGATGTGGGCGACGATGTCCCATTGCCGTGGGCTCGTGTCCTGCGCCTCGTCGATCAGCACGTGATCGACGCCGCGGTCGAGCTTGTAGTGCACCCAGCCGGCGGAGACGCGGTTCAGCATCGCCAGCGTCTTGTCGATCAGGTCGTCGTAGTCGAGCAGGCCGCGCTCTTCTTTTTCGCGGCGATAGTTCGCGGCGGCGGCGGTCGCGATCTGCAACAGCGCCTCGGTGCGGTCGCGCACGACCGCCGCGCGGCGCTTTTCGATCAGGCGATCGAGCCGGCGCGCCTCCGATTCAAATAGACCGGCGATGCCGGGATTGGCGTCGGCGAACTTCTTGGTGAGCAGGGACTTCCGCGGCTCCTTGTCCTCGGTCAGGAATACGCGGAGATATTCATCGACCTGATCGGCGCCCGAGAACGCCAGCGCCGCGCGCAACTGCTCGGCCTGCTTCTGGTCGGTCTTGGCGCCGCCGTCGAGCCGCGCGGCGATATCGGTCCAATCCCTCAGTGGCAGATTGGGGCCGTCGACGATGTCGCGCTCGATGACTTCCAGCGTCTCGCCGGCGCTGATGCCGAGCACCTCGCCGAGATGCTGCGCGGCAACCTCGACGCGGCCGGCGCCATCGGTCCAGGCCATGAAGTGATCGCGGCTCAGACAGGCCTCGCGGACGACGTCCTTGAAGGTCGAATCCGCCGCATTGGCCATCGCCACCTGCAGCGCGCGGCCGACCGCGCTGTCGGGCGCGCGGGCGGCGTCGAGCAGCACCTTGAGATTGGCGCGCTCCATCATCTCGGTCTGGTCGCGCTCGTCGAGCACCGAGAACCGCGCCGGCACGTTGGCTTCGAACGGGAACTGCTGCAGCAGCCGCGTGCACAGCGCGTGAATGGTCTGCACCTTCAGTCCGCCCGGCGTCTCCAGCGCGCTGGCGAACAGTTTTCGCGCCGAGGCCCGCAGCTTCTTGTCGGGATTGGGAATGCCGGTGGACTGGATCGCGCTGTCAAGCGCGTCGTCGTCGAGCGTCACCCAATGGCCGAGCGTCGAGAACACGCGCTCGGCCATATTGGCGGCCGCGGCCTTGGTGAAGGTGATGCAGAGGATCTTCTCCGGCGGCACGCCGTCGAGCAGCAGCCGGATCACGCGCTGGACCAGCACATGCGTCTTGCCCGAGCCGGCATTGGCCGACACGAACGCGGAGGCAGCCGGGTTCGATGCGCGCGTCTGCGCCTCGCGCACGGCCTGCGGAATGGGGCGGGGCGCCTTCACCATTCCTCCACCCCCAGGCCGCCGGCCGCCGACCATTCCTTGATACGGGCGAGATCGTCATAGCTACCGTAGCGGTTCGCCCACATCGACAGGTTCAGCGAGGTGTAGCCTTGATTGACGTCCTCGAAGCTGCGGATCAATGCCTCGAGCTTTTCGCGCGCCTCCTGCGCGGCCTGGTCCGGATGTTGCGGCGGGTCGCTCTTGTTGATCTTCAGCTCGAGAATGCGCTCTTCGCCCGGCGGGTTGTTGCCGGACAAGCGGACATAGACGAGCTGGCTGATCAGGCTGCCGGCGGGAATGCCGTCGAAGCCGCCCTCGCGCAGGATCGCGGCTTCGAGTGTGAGCTGCGGCGACAGCCCCATGCGCACCTGCTTGGCCGTCGGCGGCTGGCCAGTCTTGTAGTCGAGAATGGCGTAGGTGCCCTCGGCACGCTGTTCGATGCGGTCGGCGCGCGCCGACAGCATGAAGGTGCGGCCCTGATCCAAGGGAATGCCGATCTCGCCGCGGATCTCCGCGGTGATGGCGCCGATCTGCTCGCGTCGCGCGGTCTCCCACGCCGCGAACCAGCCGGCGATGCGCTGGAAACGCGGCCACCACAGCGCCCGCGCCTCGGGCCGCTCCATCAGCGGCGCAAAGTGCTTCTCGCCGATCACGCGCAGCGCATGCGCCGGATGCAGCGGCAGGGCATCGGCATAGGTCTGCGTGAATTCGCCGATCGCTTCGTGAATCGCCGAGCCGCGATCGGCGGCCGACAGCGGCATGTCGACGGGATCGAGCGGATCGAGCCGCAGGATGTAGCGCGCGAAGATGGTGTAGGGATCGCGCAGCCAGTCCTCGATGGCGGTCACCGACATGCGCAGCGGCCGCGCTGCCAGCGGCGGCTTCGGCGCCGGCTGTTCGACCGGCTTCACCGCGGCGGGCTGGTCGAGCACCTCGGCATAGCGGACGTAAGTCTCGCCGCGCGCGGTCGCCGCCTTCCAGCGCTCGGCGCCAGCGACGGCTTCGAGACGGTGCAGGAAGCGCGAGGCCACGGCCGGCGCGCCGCCCGATTTTGCGGCGTGCGTCAGGATCACCTCGGGCGCGCCGAGCAGTTGTGCGAAATCGTGTGCTGATAGTCCGATGCGGCGCTCGGGCAGGTCGAGGCCGAGCTGATGCCGCATCGGGCGGCTGAGCCAGGGATCGATGCGCGGCGCCGGCGGCCATATGCCCTCGATCAGGCCGCCGACGATCATGCGGTCGGCCTGCATCAGTCGCGCTTCGAGCGGACCGTAGATCTGCAGCTGCGCGCCGTGGCGCTCGGGCCGGCGCACCGCGCGATCGGAGAAGGCGGTATGGAACAGATCCGGATAGTCCGACAGCGGCGCCATCAGGCCGCAGCGCTCGCCGGACGCGAGCAGGTCGTCGAAGCAGCGCGCCAGCGCCGCGCCGTCGCGATCGGTGAACGCGGTGCTGACACCGACATCGTCTGTCGAGAGCGCGATCAACACCTCACGATGCCGCGCGGCGAGCTCGGCGAAATCCTGCGGGCGCGGCGAGGCGAGGTTTTCCAGCGGCGCCAGGGCCGTCTGCAATTGCGCGATCAGCGCGCCGGCGCGGTCGAGCTGCTCGGGACTGAGACGCGCGCGCGGCTCGGCCTTGTGCAGCGATGATGCTTCGCCCTGGTGCAGCTTGGTGTGCTCGTCGCGGAAGCGCGCGAAGTCGCGCGCGAGCCCGCTGCTTCCGGCTTGTGGCCGCGTGCCGCGCAGCACCGCGAGCTCCAGCGTCTCGATGGCACTCTTCCAGCCATTCGCGGCGCGCCCGAGCCGGCACAGCGGATGCTTGAGCAGCGCCAGCAAAGTCGGCGGCTCCAGTCCGCGCGCGGCTGCTTCGGCGGCGAGGCGCGCGAAGATGCCGGCCGGCGTCTCCAACAGCGCGTCACCGCCGGAATCGTCGAACGTCAGGTGCCAGCGCGTCAGCGCCGCCATCACGCGGCGCGCCAGCGCGCGGTCCGGCGTCACCAGCGCAGCGGAATTGCCGAGATGGCGCGCCTCGCGCATCGCGATGGCAATCGCCAGCGCCTCCATTTCCGGATTGGGCGCGGCGACGACGGCGAGATTGTCCATCGCTTCGGCAATGTTGGCGGCGATGTCGAACTGGCGCAGGCGCTCGTGCCAGACGGCGGTGGCTTCCGACGGCCGCATCGCTTCTGAGATCAGCACCTCGCGGCCGCCACGGCCGGGTGGTGCGAGGCGGATCACGTCGCGCCGCTCCAGGCCGAAGCGCTTGAGCAGCAGGTGCATGGCATATTGCGGATGATTGACCGCGGGCGGCGTCAACACGCGGCCGGCGCGGTCCTTGGCACCGCCGATCGAATTCCACGCGGCTTCGTCGAGATCGGTGTCGAGCCCAGGCAGCACCACCGCGCCATGCGGCAGCTTGGCGACGGCGAGCAGGAATTTTGCCGTCGCCGGCATCGAGCCGGTGGAGCCTGCGGCAATGACGGGACCATCGGGATGCGCCGACAGCCGCGCCGCTTCGGCCGCGATCAGCAGATCGCGCCGCGCCGCCGGCTCGATGCGCTCGATCTCCTGCAGATAGGCCGGCCACGCGGTCCGCGCGATGCGCAGGAACTCGAGCGAATACTGCCAGTATTTGTCGAGCTGATCCGGCACCAGCGCATCGAGCGCATCCCACGACACGCCGCGCGTCACCATGTCGTCGATCAGCCGCGCGAGGTCGCCGGCCAGCGCAAGCGTCGAGGCGGGCCCGCCGATCACGAGCGGCGCCGACACCGGCGTCTTGGCCCAGGCCGCGACCAGCCGCGCCAGCGTGAGCCGGCGCTGCAGGTCGTCGAGCCGTTCCGGAATCTCCAGCGGCGCCGGCCCGAGGAACGCGTCGCGGTCCTCCGCGAAGGCGAGCTCGTCCTCGTCGATGTCGCCGAGCGCGACCAGGCGCGGCAGCACCGCGGCATCGGTCTTCAGCTCGTCGAGGAACATCTCGCGCGCCACCCGCAGGGAGCGCCGCGTCGGCAGATACAGCGTCGCGGTCGCGAGCCGGGCGGGATCGCTGCGTGCCTCGAAGCCGTCGACCAGCCGGCCGTCGACCAGCGCGGCGATCACGCTGCGCAGGAACGGCGCCGAGATGGGAACGGTGAAGACGCGCATGGCCTGCGATTCGGGTTGCTGTGCTGTCTATATAGGGAGCGATCGGGCGGAGGTCATATCCGGGGTGTGGACGGGTGTTGATAGGTGCGTGACCATTGTCGCGGGCTCAGAGCGCGCCGTGCGGATGAGCTCAGCTGGACCCATTCACCCCCGCCGTCATCGCCCGCTTTCGCGGGACGACTGAGTCTGGAAAGCCAAGCTGCCCACCCCATCGTCATTGCGAGCGCAGCGAAGCAATCCAGACTGTCTCTGCGGAGGGATCCTGGATTGCTTCGCTGCGCTCGCAATGACGGGGACACGCAGCATCGTCCTCCATTGTGGGTACAGATCTCGCGCCGGAGACAAACCCCTATGCCCTCGCGACGCCATCGCGCCCGAGTCATGCGAAGCTCTCGCCCTCATCCGAAGCAAGGGCGCGGGGAAGGCCGGGCCTCGGCTGAGGCCCGTGGCCCCCGTGCGTGAAAGAGTGCACGGGGCAGGAACCACAGGTTCAGCCGAAACGACCCGGCCTTCCCTGCGCGACGGTGTTACGGCTTATACGTCCTCTCCTCGGTGTGCCGGCTTGTAGCCACCGTCGCCCGCGCGCGGCGTCAGCAGCGGCGCGAGCTTGGCATCAGCGTCGGGATGCCGGGACCTTACGATTTCGCCGTCCTGCCCGAACCGTTCGTCCGCGCACCCGAAAGCACGCTGCAATCCTGACAGGCCATCGCATCCCGCGCTCAACGTCCGTGACGACCGCGATACGCCCCTCGCAACGAGGCGGGATGCGCATGAGAGAACATGAATTCTGTAAAAGCGAAAGAAGAATCTTGTGCGCGTCGGACGCGACGAGCGGGATCGGGTTGAATGTGCGGACGAAAATCGTTTCTCGACGCAGATGATTTGAGTGATCCCAGCGCAGGGTCGGCGCCAACGAGGTGGAGCAAATCGCGCAACGCGCCGACCTGATTCGCCCGTCGGGCAGTCCGCTACGCCGCACTCTCCATCAGAGCCTCTTCCGCTTCCGCAACCGCGGCCGGCGTGCCGACATGCATCCAGACGCCTTCGAGGCGGAGGCCGAACAGGCGGTCCTGCTCGTTCGCCTTGTCGAACATCTTCGTCAGCGAGAACTCGCCCTTCGGCGCGCCGTCGAAGATCGATGGCGAGATGATCGCGGCGCCCGCGTAGACGAACGGCACCACCTGATGCTCCCGCCGCTTGCGCAAGGTACCGTCGGCGAGCATCGCGTAGTCGCCTTGACCCGCGTAGCCGATCGAGGTCGCGGTCGGCGCCATCAGCAGCATGATGTCCATGCGTTCGGGATCGAACGCGTCGGCGAGCCGAGACAGGTTCTGGCGCACGCCCTCGATCCACATCGTGTCGGAGTTGACGTGGAAGAACGGCTCGTGGCCGAGCAGCGGCAGCGCCTTGACGACGCCGCCGCCGGTGCCGAGCACCTGGTCGCGCTCGTCGGAGATGATCACGCGGGGCGTGCTGCGCGCGGCCGTGTGCGCGATGATCTGGTCGGCGAGATAGTGGACATTGACGACGGCTTCGGTGACGCCGGCTTCGGCGAGGCGGTCGAGCACATGGTCGAGCAGCGGGCGACCGGCGACGCGCACCAGCGGTTTGGGCATCGTCTCCGTCAGTGGGCGCATGCGCAATCCGAGACCGGCGGCGAGGACCATGGCTTTGTGCGGCTTGACGGGCATCTTCAGGGCATCTCGATCAACGGTGGCATGTGCGAATCATACCACGCAAAAACATCTATCGTCTCGGCCGGTTGCGATAGCCCGGGCCGATGACGAATATGCGACGGCTGCCCGGCCGTCGTGATGCAAGATGCCGCAGTCGTGGCTCGGTCAGGCTTCGGCCGAGGCGCGCTTGTTGGTCTTCTTCTTGCCTTGCTTCAGGAAGGTGACGCCGATCTGGTCGCCATTGACCCAGGCCAGCTCGCAGCGCCGGTAGGCCAGGCCGGTCGACGACAACAGCAGGAAGAACTCCTTCAGGTGAAGGCCTTCGACCGAGCCTTCGACCGTCAGCTTCGCCCCGGTCTCCGAGACGTCCTCGATGGTGCAGTTGCGCCGCCAGGTGCCGTCGATGCCCATCATGAAAGCCGGGATGCCGCGCTCGAAGACGACGCGTTCGCCCTTCATCCGCTCTGCCATCGCAACCTCCATTCACGCGCGGCGCGCAACCGGCGCCACGGGCGCAAGGTAAAGGGGGATGGCTAAGAACCGGTAAAGCCACGGAGGTGCGCGGTTTTGGCGCGTTCTCTCTCCACGGCGGCGATCGGCTCCCCTCCCCGCAAGGGGGAGGGGGAGCGCACCGGTGGTGCTGCGAGACGCTGCCTTAAGCCACCCCTGCCGGTGGCGGCACGTTGGCCGCGTACCAGTCGCGGACTGGGTCGAGCGCCGCGTGCGCCAGCGACCGGTGGAGATAGTCCCAGATGCGAGGCTGGTGCTTGAGGTAGTGCGGCTTGCCGTCGCGGCGGTTGAGGCGGGCGAAGGTACCCAGCAGGCGGGTGTTGCGCTGGACGGACATGATCGCGTAGTGCGCGCCGAATTCGTCGGCGTCGAAGTCCGTCGACGCCGCTTGGCGTGCGGCGATGTAGCGCTCTCGGAGCGCCCGCTCGAGCTCTGCCGACACGTCGATCCGGGCGTCCTGCGCCAGGGAGACCACGTCGTAGGCCGGCGGTCCCATCACCGCGTCCTGGAAGTCGATCACGCCCACGCGGGCGATGCCTTCGCGCGCGGGCAGCCAGAGCAGGTTGGGCGAGTGGTAGTCGCGGATCACCCAGGTCGGCTTAGATGTCGGCTTAGATGTCGGCTTGGCCGCGAGCGGCGCCTCCAGCAACTCGCGCCATATTTCCAGGAATTCGGCGCGCAGCACCTGCGACAGCTCCACGCCACGGTCGGGCAGGTACCATTCGAGCATCAGGCCGATCTCGATCAGCATGGCTTCGACGTCGAAGGTCGGGACCTCGTAGGTCACCTGCGGCGCCAGCGGCAGCACCGAGGGGACGTCCTGCGCGTGCAGCGCGGCCAACAGATCGGTCGCGGCCTCGTAGCGCTCCACGACCGGTCGTGGCGGGTCGCCCTCGATCACGCCCTCGCGTCCGAGATCCTCGGTGATGAGAAAGCCGTGGCCGAGATCGGCGTCGTTGATCTTCGGCGCCGAGATGCCGCGCCCGCGCAAGGCGGCGGCGATCGCGACGAATGGGCGGACGTCCTCGGCGAGATGCACGGCGCCGCTATAGGGCTTGCCGTTGTAGATCGCCGGGCCGTCGGGCCGCTTCGGCGAGTTCATCAGGATGGAGACGCGCTCGCCCTTGTGGAGCCGCGCATAGGAGCGGGTCGAGGCATCGCCGGCCATGCGCTCGCGGCGCGATTTGGCGTGCCCGGCCTCGGCGAGGAATTCGCGCAAGGCTTTCAGCCGTGCAACCACCGCGGCCGCCTTGCCGCTGCCGGTGATCTCGGCGCTGCGGGCGGTGTCGCCCTGCGATGGATCGTGGCGCAGCGCGATGTCGACGCGATCCAGCGGGAGAGTGCCGCCGGCGCGCTCCGGCCATTCGATCAGCACGACGGTCGCCTCCGGCAGCGGCGACAGGCCGATCTCCTCGAGCTCCGATGCGTCGCTGATGCGATAGAGATCGGCATGCACCAGCGGGAAGCTCGGCAGGTCGTAGCTCTGCGCCAGAGTGAAGGTCGGACTCGGCACCTCCAGCTCGTCGTCGCCGGCGAGATAGCGGATCATCGCCCGCGCCGCCGCCGTCTTGCCGGCGCCGAGATCGCCCGTGAGCGTGATCAGTGCACCCGGGCCGATCAGCAGCGCGAGATCGGCCATCAGGGCGGCGGTGGCGGTCTCGTCCGCCAGCGTGGTGGTGAATGTCAGCTGGTCCGTCATTCCGCGGCGTTGCGTTGCGCGACGTGGTCGGTCGGGAAGTCACAGGTGACCGTGGTGCCCTTGCCGACCACCGAATCCATCCGCACCCTGCCGCCATGCAGCTCGACGAAGGAGCGCACCAGCGACAGTCCGAGGCCGGCGCCGCGATGGCGCGAGCCCTGCGAATGGCTCTCGAACCATTCGAACACCTTGTCCTTCACCTCGGGCGGAATGCCGGGGCCGGAATCGGTGACCGCGAAGATGACGCTGTGGTCGGTGCGGCGGGCGCTGACGACGACGCTCGAATCCGGCGGCGAGAAGCCGACGGCATTGGCGAGCAGATTGTAGAGCACCTGCACGACGCGGCGCTCGTCGCCGACGAAGGAGCCGACGTCGGGGTCCACCGCGATCGTCAATCGGATGCGATCCGTGGCAAGCCGGTCCTGCACGCCCTCGGCGGCGGCCTCGATCGCCTTGGCGGCGTCGACCGGCCCGAGCTCGAGCTTCATGGCGCCGGCATCGATGGTGGCGAGGTCGAGAATGTTGTTGGTCAGCGCCAGCAGCGCGTTGGTGGATTTGGTGACGTAGTCGAGATACTCGGCCTGCTTCGGGGTCAGCGGCCCGGTCGACGGATCGGACAGGAAATGCGCGAAGCCGATGATCGTCGTCAGCGGCGCGCGCAGCTCGTAGGACACGTGGTGGACGAAGTCGATCTTCATCTGGCCGGCGGCTTCGAGCGCCTCGTTGCTCTCGCGCAGGGCTCGCTCGACATTCTCGGTGTCGGTGATGTCCTGGAAGGTCAGCATGGTCGCGCCGTCGGGCAGCGGGCGGCTCATGCAGTCGAGCACGCTGCCGTCCTTGCGCTCGAGCTTCAGCGCAACGTCGAGCCGGTTCTCGATCGACGTGATCGCCTCGCGGATGGTGCGCCAGGCGACCGCATCGTCATAGAGCTGATGGCACCAGGATTCCACGGTGTCGATGTGCGGATGCTCGCGCAACTGATCCGGCGACAGCCGCCACATCTTGGCGAAAGCCGGATTGAACAGCTCGACCCGGCCGTTCGAGCCGAACACCGCGACGCCTTCGGCAAGGCTGTCGAGGGTCTCGCGCTGGACCCGGATCAAGCCGTCGAAGCGGCGGGCAAGCGCGAAGCTCTCGGTGACGTCGTCGAACAGATAGGTGACGCCGCCTTCCGGGTTCGGCGTGGTGACGACCGACAGCGCGCGGCCGTCGGGCAGGAACCAGGTGTCCTTGGCGGCTTCGACGGCGCGATAGGCCTCGTGAAGCTTGGCCTTCCAGGCCCGGAAGTCGGCCTGCTCGGGCAACTTGCGCGCGGCGCGAAGACGGTCGAGCACCGACGAGTCATCCGGCTGGCTGTCCAGGAAGGCGGGATCGAGACGCCACAGCCGGCGATAGGAGTCGTTGTAGAAGGCGAGCCGGCGCTGGCCGTCGAACACGGCTACGCCCGAGGACAACTGATCGAGCGTGCGCCGGTGTGCTTCCCGCATCCGCACCACGGCCGCGTCCAGGGCCGCCGCCTCGCTGGCGTCGATGGCGACGCCAGCGCTGCCGTTTCCCAGCATGAAGGCGCGCACGTCGTACATGCGGCGCTCGCCGCCGGTCACGATCGGCAGCCGGCCCTCGAAACGGCCGTTGGTGGCGAGCGCGCGCTGCAGGTCGATACGGTCGGCCGAGTCGAGCAGCTCGATGTTGCGGCCGATCGCGTCCGGCACGTCGCGGGCATCGGCGGCACGGGCATAGGCGGCGTTGACGTAAGCGAGAGCGCCATTGGCCTGCCGTGCCCAGATCGGCCACGGCAGCGCCGCTGCCAGCGCGCGCAGCGACTCCGTCTCCTCGCCGAGCGCCTTGAAGCGGAGCTGCGTCTCGGCGAGCTCGCGGCGCAGGCCGGACAATTCGCGGATGCGCACGATGGCCTGGCCGCCGATGGCGCGGCCCATCGCCTCGATCGCATGGCCGTGCGAGGTGGTGAGATTGAGCATGAAGCCTTCGCCCGCCTCGCGCAGCGCGTCGACGGCGCGGTCGAGCTGCAGCGCGGGCTCCGGCGGCAGCCAGGTTCCAAAGGCGAGAATGCGCTGCGGCTGATCCTGCGGCACCAGCATCGAGGTGTCGCCGGAGATCTGCGGACGGTGGCCGCCGGCCGGCCAGGCGATCAGGATCTGCGGCTCGGCGAACAGCAGCGCACGGTAGCGATCGGCCTGCAATTGCAGCCCGGCGACGTCGGCGCGCAGCCGCGCTTCCTTCCGGCCGGCCGCCAGACGCGTGCGCACCAGCGCGACCGCGGCGACGACGGAGAAGCCGAGCAGCGCCAGCATCGCCGTGACCTCGGCGACATCAGGACGGCTCAGCTCGAACAGCGTCGTGATCGCATCCGCCGGCACGCCATCGCCTGCGAAGCCCGGTGTCGCCGGCGCAAGCGCAGTCGCAGCGAGACCCATCAGGCCCTTGCGCGCGAGTGACGTGCACGACAGCAGCGTCTGACGCATCACCACGATCACGCCCGACATATTTGCCCCAAACCGCACGAAGTTTCGGGCGGCGCCGATCGCGTCGCCCGCGCCGTCTCACGAATCAATCAACCTTAACCGCTTCGGGACTCCAGCGGTAAGAGTCCAGACCGTGAACGATGGTTGCGCCTGAGGAAAATGCGTCCGCCGATCGACTCTTTCGAGTCGGAACAGTGGCAAGCCCGTAGTTCAACGGCCCGTCGAGCCGAAGCCGCCGCTGCCGCGCGCGGTCGTCGTCAAGGTTGTCGCGAGGCTGAGCTCGGCGCGCGCGACGGCGGCGATCACCATCTGCGCGATGCGCTCGCCGCGGCGGATCGTAAACGGTTCCTTGCCGTGGTTGATCAGCAGCACGCAGATCTCGCCGCGGTAGTCCGCGTCCACTGTGCCCGGTGAGTTCAGCACTGTGACGCCGTGCCGCGCAGCGAGCCCCGAACGCGGCCGCACCTGGGCCTCGTAGCCGTCGGGCAGCGCGATCGACAGTCCCGTCGGCACCATCGCATGGCCGCCCGACGCAAGGACGAGCGGAGCATCGGTCGGAACCGCGGCGAGCAGATCGAGCCCCGCGGCATGTGCGGTCTGATAGGCCGGCAGCGGCAGGCCCTCGCCATGCGGCAGGATCTGCACGTCGATCGCGATCGTCTGTGTCACGCAACGGGTCCCATGGTTCTGGCGATCTCGGCGACGAGCGCAGTCGCGACCTCGTCCTTGGTCATGATCGGCCAGGACGCGACATGGACGCCATCGGCGTCCTTCGTCAAGAGATGTACGGTGTTGCGGTCGCCGCCCATCACACCGGTCGCGGGCGAGACGTCGTTGGCGACGATCCAGTCGCAGCCCTTGCGGGCGAACTTTGCCTTCGCGTTGTCGATCAGGTGCTCGGTCTCGGCGGCGAAGCCGATGACGAGACCAGGCCGCTTCTCCTTCAGCTTCGAGATCGTGGCGAGGATGTCGGGGTTCTCGACCAGCGTCAGCGGCGGGATCGCCTTGTCCGTCTTCTTCAGCTTCTGGCCGCCCTCATTGGCGACGCGCCAGTCGGCCACCGCCGCGGCGAAGATCGCGACGTCGGCGGGCAGCTCGGCCTCGACGGCCTCCAGCATCTGCCGCGCCGATTCGACGTGGGTGACGCTGACGCCCTTGGGGTCGGCAAGCTCCACCGGTCCTGCGATCAGCCGCACGTCGGCGCCGGCGGCCTGCGCGGCGGCGGCGATCGCAAAGCCCTGCTTGCCGGAGGAGCGGTTGGCGATGTAGCGCACCGGGTCGATCGGCTCGTGGGTCGGGCCCGCGGTGATCAGCACGCGGCGGCCGGCGAGCGGGCGCGGCACAGGCGGCTTGAGCATGGCGACGACGGCGTCCGCAATCTCGGTCGGCTCGGCCATGCGGCCGACACCGGCCTCGCCCTTCTCCGCCATCTCGCCGGCGTTCGGCCCGATCATCTGGACGCCGTCGCGCTGCAGGGTCGCGGCGTTGCGGCGCGTCGCCGGATTGCTCCACATCATCGGGTTCATCGCCGGCGCCAGCAGGATCGGCCGGCTCGCCGCGAGCAGGATGGCGCTGGCGAGGTCGTCGGCGGCGCCGTGCGCCATCTTCGACATCAGGTCGGCGGTCGCCGGTGCGACCACGATGAGATCGCAGTCGCGTGCGAGCCGGATGTGGCCGACGTCGAACTCGCTGCGCGCGTCGAACAGATCGGTGAAGACACGATCTCCCGACAGCGCCGACGCGGCGAGCTCGGTCACGAATTGCGTCGCCGCCTTGGTCAGCACGCAGCGGACGTGGATGTGGCGCTCCTTCAGCCGCCGGATCAGGTCGAGCGATTTGTAGGCGGCGATGCCGCCGCCGATGATCAGGGTGACGCGAGCCTCGCGCGCCCGGCCGGGCTGGGGGACGAGCGGGGCGGAGAGGTTGGCTGGAGCTGGCGGCGCCATCGGCGGCTCGGATGGATCGGCAGGCTCGATCAGCGCGCGCAGGATGACCCGGACTTCCTCTTCGACGGAGCGCCCGTTCTGCGCCGAGCGCAGTCGCAGATAAGTCTTGAGAGAGTCGTCCAGCTTGCGGATGGTCAGGCTCGCCATGACCGCCTCCCCAGCATTGTCGTTGTGAAGGCAATGCTAGCAGAAAATGACAGCAGTGCAATCAGAGGAGGGTGGGCAAAGCGGCCGCCGTGGGCGGCAGCGGCGCCAAGCGGGGCGGCAGAATACGAGGAAAGGCGGTGGGCACGGCGGCAGCCCTGCGCCTTCGCCCCCGCTGCGAGTCTACAGCCTAAGCACCGCGAACAGAATGCCGATGAAGGTCAGTGCGATGACCCACAGAGCTATGGCGCGCCAGCGGCTCTTCTTGCCTTCGGTGCGGCCCATGGCGGCGATGGTTTCCGGCGACAGGCGCAAGCCGTCGCGGCTCATGGTCTCCATGTGCTCCAGCACGGCGGCGGCGCGGGCGGCGAGCACGGGCAGGGTCGCGCTGAGCCGGACCAGGTCGCCGACGCCGGACACGGCGCCTTCGATGCGGCCGAGCGGGCCGAGATTACGCTCGATCCATTCGCGCACCACGGGATCGGCGACCTTCCAGATGTCGAGCTTGGGATCGAAGCCGCGCGCGACGCCCTCGACCACCACCATGGTCTTCTGCAGCAGGATCAGCTCCGGCCGGGTGCGCATGTCGAACAGGCCGGTGACCTCGAGCAGCAGGGTCAGCAGCTTGGCCATCGAGATTTCTTCGGCGGTGCGGTTGTGGATCGGCTCGCCGATGGCGCGGATGGCCTGGGCGAAATTCTCCACCGAATGATGCGGCGGCACGTAGCCGGCCTCGAAATGCACTTCGGCGACGCGGCGATAGTCGCGGGTGATGAAGCCGAGCAGGATCTCGGCGAGGAAGCGCCGCTCCTTCATGCCGAGCCGGCCCATGATGCCGAAATCCACCGCGACCAGCCGTCCCTGCTGATCCAGGAACAGGTTGCCCGGGTGCATGTCGGCGTGGAAGAAGCCGTCGCGCAGCGCGTGGCGCAGAAAGCTCTGGATCACCTTGCGGCCGACGTCGGGCAGATCGACATTGGCCTCCGCGAGCCGGGCGTGATCGTTCAGCGCGATGCCGTCGATCCACTCCATCGTCAGCACGGTGTTGGCGGTGCGATCCCAGTCGACCGTGGGTACGCGGAAGTCCGGATCGTCCTTGATGTTCTCCGCCATCTCGGAGAGCGCAGCGGCCTCCAGGCGAAGGTCCATCTCCATCGCGACCGAGCGCGACATCGTGTTGATGACCTCGACCAGCCGCAGCCGCCGCGCCTCCGACGAATGCGCCTCGGCCTTTTCGGCGACGAAGAAGAAGTCGGAGAGGTCGCGGCGGAAGCGCGAGGCGACGTTCGGCCGAAGCACCTTCACCGCGACTGGACGACGAATGCCGTCGCGCTCGACCTCGCCGCGATGCACCTGCGCGATCGAGGCGGCGGCGACCGGAGGACCGAGATGCGTGAACAGCTGGCTGATCGGGCGCTCGAGCGCGGTGGCGATGACCGCCTCGGCCTCGGCCTGCGGGAATGGCGGCAGCCGGTCCTGCAGCGATTCGAGGTCGCGCGCCATGATGACGCCGACGACGTCGGGCCGCGTCGCCAGGAACTGGCCGAGCTTGAGATAGGCCGGGCCCATCCGCTCCAGCGCCCGCGACAATCTTGGCCCGGACTTGGCGCCGGGGCGCTCGACGAGGCGCGCCAGCTTCAGCGCGAGCTGGCCCGGCGGCGGCGCCAGGCTCGGATCGACGGCGCCGAACACGCCCTCGCGCGCGAACACGAAGGCGGCCCGGGCGAGCCGCGTAATGTGGGTGAGTGCGGAGATCACAAGCGCCAGCCGGAATGAAGCGCGACGATGCCGCCGGAGAGGGTCTGCCAGGACACGCGGGAGAAGCCGGCCGCCGAGATCATCTCGGCGAAGGCGCTGGGGCGCGGAAACTGGCGGATCGATTCGACGAGGTAGCGGTAGGACTCGGCATCGCCGGTGACGGCGCGGCCGAGCTGCGGGATCACGTTGAAGGAGAACAGGTCGTAGAGCTTGTCGAGCCCGGGCATCTCGACGGTGGAGAATTCCAGGCACAGGAATCGGCCGCCATGCTTGAGCACGCGGAAGGCCTCGGCGAGCGCGAGCTCGATCTGCGGCACGTTGCGGATGCCGAAGGCGATCGTATAGGCGTCGAAGGAGCGGTCGGGAAAAGCGAGCTTTTCGGCATTGCCCTCGACGAACGAGACCTTGTCGTCGAGATATTGCTTCAGCGCCCGCTGGCGCCCGACCTCGAGCATGTCGCTGTTGATGTCGCACACGGTGGCATGGAAGCCGGCGCCGGCCTTCCGGGCGGCGCGGAAGGAGATGTCGCCGGTGCCGCCGGCCACGTCGAGCAGCGCGAACGGCGCATCGCTCTTCGGCGGGTTCAGCGTGTTGATCATGATGTCCTTCCAGACGCGGTGCAGTCCGCCCGACATCAGGTCGTTCATCAGGTCGTAGCGCTGTGCCACGCTGTGAAACACGTCGTTCACCAGCGTCTGCTTCTCGCCCAGAGGCACGTCCCTGAAGCCGAAATGAGTGGTTTGGTCCGGCTGATCCATCACCCTTACTCCGATACGGCACCATAGCGCTGATGCGGCCAAGGCGCTATCACGTCAGCCGGACAAGGTGAATGGTCGCGGATGCAAAAGGTGAAATGAGCCGGCATGCCTGAGCTGCCCGAAGTCGAGACCGTCCGGCGCGGGCTGCAGCCCGTCATGGAAGGCGCCGTCATCGTCAAGGCCGAGGCCCGGCGCGGCGATCTCAGGTTTCCGTTCCAGCCCGATTTTGCGAAGCGCCTGCAGGGCCAGACCGTCAGGGGACTCGGCCGGCGCGCCAAATATCTGCTGGCCGACCTCGGCTCCGGCGACGTGCTGCTGATGCATCTGGGCATGTCCGGCTCGTTCCGGGTGATCAAGCCGGAGCACGAGGAGACGCCGGGCGAGTTTCACTATCCGCGCGGCAAGGACAGCGTGCACGACCATGTCGTGTTTCACATGTCGTCTGGCGCCGACATCGTGTTCAACGATCCGCGCCGCTTCGGCTTCATGAAGATCATCGGCCGCGGCGAGATCGAGACCGAGCCGCATCTGAAGGATCTCGGGCCCGAGCCGCTCGGCAACGAATTCGATGCCGCCATGCTGGCGCGCGCCTGTGCCGGCAAGAAGACCAGCCTCAAGGCGGCGCTGCTCGACCAGCGCGTCGTCGCCGGGCTCGGCAACATCTATGTCTGCGAGGCGCTGTTCCGCGCCCATCTGTCGCCGCGACGGCTGGCGGCAACGCTGGCAACGAAGAAGGGCGAGCCCACGGATCACGCCAGGCGTCTGGTGGAAGCGATTCACACCGTGCTCAACGAGGCCATCCGCGCCGGCGGATCGTCGCTGCGCGATCACCGCCAGACTTCGGGCGAACTCGGCTATTTCCAGCATTCGTTCCAGGTCTATGACCGCGAGGGCGAGCCGTGCCGGACGGATGGCTGCGAGGGCGTGGTGAAGCGCTTCGTGCAGAACGGGCGGTCGACGTTCTGGTGCCCGAAGTGCCAGAAGTGATGCAGCGGCCGACGAGCCGGCATGGCCGGCTTGCCCCAGTCTGCTTGTGACGGACGGGGGCGGGGGTATACTGCCGCCATGGCTGTCAGCTCGCCCGATCTGAAAGCATTCCTGCTCGCGACGCCGTTCTTCGGCGGCCTGCCCGATGCGAGCCTCGATCTGCTGGTCTCGATGCTGGTCGCGCGTGAGTTCGAGAGCGGCGCCGTGGTCGTCGCCGAAGGCGAGGCGGGTCGTTCGATGTTCGTCGTGCACAGCGGCACGCTGGAGGTGAGCGAGCGCCTGGAGACGGGCGTTGCGATCCATATGTCGCGTCTCGAGCCCGGCGATTTCTTCGGCGAGATGACCCTGCTCGACATGCAGAACAGATCGGCCACCGTCGTCGCGGAAGCGCCGACCGTATTGTACGAGCTGACGGCGCAAAAGCTGTATGCCTTCTACAAGGCTGACATCCACGCCTATGTGATCGTGTTGCAGAACATCAATCGCGAGCTATGCCGCCGCCTGCGTCGCGCCGATGCGCGGATCAAGCAGCTGGAGATGCGCGAGGCTGGAGAGCGCTAGGCCCGGTTGGATTCGGTGGACTCGATCCCGCGGTCGGTGATGTTTCCCTCGCCCCGCTTGCGGGGCGAGGGAGCGCACCGCATTTGCGGTAGCTCGTATCCGATGACGACCACAGCCCGCCTTTACAGCCCCGCCTTCCAGTTGATGCCATTGTCGGCCCAGGTCGGGTAGGCCCGCGTCACCGGCAGCTTCGCTTCCTCGGCGGGCGGCGTCAGCATGATCGGGAATTCGACCTCGGCGTGCTCGCTCGCGTCCTTCAGCTCGCCAGCGTCGTGCATGACGTGGTCGCCGGCGAGCTTGCCCGCTGTCCAGCGCCACAGGCTGCGAATCTCCTGCGCCGACTTGCCGGCCGCATCGAACTCGCTGACGCCGAGACCGGCGGCGAGCGCGTCCTGGTGGTCGTTGCGCATCATGATGAAGGGCTGCGCCAGCACCTCTGCGATGTCGCGCGGTGCGTCGGCGTCGAGCGCAGTCGTCGCATCGGTGACGCGATGGCCGCCGCGGATCGGGGCCTGGTTGAGCACGAAGGCAAACGGCTTGCGCCAGGCGCGCACGACGCTCAAGGTCGGTGCCGTCGCTTCGATGTCGGCGACGCTCGGACGCGCCGGAATGAGGCACAGATCGCAGTGGCGGATCGCGGCCGTCGTGGATGCCGTGATGCCGGCCCCGGTGTCGATCACGCAGAGGGTGACGCCGTCGCGGGCCAGCGCTTCGAGGCGAGGCTCGATCGTCTTGGCATCGTAGACGGCTTCGACGATCGGCTCGCCCGCGGCGCGGCGCGCCTGCCATTTGGTCAGCGTGCCCTGACGGTCGGTCTCGATCACGCGCACCTTGTGGCCGGCCTGCTGCGCGGCCACGGCCAGACCAATCGCCAGCGTGCTCTTGCCGCTGCCGCCCTTCTGCGTGGCCAAAACGATCGTGTACATCGGGAGACAGTCCTTCGGATGTTGACGGAACTTATGAGAACGCCAAAGCTGAGCGCATCGCGATCGCGGTGCAGAGCTATTCTCGCTCAGGACAGTCCCGGCCCGATCCAACTCATGAAGAGCGATCGCGGTGGTCCGAATCAGCACGCCGACAAAACTGTTCGAACTATTTCACGCTCGGCCTGTGCCTGCACAGACCGGTTGACTACGGCGGGAGCCGTTCCGAGTTGATAGCAAGGTGCTAGGAAGTTGAGTGGCAGCGAGCCGCGGGCGAGCGATCGGCGTCGCCGAGCATCATCCCATGCAGTCGCGATGCTGCACGTCCGACCCCCGCCGGCCGCCGTTGGGCCCTTAATTTTTTCTAAAACGACATGCTTAACATTGCGTAAACGCCGCCGCGCCGCGGGGCGCGGCGGCATGATCGCGATGCCGGACCGGTTTGGCGCAGGCGCTACTTCCGCACGCAGATCACGCGCACCGTCGCCGCCTTGGCGTCGAGCGAGGTTCCGTCGGGCTTGACGCCATGCGTGGCGAGAAAGGCGCGCGTCGCATCGGCGCTGACCATCACGACCTGCGTCGATGGGATCAGCGCCGTGCCGGCGAGGACGCCGGGCTTGAGCAAGGTGACGCCGGCGAACTTGCCGTCGCCGTCGAGCGCCGCCGCTCCGGAAAAGCCGAGCCCGGGCGCCGGCGCCAGCGAGGCGTCGCCGGCGCCATTGCCGGCGAGCTGCGCCTTGACGGTGCTGATCGCGGCACCGCCGCCCTGGCTCTGCGGATCGGCGATGCCGACGATGTCGACCGACGATTTCGCACTGCCGCCCGACAGCGCCAGCGGCTTCAGGCCGCGCGCGCCGTAGATGCGCAGCAGCGCCAGGCCGCGCTCCTTGTCCTCGGCCACGCGCTCGGCATGGCCGAAACCGGGAATGGTGATCGCCACGCAGGCATCGGTCACCTCGCGATCGGCGATGATGGCGCCGTCCTGGGTAGCGATGATGCCGGTGCCGTAATCGACGCGGCGCCGTGGCGCGGGCTGCGCGGCCAATGTCGACGGAAACGCGGTGAAAGCGCTCGACATCGCGATCACGACCGGCTCGACCGTGTTCTCGGTGGCCTGATCGTAGAGGATGGTCAGGATACGCACCTCGTCGCCCCGAAAGGTGCCGCGGATGTAGAACTTCTTCAGGTTCTGCAGGCCCGAGAGCACGAAGAAGTCGGGCTTCACCACGCTGTAGTCGACGGTGCGGCCGGGCTCCTTCTTCTCGCGGTCGGCGAGCGCCGCGGTGGTCGGGTTCGCCTCCTTGCGGCGTGACAGCACGACCTGCACGGTGCCGGTGGGCGAGGTCCATTTCGAGCCGGTGCCGTCGCTGGTCTGTTGCGGCACCAGCTTTGCGGGAATACCGAGCCGTGCGCCGCTGACCGGCTCGGTCACGAGCTTCCAGCCGACGCCCTCCTGCTTGCGGCGTGCGGTGTCGGCGAGCACGGCGCGCTCCTGCGGGTTCAGCACGCCGGTCGGCTTGCCGCCGACCAGCTTCTGGTATTCCTTGATCGCGTTGACCATGCGCTCGCTGACGTCGCCGGTGATGGCGCCATTGTACTGGCCGACCCAGGCGAGATCGGATTGCAACGCGAGGCGCTCGGCCTGGCTCATCGCATTGGCGGTGTCGGCGGGAGCCTGCACGCCCGGGCGCACCGGCTGGGTCGCGACGGGCTTGGGCTTGGCGCCCGGCAACGCGCCCTGCGGCGTCTGTGCCTGCGCCGACGCGCATGCGGCGATCCCGCAGATGAAGGTTGCCGTGGCCAGCCGTCTCATGACAAATCCCGATGCTCTTGCCGCGCCGTTAAATAAGCACATCTGCTTGGTCGGTCACAATCCGGCGAGGGTTCAGTGCGGAGATCCGGCGTCTTCGCTACGGGCCGACAATGGGCTGACAGCGGTGCGGCAGCGGAAGGACGGTGTAACGATGCTGAGCGACGAAGAACTGGAGCGCTATGCCCGTCACATCGTGCTGCGCGACGTCGGCGGTCCCGGCCAGGCGGCGCTGAAGCGGGCGTCGGTGCTGGTGGTCGGCGCAGGCGGCCTCGGCGCACCGGCGCTGATGTATCTCGCCGCGGCCGGCGTCGGCACGATCGGCGTGGTCGACGACGACGTCGTGTCGCTGTCGAATCTGCAGCGTCAGGTCATCCATGCGACCCCCGACATCGGCAGACCCAAAGTCGAGAGCGCCGCCGAGCGCATCAACGCGCTCAATCCGCATGTGAGCGTCATGGCGCATCGGACCTGGCTCAATGCCGACAACGCGCTCGATCTGATCGGCGCTTATGATCTCGTGCTCGACGGCTCCGACAATTTCGACACCCGCTATCTCGTCTCCGATGCCTGCTTTCTGGCCGCGCGGCCGCTGATCACCGGCGCGCTCGGCACCTTCGATGCGTCGCTGACGACGATCCGGGCGCATGAGCGGAATGAGAAGGGCCAGTTTAATCCGACCTATCGCTGCCTGTTCCCCGAGCCGCCGCCGCCCGGCACGGTGCCCGCCTGCGCCGAAGCCGGCGTCATGGGTGCGCTCGCCGGCATGCTCGGCTCGATGATGGCGCTGGAGGCGATCCGCGAGATCGTCGGCTTCGGCGAGGGGCTGGTGGGACGGCTCTTGATGCTGGACGCGCGCACGATGCGGTTCGAGACCCTGCGCTATGGGCGCGATCCCGCCAATCCGCTGAACGGTGATGGACCTGTCATTGCGGACTTGAGCGCGCATCGGAAGTGACGGCCGCTTGAGTCGAGAGGCGCGCCACAAATTCACTGTCGTCCCGGACAAGCCCGGCGACGCAACGCGTCGTCGGGCGCCGATCCGGGACCATACTCCGTGTATGCAATGAGGCGCACGGAACGGGTCATCTGCCTGTTCCAGACATCACGCGGTATGGGTCCCCGCGTTCGCGGGGACGACACCGAGTTTGTTGCGCGACCTGGACTCGCATGACGCTCAGCCCGGCTGACCGCGCTCGCTGTCCATATGCACCAACTGCGCCTCCGGATAGCGCTCTCCGGCGGCGACACCAATCGGGAAGGCCTTGTCCAGCGCGGCGAGTTGGACCTCGGTGAGCTTGACGCAGAGCGCGCCGAGCGCCTCGTCGAGACGGTCGCGGCGGCGGGCGCCGACCAGCGGGACGATGTCGTTGCCCTGCGCGGCCACCCAGGCGATCGCGACTTGCGCCGGCGTGGCGCCGACCTCGCCTGCCAGGCTGCGCAGCGTGTCGACCAGGCTGAGATTGCGATCGAGATTGTCGCCACTGAAGCGCGGCGAATGGCCACGGAAGTCGGCAGCGTTGGCGCGGTCCATCGACCAGTGCCCGCTGATCAGCCCGCGCGACAGCACGCCATAGGCGGTGATGCCGATGCCGAGCTCGCGGCAGGTTTGCAGGATGTCGCTCTCGATGCCGCGCGAGATCAGCGAATATTCGATTTGCAGATCCGAGATCGGGTGCACCTTGTGCGCCCGGCGAATCGTCTCTGAACCGACCTCCGACAACCCGATATGCCTGATGTAGCCGGCCTGTTTCAGCTCGGCCATCGCGCCGATCGTGTCCTCGATCGGCACCTTGGGATCGAGCCGCGCCGGGCGGTAGATGTCGATGGCGTCGACGCCGAGCCGCTGCAGCGAATAGGACAGGAAGGTTCTGACAGCTTCGGGCCGGCTGTCATAGCCGAGCCAGCTCTTGTCGGGGCCGCGCAGGGCGCCGAACTTCACGGAGATCTGCACGTTGCGCGGACCGGCCGAGGCCAGCGCCTCGCGGATCAGCATCTCGTTGTGGCCCATCCCGTAGAAGTCGCCGGTGTCGAGCAGCGTGATGCCGGCGTCGAGCGCGGCGTGGATGGTGGCGATGCTCTCGGACCGGTCGGTGGGGCCGTAGAAGTCCGACATGCCCATGCAGCCTAGTCCGATGACCGAAACGTCGGGGCCGGTCGAGCCGAGTTGGCGGGTTTGCATGATCAATCTCCTCTTGCTGGCGCAGGCGGCCTGCTGGCCCGCCCGGACAACGCGGATATCGGCGCATTTCCTCGGTTCGATAAGCTGGACAATTTCGAATGGACTGTTCAACATATCGAACAATGAGCGAGCCGGACCTCCGTGATCTTCAAGCCTTCGCTGCCGTGGCTCGCAGCGGCAATTTCCGCCGGGCTGCGCGCGAGCAGGGCCTCGCGGCATCCAGCCTCAGCCAGCGGCTCAAGGAGCTGGAGCAGCGGCTCGGCGTCCGGCTGCTCAACCGGACCACGCGAAGCGTCGGCCTGACGCAGGCCGGCGAGGCGCTGCTGGCACGGCTCGAGCCGGCGCTGTCCGAGATCGAAGCGGCGATCCATCAGGTGCGCGGCCAGCAGCAGGTCGCGGCGGGGCGCCTGCGCATCAATGCGCCGCCGCCCGCGGTCGATCTGGTGCTGGCGCCGATGGTCGCGCCGTTCCTTCAGGCCTATCCGCTGATCGAGCTCGAGATCGTCGCCGACAGCGGCTTCGTCGACATCGTGCAGGCCGGGTTCGATGCCGGCGTGCGCTATGGCGAGCACCTGGCGCAGGACATGATCGCCGTGCCGCTCGGCGAAACGCAGCGCTACGCCATCGTCGCCTCACCGCACTATGTGGCGCAGCATGGCCGTCCCGCGCATCCGCGCGACCTGCTGCAGCAAGGCTGCATTCGCACGCGCTTCTCGTCCGGTGCGATGCTGGATTGGGAGTTCGAGAAGGACGGGCAGGTGATCAGGATCGCGCCGCCGGCCCGGCTGATCGCGGTCCAGCTCGGTCTGGCCTTCCGTGCCGCCTGCGACGGGGTCGGCTATTGGGCGACATTCGAGGGACATGTGCGCGATGCGTTGGCGGCAGGCCGCCTCGTCAGCGTGCTGGACGACTGGTGCCCGCCGTTCCCCGGACCGTATCTATATTACCCGAGCCGCCGGCAACCGCCGCCGGCGCTGGCGGCGTTCGTCGCGTTCGTCGGGGAGTGGCGGAAGCGCGCGGGCGCCCCGCACCCAGCTGCCGTCCCGGCCTCGAGCGGAGACCCATAACCACCAGCGTGAACGAGACGATGACGACCAGCGATGTCCCACGCGGACATTACGCGGTACGGGTCCCTGCGTTCGCAGCGACGACACTGATTGTGGGGTCGAGTGACGGGCCTACAACATGCTCGGCAGCACGCGGTCCGGCGGGCGGTGGTTGTCGAGGAAGGTCTTGATGTTGATGATGACCTTCTCGCCCATTTCGACGCGGCCTTCGATGGTGGCCGAGCCCATGTGCGGCAGCAGCGTCACCTTGCCGGCCTTGGCGAGCCGGACCAGGCGCGGATTCACCGCGGGCTCGTGCTCGAACACGTCGAGACCGGCGCCGGCGATGTCGCCGGCCTCGATCAGCCGCGTCAGCGTCTCCTCGTCGATCACCTCGCCGCGTGCGGTGTTGACGATGTAGGCGTCCTTGCGGATCAGCTTCAGCCGGCGCGCCGACAGCAGATGGAACGTCGCCGGCGTGTGCGGGCAGTTGACCGAGATGATGTCCATCCGCGCCAGCATCTGGTCGAGGCTCTCCCAGTAGGTAGCGCCGAGCTCGTCGGCGATCACGGGAGCGACCGGGCGGCGGTTGTGATAGTGGATCTGCAGGCCGAAGGCGCGGGCACGCCGCGCCACGGCCTGGCCGATCCGGCCCATGCCGATGATGCCCAAGCGCTTGCCGCCGATGCGGTGGCCGAGCATCCAGGTCGGCGACCAGCCCGCCCAGTTCTTGCCCTCGGTGAGGATCGAGGCGCCCTCGATCAGCCGCCGCGGCACGGCGAGGATCAGCGCCATGGTCATGTCGGCGGTGTCCTCGGTGAGGACCTTCGGCGTGTTGGTGACGGTGATGCCGCGCGCCACCGCCGCCGCGACGTCGATGTTGTCGACGCCGTTGCCGAAGTTGGCGATCATGCGCAGCTTGCAATCGGGCTGATTGAGAATGTCGGCGCTGATGTGGTCGGTGACGGTCGGAACCAGCACCTCGGCGGTGCGCACGGCGTCGGCGAGTTGTTCCTGGCTCAACGGCTCGTCGTCGAGATTGAGCCTGGCGTCGAACAGCTCGCGCATGCGCGTCTCGACCGAGTCCGGCAGCTTGCGTGTCACCACGACGAGGGGCTTTTTCCTACCTGACATGTGCTGCTCTCATGAGATCCTTCAGACCTCATTAACCGGGTTCGCCGAAACTACCGTCGTCGCCTGAGAGCGGCGCTTCCCTGGACTGGTCGTGTCGGATCTCGCAGGTGGGCCGATCCGTCCCTGACAGGGCTTCGCGAGCGATTCTCAGGCGCTTCCTGGCCGCTTGTGTTCGGTCCTGTCTAGCAGAAGGCCCGGCCAAGACAAGAAGCCAACGGCAGGTCGGGACTGGCGCTTTCGGCAAGCCCTCTCCGAGCACGAAGGGGGGCAGCCGGGCGGTTCGATGGGGATCGGGCGAAGGATCGCAACGCAATCCGCTTTGATCGGAGCGCGGGTCGATCCTTTCGAGGGAGAGTGAGTTGAGTAAATTGACGTTGTGGCGTTTCGGTGCTGTCGTGGTGCTGCTGGTCTGTCTGTTCGACGTTGCCGTCGGCAGGGGCGGCGTTGCGGCGAAGGACTCCGTTCTCACCACCAGCGGCCTGCCGGTGCCGCGCTATGTCAGCCTGAAGTCGGATCATGTGAACGTTCGTGCCGGTCCGACCAAGGACAACGACGTGGCCTGGGTCTATACGCGCTCCGGCCTGCCGGTCGAGATCACTGCGGAATATGAGAACTGGCGCCGCGTGCGCGATTCCGAAGGCTCGGAGGGGTGGGTCTATCACTCGTTGCTGTCGGGGCGCCGCACGGCGGTGGTCACGATGAAGAACAAGGACGATCTCGCCCCGATCTACGAGAGCGCCGACGCGACCAGCGCGGTCACAGCGCGGCTGCAGGCAGGCGTTGTCGCGCAGGTGAAGAAATGCGGCAATGGCTGGTGCCGCGTGCTCGGCAATGGTTTCGAAGGCTGGATCCAGCAGCAGCGGCTGTGGGGCGTCTACGCCGACGAGCAGGTCAATTGAAGGCCCAGGTCAGCGCAATGCGCTGACCTCCATCCTGACGCGCTCCCGACACAAAAATGCCCGCAGCGGGTGCGGGCATGGTGCTTCGATGAAGACCTTCCGGAGGCTCAGCGCTTCTTGCGCAGCCGGACGACCATGTCGATCCGGGCGATCTCGTAACCTTCGGGCGCCTCCGGCAGCTTCGACAGCGCCAGATGCTGGTCCGGGATGTCGACCAGCTCGTGGTTGTTCTCGAGATAGAAGTGATGGTGGGCGGTGACGTTGGTGTCAAAATACGTCTTCGTGCCGTCAACGCTGACCTGGCGCAGCAGGCCGGCGTCGGTCAGCTGGTTCAGCGTATTATAGACCGTGGCGAGCGAGACCGGAACCTTGGCCAGCGTCGCTTCCTCGTAGAGCATTTCGGCGGTCAGATGCCGCGCGCCCTTGCCGAACAGCAGCCAGCCGAGGGCCATGCGCTGGCGGGTCGGGCGCAGCCCGGCCGCCTGCAGCATCTCGTTGACGTCGTGCCATGGGCAGCCATTGAGTGCTGGCTGCCGGCCGTTCCCGAGATCCGGGTTGCCGCGGTCATGACCACTCATCGAGGCGTTGTTGCTGACATCCACTTCAAGCACCGCACAATCTCGCTCTCATCCACAACCGATATAGGAAGAAACCCATTCAGATGCAAGCTTATCGCAACTAACGTATCTAGAACGCTCCTAAACTGCATTTGCCGCCCGGTTCGGGCGCCGGCCCTGGTGCTGCGTCGATTTACCTGGATACGCGCATTGACGCCGCAATCCTCTATGTTAGAGAGCGCCCGGACCCGATTTGCCCTGCCATGGTGAGCGCCGGCGGCCGTGATGGCCATGTGCGCGAATCCAGGCGTCGTTAGGCCCGCCGCTGACAGCGGTCATGTTCGCCAAGTGCGATGGCCCAGCCTTCGTGCCGACGCGATGACCGGCCAGCGCGGCGCGGAAGGGGGCGGCGCGCGGGAAGGGTCCATGTCGCGCGGCACAAATTCCACCGGGGATCGTTGAGAAAGGCCACCAAGCATGCTGGATCGGCGCAGCGCATATGAATACGAGGACCTGCTGGCCTGCGGCCGCGGGGAGCTGTTCGGCCCCGGCAATGCACAACTGCCGCTGCCGCCGATGCTGATGTTCGATCGGATCGTCGAGATCTCCGAGACCGGCGGCGAGTTCGGCAAGGGCGTCGTCCGCGCCGAGCTCGACGTGAAGCCGGATCTCTGGTTCTTCGGCTGCCATTTCAAGAATGATCCGGTGATGCCGGGCTGTCTCGGCCTCGATGCGATGTGGCAGATGGTCGGCTTCTACCTCGGCTGGACCGGCGGCGCGGGGCGCGGCCGTGCGCTGGGCCTCGGCGATCTCAAGTTTTCCGGCCAGGTGCTGCCGACCGCCCGCAAGGTTGTGTACAACGTCGACATCAAGCGCGTGATGCGCTCAAAGCTGGTGCTCGGTATTGCCGACGGGTGGCTTTCGATGGATGGCGAGATTATCTATCGCGCCAAGGACCTGAAGGTCGGCCTGTTCAAGCAGGGCGCCGCGCCGACTTGAACCGGCAGGCTGCGACCACAGACAGTGCAGCAGGCACGGCTGCAACACAACACACGAGCAAGGTGAGGCGGACATCATGAGGCGGGTTGTCATCACGGGCATGGGCATCGTCTCATCGATCGGCAACAACACCCAGGAGGTGCTCGCCAGCCTGTACGAGGCGAAGTCCGGTATCTCCCGCGCCGAGAAATATGCCGAGCTTGGTTTTCGTTCGCAGGTGCAAGGTGCGCCGACGCTGAATCCCGCCGACGTGGTCGACCGCCGCGCCATGCGCTTCCTCGGCGAGGGGGCGGCGTGGAATCATGTCGCCATGGAGCAGGCCATCCTCGATTCCGGGTTGGAGCCGACCGACGTCTCCAACGTCAGAACCGGCATCATCATGGGCTCAGGCGGGCCATCGACGCGCACGCTGGTGGAAGCGGCCGACATCACCCGCACCAAGGGCCCGAAGCGCGTCGGTCCGTTCGCCGTGCCGAAGGCAATGTCGTCGACGGCCTCGGCGACGTTGGCGACCTGGTTCAAGATCAAGGGCGTCAACTACTCGATCTCCTCGGCCTGTGCGACCTCCAATCATTGCATCGGCAATTCCTACGAGATGATCCAGTACGGCAAGCAGGACGTGATGTTCGCCGGCGGCTGCGAAGAGCTCGACTGGACGCTGTCGGTGCTGTTCGACGCGATGGGTGCGATGTCGTCGAAGCACAACGACACGCCTGCGACCGCGTCGCGGCCCTATGACGTCACGCGCGACGGCTTCGTGATCGCCGGCGGCGCCGGCGTCCTCGTGCTGGAAGAGCTCGAGCACGCCAAGGCGCGCGGCGCCAAGATCTACGGCGAGATCGTGGGCTACGGCGCGACCTCGGACGGCTACGACATGGTGGCGCCGTCGGGCGAAGGCGCCGAGCGCTGCATGCAGCTCGCGCTGTCGACCGTGAAGACGAAGATCGACTACATCAATCCGCATGCGACTTCGACGCCGGCCGGCGATCCGCCGGAGATCGAGGCGATCCGCAAGGTGTTCGGCCGCGGCGAGAAATGTCCGCCAATCTCGGCGACCAAGGCGCTGACCGGCCACTCGCTCGGCGCCACCGGCGTCCAGGAAGCGATCTATTCGCTGCTGATGATGAAGAACGGCTTCATCTGCGAGAGCGCCAACATCACCGAGCTCGATCCCGCCTTCGCCGACATGCCGATCGTGCGCAAGCGCATCGACAACGCCAAGCTCGGCACCGTGCTGTCGAACTCGTTCGGCTTCGGCGGCACCAACGCGACGCTGGTGTTCAAGCAGCTCGACGCCTAAGATTTCCAACAGCACTGGTTTCGTCGGCATCATGGCCGGGCAGCAGCGCGAAGCTCATTCTTCGCACCGATGTCCGGCCATTGGCGTCTCGAAGACGGAACGATCATCCTGGCTGGGTCGATCCCGGCATGACGAAGGAGAGACATCATGCAGGGACTGATGGCAGGCAAGCGCGGCCTGGTCATGGGCATCGCCAACGACCATTCGATCGCCTGGGGCATCGCCAAGACGCTGGCGGCGCATGGTGCCGAGATGGCCTTCACCTATCAGGGCGACGCGCTCGGCAAGCGCGTCCGTCCGCTCGCCGATGAGCTCGGCGTCAAGCACGTGTTGCCTTGCGACGTCGAGGACATCGCCAGCGTCGACGGCGTGTTCACCGCATTGCGCGAGGCCTGGGGCGGGCTCGACTTCGTCGTCCATGCGGTCGCCTTCTCCGACAAGAACGAGCTCAAGGGCCGCTACGCCGACACCTCGCGCGAGAATTTTGCGCGCACGATGCTGATCTCCTGCTTCTCCTTCACCGAGATCGCCAAGCGCGCCGCCGAGCTGATGCCGGAAAGCGGCGGCAGCATGATCACCTTGACCTTCGACGGCTCCAACCGCGTGATGCCGAACTACAACGTGATGGGTGTCGCCAAGGCCGCGTTGGAAGCCTCGGTGCGCTATCTCGCCGCCGACTACGGCCGCCGCAGCATCCGTGTCAACGCGATCTCGGCCGGCCCGGTGCGCACGCTGGCGGGCTCGGGCATCGGCGATGCCCGCTTCATGTTCGCCTTTCAGCAGAAGCACTCGCCGCTCGGTCGCGGCGTGACCCTGGAGGAGCTTGGCGGCTCGGCGCTCTATCTGCTGTCGGAGCTGTCCGGCGGCGTCACCGGCGAGATCCACTACGTCGATTCCGGCTACAACGTGATCTCGATGCCGCGCCCCGAGGATCTCAAGGCGGACTGACCTCCGCGCGCATCGGCGGTATCAGGGGAACGCGAGACTCCGTCCCCCGATCGACCCAAATTTTCCCAGTTGAAGACAATGTTCCTGAACGGCTAATCAGGAAGCATTGGCGCAACTCGTGTTGGTTGTTGCGACGACGCTGCGATGCATCATGACCGGTGCATCGGCCGCGGCCGTCAGCTAGCCGCTCGCGCCGGCAGCAAGACAAGTCGTGGGGGCGATTGATGCTGCGTTCGAAGGCCCGTGTCATCGCTCTCTGCGCGATGACCGGCATTGCGCTTGTGGCAGGGGGCGTCGGGCCGGCGCAGGCGCAATCGAGCGTCTGGGACTCCACGATCTCCAACACCAGCTGGTATGTGCCGACGGCGCAGCTGCTCGCCTACATGTCGCCGAAGACGGGCTTCTCCAATCCGGTCCCGATCGGTGACCAGACGTTGTGGACCTTGGGCACCGCGAGCAACGGCGCCTTCACCGGCACCAGCGTCGCGCAGCTCAGGATCGGGCTGGCGCTGCTGACGGACACCTCGACCATCCAGGGCTTCGTCACCACCAGCGGCCAGATCACCATGCTGTTCACGCCGACCGGCGGCGGCACTGCGACCGTCGGACTCGGCTATATGCGCAACGTCAACGGCGTGACCAGCATGGAAATGCAGATGATCACCGGCGACAGCCTGCTGGTGACGCATTGGGCCTACATGCTCCCCTATGATCCCGCGACCTTCACGCCGCCGCCGTCGGCACCGGTGCCGGCCAACTCAGTGCCGCAATGGGCGTGGACCGCCGGCACGCCTTGGCGGATCGTCAGTCCCACATTGTTCGGCACGCAGGCGCCGGGCCGTTTCGTCATCACGAGCTATCAGAACGGCTATTTCTGGGGTGCGGGCGTCGCGCCGCCCGGCAGCGCCGCGGCCGGCTTCACGCTGCTCGGCTCGGTGACTCCCGAGGGCAGCGTGCTGTTCAACACCCTCTCGCGCGGCACCCTGACCAGCCTCTATGGCACGGCGAGCGGCAACGCCGCAGGCGCGCAGATGCTGGTGTCGACCTACGACCTCACCGGAAACCTGACCGGAGGACTGGCGACGATGTCGCTGATCCGGCCTTATGCGGATACGCTGCGGTCTGCAGGCGGCCGCGTCGGCTTGGAAGCGGCTGACGTACTGTACCGGCTGTCGATGACGTCGGCCGGCTGGACCGGATCGATGGTCTCGGGCTTTGCCGCGCTTGATAATCTCAGCGGTCCATCTCTCAGCGCCGCCGTGAAGCAGACGTTGCCGGTGTTGACCGGGGCGGCCTCGCAGGCGACCCATGTCAGCCAGCAGGCGTTCCGGCAGACGATGACCAACAGGCTCGACGATGTCGGCAGCATCGGCTGGGCCGCTGGTCGCAATGTCTGGATGCAGCCCCTCGGCAGCACCGCGCAGCAGACGGGGCGCGATGGCGTTCCCGGCTATGACGCCTCCGGCGGCGGTCTGGCGTTCGGCGCCGACGTCGCAGTCTCGTCCCGCGCCATCATTGGCGGCGTTCTCGGTTATTCTCATCACACGATCACCGGAAGCGACGCCGCCGTGCCGAACCGTCTCGGTCTCGCCTCCTATCAGCTCGGGCTCTATGGAGCCTACGCGATCACCCGTGATGTCCTCTTCGACTATCAGCTCGATGGCGGATCGACCGATAACGGCGAAAACAGGTCGCTGAGCTTCATGGGCGCATCCGCCGGCGGCAGCTATCGTTCCTACAGCGGCCATGCCGGCGCAGGCATCAAGACGCGCATTCCGCTGCAGGACCGATTCGCGCTCGTTCCAGCACTGCGCCTGGACTACGGCACGGTTCGCAGCAATTCCTACGGCGAGAACGGTGCCGGCGGTTTCAGCCTCAACGTCGATCCTCAGATTTATCAGGAGCTCGTGACGACGGCGCAGCTGAAAGCGGTCTACGCGCCCACCAGGCAGATTCGTCTGACCAGCGATATCGGCGTCGGCTACAACACGCTGAATCAGCCATTGCAGATCCGCGCGACGTTCTCGGGCGGCGGCGAGAGCTTCGTCACCCACGGCCTCGGCCTGTCGCCATGGATCTATTCGGCGGGCCTTGGTCTTGTGGCCGCCGGCAACGACCGGCTCGACCTCAGCATCCGCTATGGCATCAACGCGACATCGTCCGGTCTCGTCCAGCAGTCGGGCCACGCGGTGCTGAAGATCAGGCTGTGACGCGCCGAGCTCGTCGTTCTATTCGCGCCCGAAATAGGCCGGCAAGCGCTGGTCGAGCCGGAATTTGAGCATCGAACGCGCCATGTCGCGCAGCACATTGTTGTTCGCAGCCTCCGGCGGCGAAGCGGGGAATGCGGAGTTGTCGACGTCCCCGGCGTGAGACGGCGGTCCGACGCCGGACGTCAGCCGTGAGAGCAGCGATCTGGAGCTCGTGGCAGGCTCGCGCGTCTCGAACGTCGCGCCGTCATAGAGCTGGATATCGATCATGGTGAAGACGTGGCTGATCCGGCCGAATCCCTCGCCCCGGTTGATGACACCGACGCCGGTAACCTCGTCGTTTGTCGAGGGTTCGCTGTCGGTCCGGCGGGTGATCACGAGGTAGCGAGCGCACCCTGCCGTGCCGGCCACCTTCCTGACGATGGGCGTGAGCTTTCCGTTCTCGGCCTTGACCGGTGGCGACTGATAGAATGGATCGAATGCGCCCTTGGGGACGCTGATGCGGCGGATCCCGCTATCACCCGCGGCTGCCTTCACGCGCGCGTAGACGATGTCGTCGAAACCCCAGGACACCGGCACTTCGGCGTACTCGTTGCCCAGGCGGGTCATGCCGTTCTTCTGCACCGTGAAGACATCGCCGAGCGCGGCGATCACCCCGACCTCGCACGGTCCGCCCTCGCGAAGGGCCGTCGTCGGCTTGGCTGCCTTGGCAGCGGTGCCCGCGGTCTTTGGCGCTGTTTTGGCATTCAGCGGCGCCGGCGCCGATTGCGCCAGGGCATTGGTGCATGACCAGATCACGGCCATGAACAGCGGCGCCAGTCGGCGAGAGATTGTCACTGGGAGAGCTCGTCGCATAAGGGAGAGGATTGGGCCAATGAAGCTCGTTCGAACCGTGTGAACGCGGGCGACGGCATCATTCGATCTTCAGATAGCTCGGCAGGTCGCGATCGAGCTTCGCCGCGACCAGAGTACGCAGCCGCTCGCGCAGGGCGGTGCTGGAGGCCGCAGCCGCGAGAGGCTCGGGGAAGTCGGCATTGTTGAGCTTATTGAGAGGATCCTCGGTGAGCCTCATGGTCTCGGCCAGCCTGGCGCCGGTATCCGCCGAGAACGAGCTGATCTTCTCGTAGGATTGGCCGTCGATGAGCGTGATGTTGACGTTCGCAAACAGATGCGAGTGCCTGAGGATCGATCCGACCCCCTGATTGTAGGCGCCGATGCCTCTGAGCCTCAGGGTGGTGTTGGGAATGGTCGTCTCGAACCTGGTGACGACGAGGTAGCGTGCGCAGTTGGCATTCGTGGTGACGTTGCGAACGATCGAGGCCAGGCTCTCCTTCGGATCGGGCAGGAAGCGCGACGTCGGATGGTAGTAGGGCTCGAACGCGCCTTTCGGATAGCCGATCCTGTGCACGGCCGGGTCGCCGCCGGTGGCCGCGCGCACGCGCGCCATGGCGAGGTCGTCCAGTCCCCATCCCGGCAACGTGACTTCGTCCTCTTCGATTTCAAACACGGTGAGGCCGAACTTGCTGACGGCGAGCTGGTCGCCGAGTGCGGAAATGACGCCAAGACGGCACGGACCGCTTTCGATGGCGCCTGGTTTCGCCATCGCCTTTGTCTTTCCGGAGGGTTTCTTGGCCGCGGGGGCGGCCTTGGGCGCCGTTGCTGACGGAGCCTGGGCCCAAGCCCCGGTTGCGAAGGCAGCGGCGAGGACGACGAGCGCAAGACGACGGATCGGCAGGAGCGGCACGGACATGGGGACGGTTCGAGAATGCGAGGTCGTCGGGAACTCGAACTTAGTTCGCCTGCGAAGGGGCACGCAACGGTTTCCGGTCGCCACGCGCAAGATTTGCGCTTGCACGCTCTGCGATCAGGAGGCCGCCGCCTGACCGTCACGCTTCCAGCGATAATATTTCATGATCCGGCCGTGCAGCGGGTCAGCTTCCTCCTTTTCCAGCACGAAGCCCTCGCGCTCGTACCAGCGCCACGCCTTGTCGTTGCCCTTCGCGCAGCGCAGCCACACTTCGTCGGGGAGCAGCTCGCGGGTGAAGGCGAGCAGCCGGCGGCCGAGCGAGCGGCCCTGATGGGACGGGGCGATCATCAGCTGGTCGAGATAGAGCGTGGGGACGTTGATCGCGAGCATCGCCGCGAGGCCGCCGCGGTCGTCGGCGACATACAGGCTCCAACCGCCGGCGACTTCACGCGGCACGCGCTCCCTGAGGACCGCGAGCAGCCTCTCGCTCTGCGCTTCCAGGCCCGTCGAACACCAGCTCTCCATCCAGAGCCTGGCGACGGCGTCGTATTCGTCCGGACGGGCAGGGCGGATGATAGGATGGTGCATGTGGGTGACCTTAAGCGGGGTGACGGCCTCTGCATCCGCAGCCGTGACCTGGGACGCGCGAGGGTGCGCGACCAATAGGACAACAAAAAAGGGCGGCCCGAAAGCCGCCCTTTGTATTTCATTCGAAGGGGACGCCGGCTTTACTCGCCAGCGGCTTCGCGCGCCTCGGCGGGCGCGTCCTTCTGCTTGGCCTCGAGATCCTCGCCGGTGGTCTGGTCGACCGCCTTCATCGACAGCCGGGTCTTGCCGCGGTCGTCGAAGCCGAGCAGCTTGACCTTGACCTTGTCGCCTTCCTTGACGACGTCGGTGGTCTTCTGCACGCGCTTGTCGGCGAGCTGCGAGATGTGCACGAGGCCGTCGCGGGTGCCGAAGAAGTTCACGAAAGCGCCGAACTCCATCACCTTGACGACGGTGCCGTCATAGATCTGGCCGACCTCCGGATCGGAGGCGATCGACTTGATCCACTTGATGGCGGCCTTCATCGCCTCGCCGTCGTTGGAGGCGACCTTCACGGTGCCGTCGTCCTCGATGTTGACCTTGGCGCCGGTCTTCTCGACGATCTCGCGGATCACCTTGCCGCCGGTGCCGATCACTTCGCGGATCTTGTCGGTCGGGATCTTGAAGGTCTCGATGCGCGGCGCGTATTCGCCGAGCTCGGCGCGCGCGGCGGTCAGCGCCTTGGACATCTCACCCAGGATGTGGATGCGGCCTTCGCGAGCCTGGCCCAGCGCAACCCGCATGATCTCCTCGGTGATGCCCTCGATCTTGATGTCCATCTGCAGCGAGGTGATGCCGCTCTCGGTGCCCGCAACCTTGAAGTCCATGTCGCCGAGATGGTCCTCGTCGCCGAGAATGTCGGACAGCACGGCGAAGCGGCTGCCTTCCAGGATCAGACCCATCGCGATGCCCGCGGTCGGCCGCTTCAGCGGCACGCCTGCATCCATCAGCGCCAGCGAGGAGCCGCAGACGGTGGCCATCGACGACGAACCGTTGGACTCGGTCACCTCCGACACCACGCGCGTGGTGTAGGGGAACTCGTGATGCGGCGGCAGCACCGGGTGGATGGCGCGCCAGGCGAGCTTGCCGTGGCCGATCTCACGGCGCTTGGTGCCGCCGAGACGGCCGGTCTCACCGACGGAGTAGGGCGGGAAGTTGTAGTGCAGCAGGAACGTCTCTTTGTACGTCCCCGACAGCGCGTCGATGTACTGTTCGTCCTCGCCGGTGCCGAGCGTGGTTACGACCAGCGCCTGGGTTTCGCCGCGGGTGAACAGCGCCGAACCGTGGGCGCGGGGCAGCACGCCGACCTCGCAGACGATGTTGCGCACCGTCTTGGCGTCACGGCCGTCGATACGCTTGCCGGTGTCCAGGATGTTCCAGCGGACGATCTTGGCCTCGAGCTCCTTGAACACGGCGGCGATCCGGAGCTTGTCGTATTTCGGCTCCTGCCCCTCGGGGAAGAAGTAGGCCATCACCTTTTCCTTGACGGCGCCGACGGCAGCATAGCGTTGCTGCTTGATCGGAATCGCGTAGGCGTTGCGCAGGTCCTGCTCGGCGATCCCAAGCATCTCCTTCTCGATCGCGCCGTTGTCGATGATCGCGACGTCGCGCGGCTCCTTGGCGGCCTTCTCGGCGAGCTCGATGATCGCGTTGATCACCGGCTGGAAGTGACGGTGACCGAACATCACCGCACCGAGCATGATGTCCTCGTTGAGCTCCTTGGCCTCCGATTCCACCATCAGCACGGCGTCCGAGGTGCCGGCGACGACCAGGTCGAGCTGGGTGTCGGCCATCTCGTCGAGGGTCGGATTGAGGATGTATTCGTCATTGGCGAAGCCGACGCGGGCCGCGCCGATCGGGCCCTTGAACGGAACGCCCGACAAGGTCAGCGCGGCCGACGCGCCGACCAGCGCCACGATGTCCGGATCGTTCTCCATGTCGTGCGACAGCACGGTCACGATCACCTGGGTCTCGTTGCGCCAGGCATCGACGAACAGCGGGCGGATCGGGCGGTCGATCAGGCGGGAGACCAGCGTCTCTTTCTCGGTCGGACGGCCCTCGCGCTTGAAATAGCCGCCGGGAATGCGGCCCGCGGCGTAGGTCTTTTCCTGATAGTCGACGGTCAGGGGCAGGAAGTCGACGCCTTCGCGCGGCGCCTTGGCGGCGACGACGGTCGCGAGCACGACGGTCTCGCCATAGGTGGCGACGACGGCGCCGTCAGCCTGACGGGCGATCTTGCCGGTTTCCAGCCTGAGCGGACGCCCACCCCAGTCGATCTCGACGGAATGCTTGGTAAACATGGGTATCTTCTTTCATGAGATGATCGAAGGCAGACCCCCCGGAAACAAAAAAACCATGCGCAAGATTGCAGGGCGCTGGAAAACGATCAGCGCCCTGCGATCCTGCCATGGTTTTCTTATTTCGGATGGCGTCCATCCTTCTCGTAAATAACGGGCACCTTGCCCGTTACGCCCAGCGGCCGGATTGCTGCTGAGGCGTACTGCATGGTCCGGGCAGGATCAGGCGAAGAGCGTATCTGCCTCTTTCCAGATCCAGCCAGACCGCATGATCCCGGACTCGCGAACGCCGCGATCGAAGCGGCGTCCTCGGCATCATGCCATCAACGCGCGCTGGACTGCGCGCGCTCATTCCAACGCGAAGCTCAACGACGGATGTTGTGCTTCTCGAGCAGCGCCTTGTAGCGCGCCTCGTCGTTCTTCTTCAGATAGTCCAGCAGCGAACGGCGGGTCGACACCAGCTTCAGGAGGCCGCGGCGGGAGTGGTTGTCCTTGCCGTGGGTCTTGAAATGGCTGGTCAGGTTGTTGATGCGTTCCGACAGGATCGCAACCTGCACCTCGGGAGAACCGGTATCACCGGCCTTGGTGGCGTTCGCCTTGATGATTTCCGCCTTGCGCTCTGCGGTCACCGACATCGTCAGTCTCTTTCGTTGCGACCGGAGCTGGCAGTCAGTCCGGTCAGGTTGAACACGCGCTTGGGGATGAGTTCGCCATTGCCAATTTCGGCAAGCGCCAGAAGGCGGCCTGCGACCGTGACATAGACTGTGCCGCTACTATTGGGCGCATCCCGTCCGCGCAACAAAACGGCCTGGCCCCTGTGGAGCCTTGCCGCATCAGCCCGAGTGACGGCCAGTGCCGGGATGTCGTCCAGCGCGGTCTCAACGGGCAGGAGTGCGTCGGCGAGGCTTCCCTCACCGGACGCGGCTCTATTGCACAAAGCCTCCAACTGTTCCAGCGGAATCATGTCGTTCTCGGTAAACGGACCCACCAGGGTCCGCCGGAGCGCGCTGATATGGCCGTAACAGCCGAGGAGGCGGCCCATGTCGCGGGCCAGCGCCCGGACATAGGTTCCCTTGCCGCATTCCGCCTCGAATACCGAATGGTCGGGGTCGGGCTGGTCGACGAGGGTCAGTTCATGGATCTCGACCGGGCGCGGCTGGAGCTCGACGACCTCGCCGTCGCGGGCGAGATCATAGGCGCGCTCGCCCTGGATCTTGATCGCGGAATAGCGCGGCGGCGTCTGCTCGATCCGGCCGGTAAATTGCGGCAGCAGCGCCTGGATCGCCGCGGCATCCGGTCGGCTGTCGCTGGTCTCGACGACCCGTCCTTCGGTGTCGTCGGTATCGCGCTCCTCTCCCCAGGTCACGGTGAAGCGGTAGCGCTTGCGGCCGTCCATCACGAAGGGAACCGTCTTGGTGGCTTCGCCCAGCGCGATCGGCAGGCCACCGGAGGCGAGCGGATCGAGCGTGCCGGCATGGCCGGCGCGCTTGGCCTGGAACAGGCGCTTCACCACCGCCACGGCCTGGGTCGAGGTCATGCCGATCGGCTTGTCGAGCACGACCCAGCCATGGACGTCGCGACGATCGCGGCGCGGCTGGCTGCCCTGACCGTTCCCTTGGCGCGGCTTGTTGCGCGGATCGTTGTTGTCGCGCGGCGGGCGTCCGTCGGCAGAATGGATCGTCTTGGCCGCGGTCGGTTCGGCGCTCGGCGCGTCGACAGTGCCGGTTTCGGGGGGAATGGTCATCAGCTCTCTTCCGAATCCGAATTGAGGTCTCTCTGCACCGCGGGTGTTCGCAGTAATTTCTCGATCCGTTCCGCTTCGTCGAATCGCTCGTCGACGCGGAAGCGGATGTCAGGTGCAAATTTCAGGTTAACGCGCCGCGCGATGTCGCCGCGCAGGAACTTCTTGTTGCGCTCCAGCGCCGTGAGCACCACGTCCGTATCCTGTCCGCCGAGCGGCATGATGTAGATCGTGGCGAGCTTCAGATCGGGCGACATGCGGACTTCGGGCACCGTAATGATGTGTCCCTCCAGGTCCGGGTCGTGCACGTCACCGTGGCTGAGAATGTCGGCGACAGCGTGACGCACGGTCTCGGCCACGCGCAACTGACGCTGCGAGCCGCCGGAAGCGGCGCTTCCCCTCTGGTGATGGCGAGGCATTTTTCAAAAATCCAATGGATCGTCGCCCGGCGTGAGCACGGGCGAGAGGATCATTCTGATTGAGTTCAACGACGCTTCGTTAAGTTCAAGAGGCGCGGCGATTCCGCAGGTGCACGGAATCGCTGCTCGCTCGAATTGCAGCGCTCTGTAGGATTCGGACTTACAGCGAGCGCTGGATGGTCTCCACGCGATAACACTCGATGACGTCGCCGACACGCATGTCGCCGTAGCTCTCGAAGGCCATGCCGCATTCCTGGCCGGCCTGCACTTCCTTCACTTCGTCCTTGAAGCGCTTCAGGGTCGACAGCTTGCCCTCGTGAACCACGACGTTGTCGCGGATCAGGCGGACATTGGCGCCGCGTTCGACAGTGCCGTCGGTGACGCGGCAGCCGGCGACCTTGCCGACCTTGGAGATGTTGAACACCTCCAGGATCTGCGCATTGCCGAGCATGGTTTCCCGAAGCGTGGGGGCCAGGAGGCCGCTCATCGCCTTCTTCACGTCATCCACGAGGTCGTAGATGATGTTGTAGTAGCGGATCTCGATGCCGTTGCGCTTGGCGAGTGCGGCCGCTTCCTTGTTGGCTCGCACCGAGAAGCCGATGATCGCGGCGTTGAAGCCTTCGGCCAGCGTGACGTCGGACTCGCTGATGCCGCCGACGCCGGCATGCAGGATGCGGGCGGCGACCTCCTCGGTGCCGAGCTTCTCCAGCGAGCCGAGAATGGCTTCCAGCGAGCCCTGCACGTCGGCCTTGATGATCAGCGGGAATTCCTTGCGGCCCACAGTCTTCAATTGCGACATCATCTGTTCGAGCGAACCGCGCATGCCGGAGATCGAGGCTGCCGCGTTCTCGCGCTTCTGATGCGCGCGGTAGCTGGTGACCTGGCGGGCACGGGCTTCGTTCTCGACGACGGCGAGGCGATCGCCAGCTTCCGGCGGACCGTTGAAGCCGAGCACCTCGACCGGCACCGACGGGCCTGCCTCCTGCAGCGTCTCGCCCTGGTCCGAGATCAGCGCGCGGACGCGGCCCATCTCGGCGCCGGCGACGATGATATCGCCGACCCGCAAGGTGCCGCGCTGAACCAGCACGGTGGCGACCGGGCCGCGGCCGCGATCGAGCTTGGCTTCGATCACGGTGCCTTCGGCCGGGCGATCCGAATTGGTCTTGAGGTCGAGGATGTCGGCCTGCAACGCGATCATCTCGAGCAGACGATCGAGATTGGTCTTGTTCTTGGCGGACACCTCGACGTCGACGACCTCGCCGCCCAGCGATTCGACCTGCACCTCGTGCTGGAGCAGCTCGGTGCGGACGCGCTCGGGACGGGCGTCGGGCTTGTCGATCTTGTTGATCGCCACGATCATCGGCACCTTCGCCGCCTTGGCGTGATTGATCGCCTCGATCGTCTGCGGCATGACGCCGTCATCGGCCGCGACCACCAGCACGACGATGTCGGTGACCTTGGCTCCGCGGGCGCGCATCGCGGTGAACGCGGCGTGGCCGGGCGTGTCGATGAAGGTGATCTTCTTGCCGGAATCCGGCGCGGTCACCTGATAGGCGCCGATGTGCTGGGTGATGCCGCCGGCTTCACCCGAGACCACATTGGCGTGGCGCAGCGCGTCGAGCAGCGAGGTCTTGCCGTGGTCGACGTGGCCCATGACGGTGACGACCGGCGAGCGCGGCTCGGTGTCGGTCGAATCGTCGACGACGTCGAACAGGCCCTCCTCCACGTCCGAGGCGGCGACGCGCTTGACGGTGTGGCCGAGTTCTTCCGCGATCAGCTGCGCGGTGTCGGCATCGATCACGTCGGTGATCTTGTGCATCGCGCCCTGGCGCATCAGCAGACGGATCACGTCGACCGCGCGCTCCGACATGCGGTTCGCCAGCTCCTGGATGGTGATGGCTTCCGGAATCGTCACCTCGCGGACGAGCTTCTCCTTCTGCTCGTTGGCGGCATGGCCCTTCAGGCGCTGCGTGCGGCGGCGGAACGACGCGATCGAGCGCTCGCGCACATCGTCGGCCGTGAGCGCCGTGACCACCGTCAGGCGGCCGCGCTGCTTCTGCGGGCCCGGCTTGTGCGTGGTCTTCGGCGGCGGCGCGGGACGTGCGGCTCCGCCGGGACCCCTGCGGATCTGGCGCGGACCCTCATCCTCGTCCGGACCGGCGGCAACCGCCGCCGGCGCGCGGCCGAGCGGACCGCCGGCGGCAGGACGGGCGCCGGCCGGGCGTGCGCCCGCCGGCTGAGCGCCACCGGGCCGCGAGCTCGGACCACCAATCTGCTGCGGCCGGCTGCCCGGTGCGCCGACGGGCCTGCCGGGGGCGGGCGTCGAGCGGGCCGGTGCGGCTGCGGCGGGCTGGGGCGCGGATGTCGCCGGACGGGGCGCCTCGCCTTCACCGAACCGCTTCTTGGCTTCGAGCTCGGCCTTGCGCTTGGCTTCCTCTTCGTGACGGTGCCGCTCTTCCTCGGCCTTGCGGCGCGCCTCGGCAGCCTCGCGCTCGGCGCGTTCGGCGGCTTCGCGCTCGGCGCGGCGGCGGGCTTCCTCTTCGGCCTGGCGGCGTTCCTCGATGTCGCGCACGCGGGCATCAGCCAGCGCGCTGGCGCGCGCCGAGCGCTCGTCCTCGGTCAGGGTGCGGAGCACGACGCCGGACCCGCCGCGCTGCGACGAGCCGGATGGGCGCGGTCCGGATGAGCGCGGCGTTGGCGGGGGCGGCGGCGCCTTGGCGACGGTCGGCTCCGGTGCATGCGGAGCATCGGGCCCCCCATCGCCGACGCGGCGCTTGCCGCGCTTCTCGACCACCACCTGCTTGCTCCGGCCATGTGGGAAGCTCTGGCGTACCGTGCCGGTCTCAACGCGCGGCTTCAGCGTCAAGGTCTTGCTCGGGACACTCAGTTTCTTGTCGCCCGGAGTGTTGTTGTCGGCCATTCAGTCGTCCTAATCTCGTTACCAGCGTGCGGGCTACCGCACCGTCTCATTCGTGCAATCGTCGCGATGTCTTCGTAGCTATGGCTTCAAAGTGCTATGTCTTCGAAGTCGAAGCAGATTTCGTGGCCGCGGTTCCGGCAATCTTGTCAGCGTCGGCCGACCGGTATCGGACCAGTGTCTGGCTGCGCGACAGGAATGTCCTGCTCGCCGGGCCTGCGAGCACGGCAGCATGTATCACATTTGAGCGCCCAAGTGCCAAATCCAATTCTGCCGAAGTGAGACAGCAGATGATCGGAATTGTCGGGGCTTGGTCCTGACCCCCGTCGTTCGGCCGCACCAGCGCGTCGAGCTTGCGGATCCCGTCGGCTGCGCCGTCCGCGGCATGGACGAGGGCTGCCAATGTCGGCCGTGATGGCCGCTGCGACAGCGCCGCTTCCACCTTGGAGAAACCGGAAACGACCTGACCGGCCTTGGCGGCAATCCCCAGCGCTTCGATCGCGCTGCGGGCCAGCAAGGCTTCCAGGTCTTCGGCAAGGGTTGGCGGGACGCGGACGTTGGTCTTGAAGCCCCGGCTGAAATGGTGACGCCGCACCGCCTCCGCAACCGCCTGGCGCGAGGCGGTGATCCACAAGCCCCGTCCGGGCAGCTTGCGCTTGATGTCGGGCACGACCTCGCCCGACGGGCCGACGACGAAGCGGATCAGCTCGCCGATCGGCCGCACTTCGCGGCTGACCGCGCACATGCGCATGGTCGCGGACTTCTCGGTCCGCGGTCCATTGTCGAGCTCGGGGTCGGCCAAAGCGAGCATGCGGTGATGCGGCTCCTCATCTCAAGCGAGCTGGGTCAGGGTGGGGGTCATCGTGGTGTCCATGGGGCGAGCCAAGCGGGTCAGGCGGGCTGTCCTTCGGTCGTTTCGTCCTCATTCTCGGGTTCGGCTTCGGCCTTGGCGAGGTCAGCCTCACTGACCCAGCCGGCCTTGACGCGGGCCTGCATGACCATGGCCTCGGCATCGTCGCGGGCGATATCGAGACCGTCGAGAATGCCGGGGAATTTGGTGGCTTCGCCACCCTCCTTGCGCTCGGTCCAGCCGACCAGATCGTCGGTCGCGCAGCCCGCGAGGTCCTCGACCGTCTTGATGTCGTTCTCGCCGAACTTGACCAGCATCTTGGTGGTGACGCCGGGCACGTCCTTCACCGCGTCCTCGACGCCGAGCTCCTTGCGCCTGGCCTCGAGCTCGGCTTCCTGCTGCTCGAGGAATTCGCGGGCGCGGGTCTGCAGCTCGGTCGCGGTCTCCTCGTCGAAGCCTTCGATGCCGGCGAGATCCTTGAGGTCGACCAAGGCGAGCTCCTCGACCGAGGTGAAGCCTTCGGACGCCAGCAGCTGGCCGACGACCTCGTCGACGTTCAGCGATTCCATGAACACGCGGGTGGAATTCTCGAAGTCGGCCTGGCGGCGCTCGGATTCCTCCTGCTCGGTCAGGATGTCGATGTCCCAGCCGGTCAGCTGCGAGGCGAGGCGGACGTTCTGGCCGCGGCGGCCGATCGCCAGCGAGAGCTGGTTGTTGGTGTCGGGCACCACGACCTCGATGCGCTCGCGGTCCTCGTCGATGACGACCTTGGCGACTTCGGCCGGCGCCAGCGCGTTGACCACGAAGGTCGCGATGTCGGGCGACCACGGAATGATGTCGATCTTCTCGCCCTGCAGCTCGTTCACCACCGCCTGCACGCGCGAGCCGCGCATGCCGACGCAGGCGCCGACAGGGTCGACCGAGGAGTCGCGGGAGACAACGCCGATCTTGGCGCGCGAGCCGGGGTCGCGAGCGACCGCCTTGATCTCGACGATGCCGTCATAAATCTCCGGCACCTCCTGCGCGAACAGCTTGGCCATGAACTGCGGATGGGTGCGCGACAGGAAGATCTGCGGGCCGCGGGTCTCGCGGCGGACGTCGAAGACGTACGCGCGGACGCGGTCGCCGTTGCGGAACACCTCGCGCGGCAGCATCTCGTCGCGGCGGATGATCGCCTCGCCGCGGCCGAGGTCGAGGATCACGCTGCCATATTCGACGCGCTTGACGACGCCATTGACGATGTCGCCGATGCGGTCCTTGAACTCCTGGTACTGCCGGTCGCGCTCGGCCTCGCGCACCTTCTGCACGATGACCTGCTTGGCCGACTGCGCGGCGATGCGGCCATATTCCAGCGGTGGCAGGGTGTCGGCGATGGTGTCGCCGATCTGCGCGCCCGGGTTGGCGCGGCGCGCATCATCCAGCGAGATCTGGTTCGAGGGGTTCTCGACCTTCTCGACCACCAGCATGTGGCGCGACAGCCGCAGCTCACCCTTCTTCGGATCGATCTCGGCATGAACGTCGGTCTCGCTGCCGTAGCGGGCGCGGGCGGCCTTGGCGATCGCGTCTTCCATCGCCGCGATCACGATGCCGCGGTCGATCGACTTCTCGCGCGCGACGGCGTCGGCGATCTGCAGCAGTTCCAACCGGTTGGCGCTGACGGCCATGGCTCAAATCTCCTCTAATCAGGATCGATCTCGCCTCTGCGCGCGCGATCGGCGGCGAGGCGATGTTTCTTGGTATTGGTCGGCAGCGGCTTCTTGGCCGGCTTGTCGTCTTTTGCTTTCGGCTTCGGCTTGGGCTTCGCCTGGGCCGCCGGCTTGGCGTGCGGCGCCAGCGGTGGGACGATTCCAAGCTCGCGCTTCTTCTCGCGCTCGGCCGCCTTGCCGCGGCGCATGGATTCGGCGATTAGCTCGTCGGTCAGCACCATCTTGGCGTCGCCGATGTCGGCCATCGGCAGCACGACATCCGGCTCCTGGTCCTTGGCCACGTCATCGCGGGTGATGCGCACGCCGTCGCCTTCGACGCCGGCGATGATGCCGCGGAAGCGTTTGCGGTTCTGATGCGCCACCGCCATCTCGATCTTGACGAGATGACCGATGTGACGTTCGAAATCGGAGCGGCGGACCAGCGGCCGGTCGATGCCCGGCGAGGAGATCTCGAGGCGGTAGGCGCGGTCGATCGGATCGGCGATGTCCAGCACCGGCGACAGCGCCCGCGACACCGCCTCGCAATCCTCGATCTGCATCGTGCCGTCGGGACGCTCGGCCATCACCTGGACCGTGCAACCACCTTCGCCCGAAATGCGGATCCGCACCAGGCGGTACCCCATTCCCTGCAGCACCGGGTCGGCCACCGCCGCCACGCGCGCCGCGACGCCCGGCTCGACGACGAGACGGGGCTCGGTCAGGAGGTCGGTGTCAGCGGTTGCGAACGTAGGTTCCGTCATCGAGGCGTCGATCGCGTGTCTTGCTTGGTTGGGCCGTCGGGCCTGTTCGATCGCGCTCACCGGACCGATCCCGCCCGTGGCGGAGCGATCCAGGTAACAAAAAAGAGCGGGTCCGGAAGGGCCCACCCTCACTACGCGATCGTATATGAGATGATGTTTGATGGCGCTCATATAGCCGCTTTGCCGCCTGACGGCAAGGGTCGTGTCGCCTCAAACGGCGCCTGGAACTGGGAATTTGCTCCGCGCCCGGACTGCGGATCGGATCGTTTTCCCTGACCGGGAACGGCCGAATGCCGCAGGGTCTAACCCTTCATTCACCAAGATCGCTTAAAAATGAGCTGAGTTCGTGCTTTTCGCCCCCGTCGTCGTGCCGCACGGAGTGGAGCGCACGGAAACGTGGCGTGTTGCGTATCGAGTAGACGTCCATGACCCCGGCAACCGCGCTGATCCCCGGCCTCGGCGGGATCGTCAGGCAGGGCAATGCTGAACGCGGCCTCGAGGCCACGCGCCGCATCGCCGACCTGTTCTTCGAGGATGCGACGAAGCTGCGTCCCGAGCATATCAATCTGTTCGACGGTCTCCTGATCGATCTGGTCCCGTTCGCGGATCTGCCGACGCGGATCGATCTGGCGGAGCGGTTGTCGCGGCTCCTCAAGGCGCCCCGTGCCGTCGTCAGCCGGCTGGCGCGCGACGACGAGGTTGCGGTGGCGGGTCCGCTGTTGCGCCGTTCGCTCGTGCTCGACGATCCCGTGCTCATCGCTATTGCGCGCGACAAGAGCCAGGGTCATTTGCTCGCGATGGCAGAGCGGACGTGCCTATCGGCCGATACGACCGATGTGCTGGTGCGCCGAGGTGATCGCGACGTGGTGCGGCGGACCGCTGCCAATGACGGCGCAGCATTTTCCCCGCGCGGCTATGCCGCGCTGATCCACCGCGCGAGTTCAGACGGCGTGCTGACGCTCACGGTCGGCCGGCGCGCAGATGTTTCCGACGATCATCTGAAACAACTGCTGGCCGGCTCGCTCGATGTCATCAGGCGGCGGCTGTTCGATGTCGTGCCGCCGGACAAGCAGGCGAGGATCAGGCAGGCTCTCGCCGAACTCGCCGATGCGGAGCGTACAGCGCATAGCACGCGCGATTTCGTGCCGGCGCAGCGGACCATCCTGTCGCTGTATGAAGCCGGTGCCTTGGACCAGTCGGCGTTGTTCGGCTTCGCATCCGAGCACAAATACGAGGAGGTCATCGCGGCGCTCGCCGCAATGACGGGATTGAAGATCGCGACGCTCGACCGGCTGGTGTCGGGCGATCGTCACGATCCGCTGCTGATCCTGGGGCGCATGATCGGGCTCGATTGGCGCACCGTGCACGCACTGATCCTGCTGCGCCTCGGACCGAAACGCGTGCCGGCGCCGCGCGATATCGATGCGATCAGGGTCAACTACGCGCGCCTGCTGCCATCGACCGCCGAACGCGTCGTCGCGTTCTGGAAGACACGACACTGAGTGACCTCGCCGGCGCAGCGGTCAGCGCCGGCTGAAGATCAGATAGTTGGCGACGCGGCCTTCGCGCGTGGCCTTCCGCCCGTAGCGCGTCATGGTGTAGCCCAGCCAGGGCAGACGCCAGTCGTCGGCGCGCTCGGCCGTCCAGGCGAACTCCGGCGAACGCAGCAGATGCCACAGCGTCCAGGCGCAATAGTCGGCGATGTCGCTGACGAAGCGGAACTCGCCGCCGGGCTTCAGGACGCGCGCCATCGCTGCGATCGTCGCATCCTGCACGAAACGCCGCTTCCAGTGCCGCCGCTTCGGCCAGGGATCGGGATGGATCAGGTCGATGCGCTGCAGCGACTGCGGCGGCAGCCAGGCCAACAGCTCGGCGGCGTCGCCCGCCACCAGCCTGATATTGCCGATGTTGTCGGCCTCGATGGCCGACAGGATCTTGGCCATGCCGTTGACATAGGGCTCGCAGCCGATGAAGCCGGTGGTCGGAAACGCCTTCGCTTCGGCGGCAAGATGCTCGCCGCCGCCAAACCCGATCTCCAGCCGCAGCGCGTCGACCGGCGGATCGTACAGCGTGGGCAGCACGGCTTCCGCGGGCGCGGCGAGATCGAGCGCGAGGTGCGGCAGCAGGTTGTCGACCAGGCCGGCCTGATGCGCCCGCAGCTTGTGGCCCTTGCGCCGGCCGAAGAACGAGCCCTGGCCGTGCAGGGCCTCGGTGCCGGTGTGATCGTCGTCGACGGGCATGTTGATCGCGGGGCTCATCGCAGGGTTTGATAGAGACGGTAGAGCAGCCTTGTCCGCGGCTCGATCGAGGAAATGTACATCTGCTCGTAATGCGTATGCGCGCCCTTGCCATCGACGCCGAGCCCATCGAGCGTCGCCGTGAACGGTGCGGTGAAATTGCCGTCGGAACCGCCCCCGGTATAGGTGTCGACCAGCTCGAAGCCGATCTCGTCGGCCAGGGATTTCGCATGCTCGAACAGGGCGGCGCCGGCGTTGCCCTTGACGTAAGGCGGCCGGTTCACCTCGCCGCTCACTTCGACCGTGACGCCATCGCTGCGCGAGGTCAGCCCCAGGATCTTGGGCAGGATCTCCGCGGCATCGGCAGGCGTCGGCAGCCGTGCATCGACCTCGGCATAAGCTTCCTCAGCGATCACGTTGGGACGGGTGCCGCCGCGCACGACGCCGACATTCACGGTGATGCCGCGGGCGGGGTCGTTGAGCGCTTCGAGCGCATGGATGACGTTGGCGAGTTCGCGGATCGCACTGCGTCCATCCTGTGGACGCGCGCCGGCGTGCGCGGGCACGCCGCGGATTGCCACGTCGAACCGCGCCACGCCCTTGCGTCCGGTCACGATCTTGCCGCCGTCGCGCGCCGGCTCGGTGACGAGGACGTATTTGGCCTTGCGGCCTTCCTCCTCGATCAGCGCGCGCGAGGTCGGGCTGCCGATCTCTTCATCCGAGACGAACAAATGAGTAATGCCGAGGGGCGATTTTTGACCCTCTGCGCAGAGCTGACGAAAGGCGTGAAAGGCGAGATACGCGCCGCCCTTCATGTCGTAGATCCCCGGACCGTACGCAACGTCGCCGTCGACTGAGAACGGCAGCCGCGCGATGAACCCGATCGGATGCACCGTGTCGAGATGGCTCAGGACCAGGATGCCCGGCTCGTCCTGTCCCCACGCCGACCGTGCGACGAGGTGGTCGCCGCAGCCGTCGCGTCCGGCGATCCGTTCGATCGTGGCATCGAGCCCGCGATAGCCATCCGCGACAAGGGAAGCCAGCTTGTTGACCTGATCAGGCGCCTCGGTCGGGGTCTCGAGCTCGACCCATTGGCGGATGCCTTCGAGAATTGTGCGACTATCGAACGGGCTGCTGCTGGTGGTCATGAGCTTTGTAAATCGTTCTCGATGGTTACGAAGTGGTAGCAGGCGGTGGACGCGCTTGGCGCGTCGCTGGGCGGGTTGGCGGCTGGGATGCCGGAGTTCCAGGCCACATGTGCATAAAAAGATTTAGAGCGCGATAGCCTTTCCCGAAGGGGAGCCATCGCGCTCTATTGGTCGTGATCCAACCTGTCTATCGGCTCATTCGTCCGGCGGAACGCAGCGTGCCCAGCGCGTCGTCCGCAAACGTGCCCCGCTGATGGCCCCCCGAGGGCGCTGACATTCCTATGAGAGTGATCACGATAGGAATGTCAGCGCCGGCGCATCAGCTAGCCTTCTTCCGGAGCTTCGCGATCAGCGATCTGCTCGACCAGGTCGACGATGCTGCGACGAAGCTTCGAATCGTGGATCCGCGTGAATGCGCGGGTCAACGCCAGTCCTTCGGAGGTTGCCAGGAAATCAGACACATAGGCGGGCGAAGCGCCTTCGCCGAAAGCTTCACCGTTGGTCCCGCCACTCGGGACCCCTTCGAACAGGAAGGAGACCGGGACCTGCAGAACCTCCGAGATCTGCTGAATCCGGCTGGCGCCGACTCGATTGGTGCCTTTTTCGTACTTCTGTATCTGCTGGAACGTGAGTCCGAGAGCCTCACCGAGTTTTTCCTGGCTCATGCCCAACATGATACGGCGCATCCGCACCCGGCTGCCGACATGCTTGTCAACAGGGTTGGGCGCTTTCGTCGACATCTCTCAACTCCTTAGAATGGGCCTCGGAACGAGGCGGTCGCAGTATGCCTCAGGCGCTCACACCGTCAATTTATGTTCGCATGTCGTACTAACGAAGACGGCCGAGCAACGAACTGGACGGCTCATGCTGCCGCGCGAGAATGCGAATTGCAGCAGCTATCTGTCAACACTTGGGGTTTTGCTTGTCAAAAAAAATCTTACGGACCCGGAAAGAATCGAGATCTTGCGGGTGTCAGGGAAGCTTTTGAGCAACACGTCTGCGAACGACGGTGCTCAGGGCGATCACTAACAGGATCGCAACCGGAATGTCGCCGAGCCTTGCATAGGCTGTCGGCTGCAACGCAACAGGCAGCGCGGAATCCAGCACGCCCTCTGCGCCGAGAGGCAATTGCTTAACGATACGGCCGACGGGATCGATCACTGCGGAGATGCCGGTGTTCGCAGATCGAACTAATGGAAGTCCTTGCTCGATCGCGCGCCACTGCGCTTGCTGCAGATGCTGATGAGGCCCAGTCGAAATGCCGAACCAGCCATCGTTCGTCAAGTTGACGATCCAGCCCGGTCGTTCTTCGGTCGGCACGCTGTCACTCGGAAAGATCGCCTCGTAGCAGATCAAGGGAAGAACACGCGGAGCGTGTGGCACGTCCAGGTTGCGTCGCGCCGTGCCGGGGATGAAGCCGCCCTGCACCCGCGTGAGTTGCTCGAGCCCGATCCGCTCCAGCAGATTCTGGAACGGCAGGAACTCGCCGAACGGGACCAGATGGAGCTTGTCGTAGACCGACAGCACGGTGCCGTCGTGATCGATCACGTAGATCGAATTGTAGGCCCGGGTGATGGGGGTGTTGCGAGGCGCGTCGGGGGCGCGGACCGAACCGGTGATCAGCACCGTGCCCGGCGACAGCAGGTCGGCGATCTGGCCCATCGCGTCCGCCTCGCGGGTCAGGAAGAACGGGAACGCCGATTCCGGCCAGATCAGGACGTTGGTGTCCCGGACGCCGGTGGCGTTCGGGCCGGAGGCGCGGTCCGACAGCGCCAGATAGCGGCGCATGACATCGGCCTTGGCGCCATAGTTGAACTTGACGTCCTGCTGCAGGTTCGGCTGCATGATCCGCAGCTTGAGGTCGGCGACGAAGGCTGTCGGATGCAGGCCGATCCGGATGACGCCGAACACGCCCATCATCACGAGCAGGGCGGCGGCCGCGGCCGGCGCCCGCCAGCGCTCACGCCATGTCTTGCCGTCGATCAGCACCGCGGGGCTGGCAAAGATCGCGATCGCCAGGAACGTCATGCCCCAGATCCCGATCAGCGAGGCCGTCTGCGCCAGCGCGAGCGGCTGCGACAGGGCATAGCCGAACGTGTCCCAGGGAAAGCCAGTCAGCGCGTGGCCGCGCAGCCATTCGCTCGCGGTCAGGCAGACGGCGAGCGCCAGGATGCGGGTTGCATCACGCGTCCAGATCAACCGGGCCAGGGCGAAGCCTAGGGCCGGAAACAGCGCGAGATAGGCCGGCAGGCCCAGCACGGCGAACGGCATCAGCCAGGCGAAGGTGTCGGCATCGACCAGGAACGCGTTGCCGATCCAGTAAAGGCCGGGGACGAAATAGCCCATGCCGAAGCAGAAGCCGGTGAAGGCGGCAGCCGGGATGCCGCGCCGCCGTCCCGCCGCGGCGCCATCGATCAGCCAGACCAGAACCGGGAAGGTGATCGCAAGCACCGGCCAGGCGTTGAACGGGGCCATCGCGAGCGAGGAGAGCGCGCCGGCGGCGAGCGCGATCGCCGCACGCTTCCAGCCCCAGGCCAGGACAACGCCAATGGCGAGGCCGCGAATCGTCGATGGGCGGATCACTGTGAGCTGGCTCCATCGCCCCGTGGCGGGCTGCTATCGTCGTGGACCGGCGCAGGGCCGGCCTCTGTCGGCGGCGGCTCGGCCGGGACGTCCGTGTCGGCCGGGGTCGCTTCCGGCGCAACGTCTCGACGCCGGCTTTCGCGCTGCGGGCGGGGAGTCGGGCGTTCCTTGCGCGGCGCGATGCGCAGGCGCTTGACCCGGCGCGGATCGGCATCGAGCACCTCGACCTCGAAATTGCCGGGGCCGGAGATCAGCTCGCCGCGCACCGGCAGCCGGCCGACATGGTTGACGAGATAGCCGCCGAGCGTCTCCACCCCTTCGCCCGCCTCTCCCGTCACGAACTCCTCGCCGATCACCCGGCGTACGTCGTCGAGGCTGGCGCGGGCGTCCGCGATGAAGGCGTTGTCGGCCTGCCGCACGATCGCCGGCGGCTCGTCGCTGTCGTGCTCGTCGTCGATCTCGCCGACGATCTGCTCGACGATGTCCTCGATGGAGACCAGCCCGTCGGTGCCGCCATATTCGTCGACGACCAGCGCCAGATGGATGCGCGAGGCCTGCATCTGCGCCAGCAGGTCGATCGCGCGCATCGACGGCGGCACGTAGAGCAGCTTGCGGATGATGTTGGCCTCGAACAGCGGCATCGACAGATCGACGGCCTTGAGATCGAGGCCGGCGGGCAGCGGCTTCTTGCGCCGCGCCTTCACCTCGTCGGAGACCCGGGCCTGCGCCGTGGTGAAGGCAAGCAGGTCGCGGATGTGCACCATGCCTTCGGGGTCGTCGAGCGTGTCGTTGTAGACGACGAGGCGCGAATGCGACGCGCTCTCGAACAGGCTCATCAGTTCGCCGAGCGTGATGTCGCGCCGGACGGCGACGATGTCTGCACGATGCACCATCACGTCGGCGATGCGCCGCTCGTGCAAATCGAGGATGTTGCGCAGGAGCGTGCGCTCGACCGCGGAGAAGCCGATGTCATCGGGCGTCGAGGCATCGAGCACGACCTGCAGGTCGTCGCGAACCGAGCCGCCGCCTTTCCAGCCAAACAGGTTGCGCAGCGCGCGAAACAGCCAGTTCTCGCCCGGCGAGCGGCCGAGCTCGGCCGGCGGCACCACGGCCGGCAGATTGCGCGTCTGGCGCGGATTGTCGTGGATGGGCTCGGAATCGGCCATGGTCAGTTCATCCGTTCCCGATCGGCATAGGGATCGGGGATGCCGAGATGGGCCAGGATCTCGGTCTCCAGCGCCTCCATCTCCTCGGCCTCGTCATCGGTCTCGTGATCGTAGCCGATCAGATGCAGGAAGCCGTGCACGGCGAGATGGCTGAGATGATGCTCGAACGGCTTCTGTTCGTCGTCGGCCTCGCGCCGCATCGTCTCATAGGCGATGGCGATGTCGCCGAGCATGCGCGGGGCATCATCCTCGCCGCGCGGTCCGGTCGGCTGCAGCGCCGGAAACGATAGCACGTTGGTGGGCTTGTCGATGCCGCGCCAATTGCTGTTCAGGGTGCGGATGCCCTGGTCGTCCGTCAGCATGACGGCGATCTCGGCGTCGCCGACATCGGCATCGACCATCTCGGCCGCGGCGAGAATGGCGCGTTGTATGACGTCCTCGGCGTCAGGCTGGTCCTGCCAGCAATCGGCTGCGACGATCACCTCGGTCGTTGGAATGGGACTTTGTGGCATCCTGGTCGATATCTGTGCGGATGGCGCTGGAACGACGCGACCATCGGCGTGCTTGCTCTCGCGTCAGCGGGCTTTCGGCCCCTCATAGGCGGCGACGATGCGCGCCACCAATTCGTGGCGGATGACATCCTCGCCGGTGAACCGGACCTGCGCGATCCCCTCGACACCGTCGAGCAGGCGCGCGGCTTCGGCGAGTCCGGAGGTCTGGCCGTTCGGCAAATCGACCTGCGAGGGATCGCCGGTGATGATCATGCGGCTGTTCTCGCCGAGACGCGTGAGGAACATCTTCATCTGCATCGATGTGGTGTTCTGCGCCTCGTCGAGGATGATCGCGGCGTTGGTCAAGGTGCGCCCGCGCATGAAGGCGAGCGGCGCGATCTCGATCTCGCCGGCCTGCAGCGCGCGCTCGACGATGCGCGCATCCATCAGATCGTACAGCGCGTCGTAGATTGGGCGCAGATAGGGATCGACCTTCTCGCGGAGGTCACCAGGCAGGAAGCCGAGCCGCTCGCCGGCTTCGACCGCCGGGCGTGAGAGGATGATGCGGTCGACTTCCTTCCGCTCGAACAGCTGCGCCGCATGCGCGACCGCAAGCCAGGTCTTGCCGGTGCCGGCCGGGCCGATGCCGAACACGAGCTCGTGCCGCTTCAGCGCGCGGATGTAGGAATCCTGCGCGGCGGTGCGGGCGCGCACCGGGCGCTTGCGCAGGTTGATGCTCTCGAACGCGTTCTTGGCGTTCTTGGCGTCGAACTCGAACAGCGAGCCCTGCGCCACCACGGCGCGGATCGCGCCCTCGACGTCGCCCTGCGCCAGATCGTGGCCCTTCACGGCCTGCGCATAGAGCGATTCGAGCACGCGCCGCGCGGCATCGCAGCCGTCGCGTGTTCCGCCGATGGTGATGTGGTTGCCGCGGGAATCGACGACGACGCCGAGCCGTCGTTCGACCAGGGCCAGATTCTGGCCGTAAGGCCCGACCAGGGCGGAGGCGGCACGGTTGTCGTCGAAATCGATGACGACCTGGGTCTCGGGGGGCATGGACATGTCGCGGTCGTACTTGCGGCTGGGAGCGAGGGAAGACGGATCCGATGCGCTCTTGGGCAAGTGCTCAGCCTCCGATGGACACGAGGGGCGTGGGGGAGATCACTGCCGGCGCCGCCGTGACGAGCTCGCCGAGCAGGCTGTAGCGTTCGAGACTGTCGATCCGCACCGGCAGAACCTGGCCGATGATGTCGTCGGACGCCATGACGTGGGCCGGCTGCAGATACGCGGTCCGTCCGACCAGTTGCCCGGGCTTGCGCGCTGGCCGCTCGAACAACACGTCGACGACCTGGCCGATCGCGGCCTTGTTGAAGGCTGCTTGCTGGCTGTCGATCAAGCTCTGGAGGCGCTCCAATCGCTCGTCCATCTCGGTCGCTGACACCATCTCCGGCATGTCCGCTGCCGGAGTTCCCGGGCGCGGCGAATACTTGAACGAATACGCCGCAGCGTAGCCGATTTGGTCGATCAGGGCGAGGGTGGCGCGAAAATCTTCCTCGGTCTCGCCCGGGAACCCGACGATGAAATCCGAAGAGAATGCAATGTCGTGACGGGCGGCGCGAAAACGGTCGACGACTTTGCGATAGTCAGTCGCCGTGTGTTTGCGGTTCATGGCGTTCAGGATGCGGTCAGATCCCGACTGAACCGGCAGATGCACGAACGGCATCACCGCTTCGAGATCGCGATGCGCCGCGATCAGGCTGTCGTCGACGTCGTTGGGATGGCTGGTCGAGTAGCGGATCCGCGCCACGCCCGGAATCTCGGCGATCCCATGGAGCAGCCGCCCCAGCGTCCAGGGCCGGCCGTCAGGGCCTTCGCCGTGATAGGCGTTGACGTTCTGGCCGATCAGGGTGATCTCGCGAACGCCATTGTCGACGAGCTGCGTCACGTCGTCGACGATGCGTGTCACCGCACGCGACATCTCGCTGCCGCGCGTATACGGCACCACGCAGAAGGTGCAGAACTTGTCGCAGCCTTCCTGCACGGTCACGAAGGCCGAGACGCCGCGGGCGCGGATCGCCTCGCGGCTGGGCTTCGCCAGGAAGCCGAACTTGTCCTGGGCCGGGAATTCGGTCTCGATCGCCCGCTCGCCGCGGCGGGCCTGGGCCAGGAGCTGCGGCAGATGGTGGTAGCTCTGCGGGCCGACCACGACGTCGACGGTGGGGGCGCGGGCGATGATCTCCTCGCCTTCCGCTTGCGCCACGCAGCCGGCCACCGCGATCTGCATCGTCCGGCCGGCCCGCGCGGCGTCCTCCTTCGCGACCCGCAGCCGCCCGAGCTCCGAATAGACCTTCTCGGAGGCCTTCTCGCGGATGTGGCAGGTGTTGAGGATCACGAGATCGGCGTCACCGGCCTCGGCGGTCTCGACGAAGCCCTCAGGCCCCAGCGTGTCCACCATGCGCTGGGCATCGTAGACGTTCATCTGGCAGCCATAGGACTTGATGTGCAGCTTGCGCGGCGGCGTCATGAACCCTTGCATGCAGTCGGAGGCGCGCCCAATTCGGCGCCGCGCTCAGATATAGGCTAGGGGGCCGAAAATCCAGCGATCGCGGGCTTTTTCTCGGCCAGCCGGCTCAGAATCGCCGGCAACTGCCGCATGTCGTCGAAAACCACGGTGGCGCCGGCCGCGCGCAGGTCGTCGGCGTGCCCGGGCCGGCAGTGGCTGCCGCCGTGAAACCCGAGCACTGTCATGCCGGCGGCGACACCGCCCCGGATACCGGCCGTGCTGTCCTCGACCACCACGCAGGCCGCGGGACGCGCCTTCATCTGCGCTGCCGCGAACAGGAACAGATCGGGCGCGGGCTTGCCGTTCTCGACTTGGGAGGATGAGAAGATGTGCGGGGCGAGGCGATCGTAGAGCTGGGTGGCGCCAAGGCTGACGCGCATGCGCTGATGCGAGCCGGAGGAGGCGACGCACACCGGCACGTCGATGGTGTCGAGCGTCTCCGCGATCCCGTCGATGGCCGCGAGGTCCTGCTCGAAGGCGCGGAACAGGCGATCCTGCAGTTTCGGGTTGAAATCGTCGGGCAGGGAACGGCCGAGCTCGGCCTCGACCTCGAGCTTCGCCTGTTTCAGGGAGCGGCCCAGGAACCGCGCGAACACCTGCTCGGTCGTGATCGGATAGCCGCACAGGCTGAGCACGTCGGCGTGCGTCTGACAGGAGATCACCTCGCTGTCGACCAGCACGCCATCGCAATCGAAAATGACGAGATCGAGGTTCGAAGCCGTCGCCGCGTCAGCCATTCGTCTCTTCGTCGAGCGGCACGCAATACAGCTCCAGCCGGTGATCGACCAGCTTGTAGCCGAGCTTGCGGGCGATCTCGGCCTGCAGCTTCTCGATCTCCTCGGAGGTGAACTCGATCACCTTGCCGTCGCGCAGATTGATCAGATGATCATGATGGCTGTCGCGCATCTGCTCGTAGCGGGCGCGACCCTCGCGGAAATCATGGCGTTCGATGATGCCGGCATCCTCGAACAGCTTCACGGTGCGATAGACCGTGGAGATCGAGATCTTGTCGTCGACGGCGACGCAGCGCCGGTACAACTCCTCGACGTCGGGATGGTCGCAGGCTTCCGCGAGCACGCGGGCAATGACCCGGCGCTGCTCGGTCATGCGCATGCCGGTGGCGGCACAGCGGGCCTCGATTCCGGTGGAATTGAGCGCTGGCGTGGTTTTCAAGGAGGTCATCGTGTCTCGCCTCAAGGATGCGCTTTCTGCCACCAAGCGCAGGTTACGACAAGTCCCGGCGCATCAGAAGCGCATTCAACTGTTCCCCGCCGGGCTGAAGGTAATAGCGTTCCCGACGGCCCACGGTCGCAAATCCGGCGCGTTCATAGAGTCGGCGGGCCGGCTGGTTGTTTTCCTCCACTTCGAGAAAGACCGTCCGGACCCCGCGCCCCGCGAGGTGCCCGAGATGCTGCAGCAACAGATCACGAGAAAATCCGCGGCCGCGCTGATTTGGGTCAAGTGCAACTGACAATATTTCCGCTTCGTCCGCGCCGATTCGCGAGACGATGAAGCCGATGAGCTTCCGCCCGAGCCGCAGCCGATGGATCATGGTGTTGCGCTCGGCCAGCATCGCCTCGAACTCGCCTTCGCCCCAGCCGCGGTGAAACGAGGCGGCGTGGATCTGGGCGAGCCTGGCGGCGTCGCGCGGCGCGGCCGCTTCGATCAACGGTTTGGGGCTGCCGAGCCAGCGGAAGAACATGTTCATGACGAGACGGCCGTCTGCGCCGGTTGACGCGCCGCCCCGGCGGGCGGCTTGACGTCGGGCGCGCGCAGATAGAACGGTCGCGCCGGCGCGTGCGCCGGGTCGGCGGCCGCGCCAAGCCAGGCGACCCAGCCGATGTCGGGTCCGTCTTGCGAGTCGACCGCAACTGGCGCGGCGGCTTCCTTGGGCCACCGCTCGGCCAGCAGCGCCGCGGCGTTGCCGACGAGGTGCGGGGCGCCGAGCCGCGCGGCCGGCAGGACGTCGTCTGTCGCAGCGACCTGGGGCGCGACCAGTTCCTCGCCGCTGCCGCTCACGACTTGGTAGTAGACATGGTCGTGCCGGGCATCGATCGCCGAGATCACCGGGTTGGCGCGGTCCTCGCTGACGATCGGCGCCGCGTAGGCGGACAGCGTGGTCACGCCGACGACCGGCTTGTGCGCCGCCAAGGCAATGCCGCGCGCGGCGGAGAGGCCGACGCGCAGCCCGGTGAAACTACCAGGACCCGTCGTCACCGCGATGCGGTCGAGCTCGTGGAAGCCGACGCCCGACTGGCGCATCACGCGCGCGATCAGCGGCATCAGCGCCTCGGCGTGGCCGCGCTTCATCGGCAGCGTTTCCTCGGCGCGCATCGCGGCCGAATCAGTGTCCAGAACGGCAGCCGCGCAATGGTCGAGGGCAGTATCGATGGCGAGGATCAACATCCGGTCAGATTCACATTGAAAGGAGCGCCGAATACCTTTTTGGGGCTTTGATAAAGTCGGTTGCCGCTTTCTTACATCCTGATCGGGAAAAACGCATCACGGCGCACGACCGCAAACTACTGAATTGGCGCTCATTCAAGCAAATCTTTCCGGGCTGTTGGATTGATCGTCCGGTTCGACGCTCAGGCCGCCGCGCCATCCCGGTGGCAAAGGCGATGCCCGGCGCGATGAGGCCGGGTCGAGGCGATCAATCGCTCGCAAGCCGGTGCTCGGGTTCGGCACCGACGGCATGGGGATCACCGCCTCATCCGGGCCAGCCTCAAACGCCCAATTCCGCTCGGTCAGTTCGAGCGCCAGAGGGGGGCGACGAGCAGGTCCGGCGAAAGTGCCGATTGGCGCGAGTCTGGGCGGCGTCGGCGAAGCCGGTCGGCGCGCCGAGCGCGGTGACCAGCGAGATACCGTCGAGCATGCGGCGGGGGCGGCCGTGGCCGCCACCCTCGGCGGCGCAGCGTGAGCGGAGGCAAATGCTGATTGGCGCGCAGATCTGTTCGCCAACCCCATTCGCCATTGCCTTCCTACATCGGCCGGACTTCAACCACCTCGGGCACGAAGTGCTTCAGCAGGTTCTGGATGCCGTGCTGCAGGGTCGCAGTCGATGACGGGCAGCCCGAGCAGGCGCCCTTCATGTTGAGATAGACGATGCCGTCCTTGAAGCCGCGGAAGGTGATGTCGCCGCCGTCATTGGCTACGGCCGGGCGGACGCGGCTCTCGATCAGGTCCTTGATCATGCCGACCGTCTCGGTGTCGGCCTCGTCGTAGAACTCGTCGTCCTCGTCGGCGGATTCGTCATTGGCGGCGCTGCCGTCGGCGAGCAGCGGCGCGCCCGACATGTAGTGCTCCATGATCGCGCCGAGGATCGCCGGCTTGAGGTGCTGCCACTCACCGTCGCTCTTGGTGACGGTGATGAAATCGGCGCCGTAGAACACGCCGCTGACGCCGTCGACGGCGAACAGGCGCTCGGCCAGCGGGGAGCGCGCGGCGGCGTCGCGGCTGCCGAACTCCATCGTGCCCGCGGGCAACACGACGCGGCCCGGGATGAACTTCAAGGTGGCGGGATTGGGGGTGGCTTCGGTCTGGATGAACATGGTTTTCTCCGGCAGCGCCGGTTCAAGGCCGGCCTGTGGTGTCCTCATAGCAGATGGCGCGAACGCGCGCACGATCAAGGGGGCACGGCCGGCGTTTCCGATCTAAGCCTATGAAAGAGCGTCGAGATCGGCGTCACCGAGGTCGCCCGGCACGATCACCAGCGGGATCGGGAAGGCTCCGCTCGTCTTCGTGACATGGGTGACCAGCGGGCCGGGGCCCTCGGGGCCGGAATGGGCGGCGAGCACCAGCAGCGCGATGTCGCTGTCGTGCTCGATCGTCTCCAGGATCTGCGCCGTCGGCTCACCTTCGCGGATCACCCGTTCCGGCGCGGTCACGCCGATCGCCGACAGCAGCGCCGCGGCCTGGTCGAGCTCGGCATGGGCCTGCTCCTGCGCCTCGGCCCGCATCAGATCGGCGACCCCCAGCCATTGCTGGTTCTGGTCCTCCGTCTCGATGACGTGCAGCATGACGATACGGCCGCCGGAACGGACGGCCCAGCGGCCGGCATAGCGGACCGCGCGGTCCCACTCCTCGCTGTCGTCGACCACGACCAGGCATTTCGGCGCATGGCCGGTCTGGTAGCTCTGCCGCTGCGCCGCCATCGCGTTCCCGCCTGCTGCTGCGAGTCGATCCGGCCGCGATGCTGCCACAGCCCATCTCCGTTGGGGAGAGGGCTGCGGGTTCCATCGCGCCCGCAGCGACAGCGGTGGTGCGGCTTCTCGTAGCGAGGATGTCGCTTCGCTCATCCGGGCTACGGCCGCAAGGCCGACTCCGGAGCGCGCGCCGTGCTGCTCTGGTCAGGGCTTGCGGATGAAGCCGACGATGTCCTTGGCCGTCTTCATGGTCTCTGCGGCGATGGCCTGGGCGCGGTCGGCGCCGTCGACCAGCACGGACTCGACGTAGCCGGGATCGGCGGTCAGGCGCTTCATCTCCGCGGCGATCGGCCCGAGCTTGGTGACGCACAGCTCGACCAGCGCGTTCTTGAAGCTGGAGAACTGGCCGCCGCCGAAATCCCTGAGCACATCGGCCTTGCTGCGGTCCGACAGCGCGGCGTAGATGCCGACGAGGTTGTCCGCCTCGGGACGTGCGTCCAGCCCCTTTTCCTCGGTCGGCAGCGGCTCCGGATCGGTCTTGGCCTTGCGGACCTTCTGCGCGATCGTATCGGCATCGTCGGTCAGGTTGATGCGCGAATAGTCCGAGGCATCGGACTTCGACATCTTCTTGGTACCGTCGCGCAGCGACATCACGCGCGTCGCGGGACCGGTGATGAGGGGTTCCGGAAGCGGGAAGAACAGGCCGTCGCCGAAGCCGTGGCTGCGGATCGAGTCGCCGTAGTCATTGTTGAACTTCTGCGCGATGTCGCGGGAGAGCTCGAGATGCTGCTTCTGGTCCTCGCCGACCGGAACATGGGTGGCTCGGTACAGCAGGATGTCGGCGGCCATCAGCACCGGATAGTCGTACAGACCGACCGATGCGTTCTCACGGTCCTTGCCGGCCTTCTCCTTGAACTGCGTCATGCGGTTCAGCCAGCCGATGCGCGCAACGCAGTTGAAGATCCAGGCGAGCTCGGCGTGCCCTGAGACCTGGCTCTGGTTGAACACGATGTGCTTCTTCGGATCGATGCCGGCGGCGATGAAGGCGGCGGTGACCTCGCGGGTGTTGCGCGCGAGCTCGGCGGGGCCGCCCCAGACGTCGATCGGCATGGTGATCGCGTGCATGTCGACGACGCAATAGATGCAGTTGTGCGTCTCCTGCATCTTCACGAAGTTGACGATCGCGCCGAGATAGTTGCCGAGATGCAGGTTGCCGGTCGGCTGGACGCCCGAGAAAACCCGTTCCACGAAGGCCATGGTCACTGTTCCGGATGATGATTTTGGGGGGTCGTTTGGCACGTGCGCCTCAAAGGTGCAAGTCGCCGGCGGGCTTTTGCCGGATCGCCCGGACGGTTTCGCGCCAGCTTACGGCGCCCAGGGACAACAGAAGCACGCCGTAGAGGATGATGGCGCCGCTGATCAGGGCGGCGAGCAACGCGGCCGCGCCGAGATGGCCGCTGCTCCACGTGCCGGCGAAGCGTCCGGCGACGGTCCAGAGGACCGCGCCCATGGCCATCGCAGCCAACGTGATGCGCGGCAGCCGGCGCCGCGAGGCAGGGGGAAGCGCGAAACCGAAGCGCGTGGCGCCACGTCGGATCAGGACCGCCGCATTGGCCCAGGCACCGAGCGCGAGCCCTGCCGCGATGCCACTTGCCGCAAACAATTGTGCGAGCAGGAACGCCAGCGCGATCGCGACACCGCATCCGATCAACGTCGCGCGCAACGGCGTCTGCGTGTCCTCGCGCGCGAAGAAGGCGGGCTGCAGCGCCTTGGTCAGCACCTGCGCCGGCAACGCGGCCGCGAGCCAGGTCAGCACCTGCGCCGTCGCGGCGGCATCGTCCGAACTGAATGCGCCATGTTCGAACAGCAAACGAATGATCGGCTCGTTCAGGATCATGAGTCCGAGCGTCGCAGGCAGCGCGAGCCCGATCGTCAGCTCGAGGCCGCGCGATTGCACCTCTGCCAGAGCCTCCTCGTTGCCTTCGTGCAGCGCGCGCGTCAACTCCGGTACCAGCACCGTGCCCATGGCAACGCCGACGAGCCCGAGCGGCAGCTCGATCAGGCGGTTGGCGAAATACAGCCACGACACCGCGGAAGGCGAGGTGGAGGCGATGACCGCGCCGCCGACCGCGAGCAATTGCGGGCCGGCGCTGGCGACCATGCCGGGCAGCGCCTTGGCAAAGAAGCCGCGCATTTCGGCATGGAAGGTGACGCGCACCGGCGAGGCGAGGGGGCCGTCGCGGCCTCGCCGCGCGAGCATCGCGAGCTGCAGCAGCCCGGCGACGCCGATCGTGGCGGCGAGCAGCAGCGCGGCGCTTCCAGGGGCCGGATGTTGCATCAGCAGCACGATGGTCACGCTGATCAATGCCACGTTGAACAGCAGCGGGGCGAAGGCCGCGAGCGCAAAGCGTCGTTGCGCGCTGGACAGTGCGAGCAGCACCGTCGAGGGGCCGGCAAAGGCGAGATAGGGCAGCATCAGCCTGGCATCGTTGACGGCCAGGGTGAGCGTCTCTTCACCGGCGAAGCCCGGCGCGAGCACGGTCATCACGAACGGCATCAGCAGCGCCAGCACCAAGGTGGCGGCGAGCAGGCCGGCGCTGACGGTGCCGAGCACGCGGCCGGCAAAAGCTGTCGCATGCGTCGTACCAGCCTGCTGGTATATTCGCAGCCAGGCCGGCACCAGGGCTGCATTGAGCGCGCCCTCCGTCAGCAGTCGCCTGATGACGTTGACGAGCTGAAACGCCGCGAGAAATGCGTCCGCGACCGGACCGGCGCCGAGCAGCGCGGCCATCAGCGCATCCCGGACGAAGCCGAGCAGGCGCGAGGCCAGTGTTCCTGACAACACAGTCACGAATGAGCGGATCATCAGGCTTCTATAGCAGCGCCGCTTGTGATAGGCCGCAGCGTTTGCAAAACGCCGTAAACGGGGCCAGTGGATGACTGACGCGAAATACGATGTTCTCGGGATCGGCAACGCGATCTTCGACGTGCTGGTGCATGCCGATGAAGCCTTTCTCACCCGGCACGGCATGACCAAGGGCAGCATGGCGCTGATCGACGAGGCCCGCGCGGCCGCGATCTATGCCGATATGGGTCCGGCCACCGAGATGTCCGGCGGTTCGGGGGCCAACACCATCGCCGGCCTCGCCAGCCTGGGCGCGCGTGCCGCTTACGTGGGCAAGGTCAAGGACGACCAGATCGGCCGGATGTACCGGCATGATATCCGCGCCGCCGGCGTCACCTTCGACACCGTGCCCGCTGCCGACGGCCCGGCGACCGGCTGCTGTTACATCCTGGTGACGCCGGACGGCGAGCGCACCATGAACACCTATCTCGGCGCCGCGCAAAATCTCACCGCCGCGGACATCGATCCCGCGCAGATTGCGGCGGCGCGCATCATCTATCTCGAAGGTTATCTGTGGGACCCGAAGGACGCCAAGGATGCGTTCGTGAAGGCGGCGGCGATCGCGCATGACGCCGGACGTGAGGTCGCGCTGACCTTGTCGGATTCGTTCTGCGTCGATCGCTATCGCGAGGAGTTTCTCGACCTGATGCGCGGCGGCACCGTCGATCTCGTCTTCGCCAACGAGGCCGAGCTGCATTCGCTGTACCAGACCTCGGATTTCGACGGCGCGCTGAAGCAGCTGCGTGAGGACGCCACGCTCGGCATCGTCACCCGCAGCGAACAAGGCTGCGTCGTGGTGTCGAATGACGGCGTGATCTCGGTGCCGGCGCATCCGATCGAGAGCCTGGTCGATACCACCGGCGCGGGCGATCTGTTCGCCGCCGGCTTCCTGTTCGGGCTGGTGCGCAAGACCGGCTATGAGATGGCCGGCCGCCTCGGCGGCCTCGCCGCGGCCGAAGTGATCCAGCATATCGGCGCGAGGCCGCAGGTGTCGCTGAAGGACTTGGCGGCTCAGAACGGACTGAAGGTGTAGGTCGAAGCTGTGGTCACGCAGCCGTTCTCTTGCGCTTCCGACACCACTCTCTGCACCGTGATATCTCTGCACCGTCATGGCCGGGATTGACCCGGCCATGCACGCTTCTTGAGTTGTCGTCGTGAAAGACGAGGATGCCCTGGCCGAGCCCGGACATGACGTCGAACTAACAACGAGTCCGCTCGGAGCGGGACCGAGCTATCAATCTGATCACGCCGCCTTCTGTCCGCCCGCGGCATCGAGCCCGGCATAGACCCCGCGTTCGAAGCCGGCAAAGGTCTCCAGGCACAGCCGGTCGGCGAACGGCAGGAGCTGCATCAGGATCACGCCGGTGACGTCGCGCGCAGGATCGATCCAGTAGTAGGTGTTGGCGAGGCCGGCCCAGGCGAGGCTGCCGGCACTGCGGCCCTCCGGGGTCTGCGCCGTCGTGATCATGAAGCTCAAGCCCCATTTCTTGACGATGTCGGGATAGAGATCGACGTCGTTGGTCACGCCGGGCACCGCCGCGGCCATCTTCGTCATCTCGAGCTCGCCGATATGGTTGTCGCGCATCGCCGCGACCGTCTCGGGCTTGAGCACCTGGTTGCCGTTGCCGCGGCCATTGTTGAGGATCATCCGGGTGAAGCGGATGTAGTCGCCGGCCGTGCCGTAGAGCCCGCCGCCGCCCATGTGGAATTCCGGCTCCTGCTCGAGCTCGAACGGGATCGGCGCCAGGCTGCCGTCCTCGCCGCGGGCATGCATGCCGACCAGACGCGCGCGCTGCGACGGGCCGAGCTTGAAGCCGGTATCGTCCATGCCGAGCGGTGCGAACAGATGGTCGCGCAAGTACGCGTCGAGCTTCTGGCCGCTGGCGGCCTCGACCGCCTTGCCGACGAAATCGATGTTGATGCCGTATTCCCAGCGCGTGCCGGGATCGGAGGCGAGCGGCAATTTGAGAGCGTCGTTCTTGCAGGTGATGATGCCGGGCGTTCCGGCCTTCTGCACATAGGTGGCCATATCGCCGTTCCACATGTCGTAGCAGAAGCCGGCGGTGTGGGTCATCAGATGGCGCAGCGTGATCGCGGTCTTCGCCGGCCGCAGGATCGGCTCGCCATTGGCGTCGAAACCGTCGAGCACCTTGGGCGCGGCGAGGTCCGGCAGCACCGTGCCGATCGGCGCATCCAGTGACAGCCGGCCCTGCTCGACCAGCTGCATCCCGGCCGCGCAGGTGATGGCCTTGGTCATCGAGGCGATCCAGAACACGCTGTCGGTGGTCATCGGGTCGTCGCGGCCGAGGTCGCGCTTGCCGAAGGCGCCTTCGTAGATGATGCCGTTGCTGTCAGCGGCGATAGCGACGACGCCGGGAATCTCTCCCGCCTCCGCCTTCTGCCGCAGCACGCCGTCGATGTCGGTCTTGTTCTGCATGGTCTCCTCCGTTCCGTTCTTGATGACGGTAGGCGATTGTTTCTCGGGCCGGCCTGGGCAGCAAGGACCGCCGGTCTTACGGCCGGTCGCGATCTCGTGATGATGCGGCGCGAACGAAGCAGGCGGGGGACAACAGCGCTGCGGAGGCCACAGCGCTTCAATTTCTCGCCAGAATCATGATTAGTTCCACTCAGTCGCGAGTCCGACACATGGGGGCCATGTTCCCACCACGGCCTTGCGACTGTTGTGAGTTGCAACCATTTTTGCATTAAAGGGTTCAAGAACCGGCTTTTTCGAGCCGATGGCATGGCTTTGGCGGCAATGTCCGCCGTTGGGGGCGATATGATTTCAACGTGGAGCGAGTGGAAGCGGTATCCCCGCCCGGGGCGCGGCGACAATATCGAGGCGCCGATCACGCCCGGCATCTACGAAGTGCGCATCGCGGCGACCGGGGCGCTGTATGCGTTCGGCGCGGTCGACAATGTGGCGCAGGCCCTGGCGCTGCTGCCCGTGGGGCAGAAATCATGGTTCGGCCGCCGTGATCCCGCCGCCTTGCCGGACCTGGAATACCGCACCTGCGCGACCTCGACCAAGGCCGACGCCAAGGCGGCGGCGGAGCGCATGATCGGCCGGCGCGAGACCTATATGAGCGGCGCGGCCTGATCCCGGGTCGGCTCGTCAGCATTCAGCATTTGGTGCCGTACAGGCACGGATCGCCGGATCGAATGTACCGTTGAGGAGGCGCACGCGCCGTGCGCTGCCACCGGGGCGTGGCTATATTCGGGGACGATCGCTCGCTTTCGAGGAGTAGCCCGATGACACCGCCCGCCGCCGCCCGTGCCTCCACTGCCGCCCCGAGCCTGCGTGACCGCCTGAAGGATCCGTCGCTGTTGCGCGAGCAGTGCTACATCGATGGTGCGTGGGTCGGTACGCCGGTGCTCCCGGTCAACAATCCGGCCACCGGCGCCGAGCTCGCCAAGGTCGCGCAGCTCGGTGCGGCGGAGACCACGCAAGCCGTCGAGGCCGCCGCGCGCGCGTTCCCGTCCTGGGCCCGGCTGACCGCCAAGCAGCGCTCCAATACCTTGCGCAAATGGTTCGAGCTGATCACGGCCAACCGCGAGGACCTCGCGCTGATCCTCACCTCCGAGCAGGGCAAGCCGCTGACGGAGGCGCTCGGTGAGGTCGATATCGGCGCCGCCTATATCGAGTTCTTCGCCGAGGAGGCGCGTCGCGTCTATGGCGAGACCATCCCGACCCAGAAGCCGGATGCGCGCCTGCTGGCGCTGAAGCAGCCGATCGGCGTCTGCGGCGCCATCACGCCATGGAATTTCCCGAACTCGATGATCACCCGCAAGGTGTCGCCCGCGCTCGCCGCCGGCTGCACCGTGGTGCTGAAGCCGGCCAACGAGACGCCGCTGTCGGCGCTGGCGCTCGCCGTGCTGGCCGAACGCGCCGGGATTCCTGCGGGCGCGCTCAACATCGTCACCGGCGACGCGCCGCCGATCGGCAAAGTGCTGTGCGAGCATCCGTCGGTGCGCTTCATAGGCTTCACCGGCTCGACCGAGGTCGGCAAGATTCTCTATCGCCAGTCGGCCGGCACGGTGAAGAAGCTCGGGCTCGAGCTCGGTGGCAACGCGCCGTTCGTGGTGTTCGACGATGCCGATGTCGATGCGGCTGTCGAAGGCGCCATGGTCTCGAAATATCGCAACATGGGCCAGACCTGCGTCTGCGCCAATCGCCTCTATGCGCAGGATGGCATCTACGACGCCTTCGTCGCGAAGCTCGCCGCCAAGGTCGCGGCGATGAAGATTGGCGAGGGCACCGAGGCCGGCGTGACCCAGGGGCCGCTGATCAACGAAGAGGCGGTTGAGAAGGTCGAACGCCACATCGCCGATGCGGTCAAAGGCGGGGCGAAGGTCGTGACCGGCGGCAAGCGCCATGCGCTCGGCCGCACCTTCTTCGAGCCGACCGTACTTCGGGACGTCAAGGCCGACGCGCTGGTCGCGCATGAGGAGACGTTCGGCCCGCTCGCGCCCGTCATTCGCTTCAAGGACGAGGCCGATGTCATCGCGATGTGCAACGCCTCGCCGTTCGGCCTCGCCTCCTACTTCTATGCCCGCGATCTCGGCCGGGTCTGGCGCGTCGCGGAGGCGCTGGAATCAGGCATGGTCGGCGTCAACACCGGTCTGATCACCACCGAGGTCGCGCCGTTCGGCGGCGTGAAGGAGAGCGGCCTCGGGCGCGAAGGCTCGCATCACGGCATCGAGGAATATCTCGAGATCAAGTACGTGATGATGGCGGGCGTCTGAGCTCTGGACGCCTGGGCTCAGGCCGTCTTCGGCAGCTTGTCCACCGGCACCAGGTAGGACTTGTTGCCGACCTGGAAGATGACCTTGCCGCTCTTGCCGTCGGTCGTCGAGATCTGCGACTGACCGAACATGATGACGTTGTTGTAGACGATCCCCGTGCCCTGGCGCGTGACGCCGTTGGTCGTCACGCTGACCTGGGCCTCCTTGCCGCTGACGGACAGCACGCGAAAGCTCGCGCTCTGGCCGTTTTCGCCGGAGTAGCCGGCCCAGCTGCCGACCAGATTGCTCTCGTCGGCGGGAGGCGCCTGTTTCTCCAGCATCGCGGTGGCCTTGCCGCCGCCGGCCGAAAACAGCAGCACGGCGTTCTTGCCGTTCTTGGTGCCGAGCGTGACCGCGCCGAAGTCGATGGTCGAGCCGTTGACCTGGCCGATGCCGCGTTCGGTGCGGCCGTTATGGGTGTACTCCACCGTCGCGGCGGCGCCTCTGATGTTGACGACCTTGAAGCTCACGGCCTGGCCGTTGGCCGTCCAACTGCCCTTCCACTCGCCCAGCAGGTTGCTCTGGCGATAGACCCGCTCGTTGGCGGGCGAGATCTGGTTGGTGCTTTGGATGGCGACCATGTGTGTTTCCAAGGAGCTCGACTGCTCGTTTACCCCGTATGTCGGATCGTTGCAGAGTGTTGCTAACGAGGCGTAGGTCGAGAGGGTTAACGAACGGTGAACTGCGGCTGCGAGCCGCCCGTTCCGCAGTGCGGCCCATCGTCTCAGCGTCTTCTGCGGCGATGGACATCACCACCGGATGAATGCGACGGCGCGAAGCGCCACCGGGCTGCACGGGCGTAAGCGAGCCGCTTGCCCAGACGCGCCGGATCGTCGACCATGACGCGGCGAACCACGACCTCTCAATGTGCGAGCTCACCATGACCGCAGCCTTCACGCGCGTCGGTGTCGGCCAGCTTCCGGACGCGGATGCGCGCCGCCTCGAGGCGGACGGTTATCTGCTGCTGCGCGGCGCGATTCCGGCGGACTGGCTTCCGCCGCTGCGCGATGCGTTCGAGGCGGGCACGCTGCCATCCGAGCAATGGCCGGTGCCGCGCGGCCGCGACTGGCGCCACGCGATGGTCGATCTCGATGCCACGGTGCAGCGCGCCTGCCGGCTGCCGGTGATGCTCGCGGCCGTGTCTCACATTCTCAAGGCGCCGTTCTTCCTCGGCCAAGTCGAGGGCCGCGAGCCGCTCGCCGATGGCGGCCAGCAGCCGTTGCATCGCGACGGCGTCGACCGGTTCCGTACCGACGCCGTCTCGGCGCTCGCCTTCCTCGATCCGTTCGGCCCCGACAACGGCGCGACGCAGGTGGCGCCGGGCACGCATCGCCGCGACACGGATGATGCGCAGGCCGCCCCGTTCGTCACGGCAGGCGAAGCCGGCGACATCCTGCTGTTCGACGTCAACCTGCTGCACGGCGCGACCCGCAACCGCAGCGGCGCCCGCCGTCGCTCGCTGCTGATCACCTACGCCACCTCGGTGCAGCTGGACGCGTGGCGACGGACCCGCGCCTTGCGCGCGGTGCGCATGGACCAGGACGAAATCTTCGGCGCGGAGTAGCTGCGCCATCCGCCGAAGCTGCCAAGCTTCCAGCCCACATCCCGCAGAGAGGACGCTCATGAGGCTGTACGATTCCGCGACCGCGCCAAGCCCGCGCCGCGTGCGCATCTTCCTCAGCGAGAAGGGCCTCACGATTCCCACCGTTCAGCTCGACCTGCGCGCCGGCGAGCAGTTCCGGCCGGAATTTCGCGCGCTGAACCCGCAATGCACGGTGCCGGTCCTGGAGCTCGACAGCGGCGCTGCGATCACCGACATCATCGCGATCTGCCGCTACCTCGAGGAGCTGCATCCCGAGCCGGCCCTGATGGGGCGCAGCGCGGAGGAGCGCGCCGTCATCGAATGCTGGGTGCGGCGGATCGAATGGGATGGCATCTACGCCATCCAGGAAGCGTTCCGGAACAGTGCGCCAGGGTTGGAGAGCCGCGCTCTGCCCGGCCCGTTGCCGCTCGAGCAGATTGCCGCGCTCGCGGAGCGGGGACGTCTGCGCGTCGCGCACTACTTCGCCTGGCTCGACGCGCGGCTCGCCGACCACGCCTTCGTCTGCGGACCCGACTTCACCATTGTCGACATCAGCGCCATGGTGACGGTGGATTTCGCGGTCCGCGCCAAGCTCGATCCACCGGATCACCTCCACCATCTCGCGCGGTGGTATGGTGTAGTTTCGAGCCGTCCCAGTGCGAAGGCTTGATATGATGAGCCTCGGTCGTCACTCCGTCCTGCTCGACCTCGACGGCACTCTCATCGACTCCCAGCCCGGCATCGCCGCGAGCGCCCTAGCGGCGTTGCGCGCGCTCGGGCATGCACCGGACGACACGCTCGATATCCGCAGTGTCATCGGGCCGCCGCTGCAGGACATGTTGCGGGCGCTGCTGCAGGCGTATGACGACGATCGGGTCGACGAAGCGGTGACCGCCTATCGCCAGCATTACGGCGAGAGCGGACTGTTCGGCAGTGAACTCTATGCCGGCATCCGGGACGCGCTGCACGAGATGCATGGCGCGGGGGTGCGGCTCTATCTCGCGACATCCAAACGGGAGGTGTTTGCGCGCCGCATCCTCGAGCATCTCGATCTCGCGTCGCTGTTCGACGCCATCCACGGCTCGGTGCCGTCAGGTCTGCTGGACCACAAGCCGGAGCTGCTCGCGCATATTCTCACCGAGCGGAATATCGCACCCTCCGACGCGATCATGGTCGGTGACCGCCGCCACGACATTGCCGGCGCCCATGCCGTCAGGATGCGCAGCCTCGGCGTGCTCTGGGGCTATGGCAGCCGCGACGAACTCGAGATGGCCGGCGCCGACCGCCTCGTGGAATGTCCGGCCGATCTCGCGCGCGCCGTGCTGTCGATGCTGAAGGTCTAGCTCGATCACAACCTCCTGTGTTCGCGACACCCCGATCGGTTCACGCGTCAACCTTGCACCGGAACCGGAAAGCCGCGAATATTCCCGGCAGATCAGCTGTCATCACGGGACTATCACACACATGCAGTTCGACGACGTCATCCTCGGCCGCCGCAGCATCCGCGGCTACAAGCCCGATCCGGTGCCGCGGGCGCTGATCGAGGAGATCATCGGGCTTGCGATGCGCGCGCCGTCGTCGATGAACAGCCAGCCCTGGAATTTCTACGTCATCACCGGCGAGCCGCTGAACCGCATCCGCGCCGGCAATACCGAGCGGATGGTCGCCGGCGTCCCGCAGTCGCGTGAATTCCGTATCGGCCAGCCCTTCGCGGGCGCGCATCGCGAGCGCCAGGTGCAGGTCGCCAAGCAGTTGTTCTCCGCCATGGGCATCGCGCGCGACGACAAGGACAAGCGACAGGACTGGGTGCTGCGCGGCTTCCGCCAGTTCGACGCACCGGTCTGCATCATCGTGACCTATGATCGTGCGCTCGACGGCAGCGACGACACGCCGTTCGACTGCGGCGCCGTCACCAATGCGCTGGTCAACGCCGCCTGGTCGCGCGGCCTCGGCGCCGTCATCAACAGCCAGGGCATCATGCAATCGCCCGTGGTCCGCGAGCACGCCGGCATCGCCGACGACCAGGTCATCATGAAGAGCATCGCGCTGGGCTGGCCCGATCACGATTTCCCCGCCAATGCCGTGGTGTCGGAGCGGAAGCCGGTGAGGGAGGCGACGGTGTTCGTGGGGTTCGAGGACTAGTTGCACTCCAAGCGCCGGCAGAAATCGTCGATCACCGCCGCCGCGGCCTCGGCATGGGTTGCCAGCAGCATGTGCGGTGCGTCCAGCTCGCATCGCTCACAGTCGGGTCGTGCCGCAAGGATCTCAGCGATTTGCCTCCGGCCGACGAGCCAATCCGAGCTGCCATGCACACAAAGCGCCGGACACGTGGTCTCGGCCAGCCTGTCGCGCTTGTCGACTCGAAGGGCGTCCCTGGCACGTGCTTGAAGAACTGCCGCAGGAAGCGATCTCAAGACGTCCTTCAGCTGCAGCCTGAGCTCCGGTTTCGCCATCCGTCCCATGATCATCGCGGCGAAGAGGTTTGATGGAAGCCATCTTAGATCGAGCAGCGACGCGACGTGCGAAAGCCAGGCCGGTAACGGATGGCGCGCGAAGCTCGATGCAAGGATGAGCCCTGCGACTCGCGCGTCAGTCGCTGCAATCTCGATGGCGATCGGTCCGGAGAACGACTCGCCGAGAATGACGAAGGGATCTCTCGGCAACCGCTCACTGACGAAGGTCGCGAGCTGGTCGTAATCGAGCGGTCGATCGAGAGGGTAGGCGATGATCTGCGTCGGCCGGTTCGCGGACAGGCGCTCGGCAAGCGGCTTCAGGAGCTCTCCGGTTCCGTCCATTCCTGGCAGCAGGATGATGGCGATGGTCGTAGTCGGCGTCATATGATGTTGTAGCACATCCTAATCGTGACCATCGCGGGATGGGTCGGCCGGTACGGTGGGGCGGCAGCGTGCCCACCCTCGATCAGCGACTTGGTGGGCACGGCGCCACCGCGATCACGTTCGGAGAGACAGCATAGCTGCGCCTTTGCCCTCCTTACGGCCCCGGCCGTCGGGCTACTCTGTCACCAATCAATTTTGGACTTGCGTTATTTCCGAAATCATGTTCTTATCCGCGCATCCCGTCCTCATGCAGAGGGGCGTACGCGTCGTCACGATACGTAGAGGCGGGGAGCGGTTGCCGCGTGCCTGTCAGGCGCTCTTGCGCTGACGAACGGCAGCGCGCGGACGGTCAAGCCGTATGGTCCTGGCGCCCCGATGCTGGCGCCAAGCTCGCGATGACGTGCGTGCGTCGTGGCGGGCGACGGGGGCAAACAAGCCGGTCCCCGGGGAGAGTACGGAGCAGCCGTTAAACCCATCGCGCAGGGAGGGCCGGGATGTCTCGGCTGAACCTGTGGTGACCGCCGCGTGCATTTTTTTTCGCACGCGGGCCATGGGGGCGGCCAGCTCCCGGCCTTCCCTGCGCTCTCGCATTTTAAGAGGGCGAGATCGATCAGCATAGCTCGGGCAAGCATGGCCGCGAGATCGACGCAGCGCGTCTCGTCAGTAACTCTCCGATGATCAACGATGCCTTGGCTGATGTGAGCACGCGCCTCGCAGAACGATCAGTTCTCACCTCGCCCCGCTTGCGGGGAGAGGTCGGATTGCATCGAAGATGCAATCCGGGTGAGGGGGGCTCTCCGCGAGTCTGGTGTGCATGGAGAGCCCCCCTCACCCCAGCCCTCTCCCCGCAAGCGGGGCGAGGGAGCGCACCGCCGATACGGTACCAGTTCGACTCCCACTCCGAAGAAAACACTGCCTTCGGCTCCGTCATCGCGGCGAGAGACGTGCAGTGCTCAGATCTTCAGCTCGCTGCCCGTCACCCGCCGGAACGCCTCCAGATAGCGCTGGCTGGTCGCATCCACCACGCTCTGCGGCAAGGGCGGCGGGGGGGCGTCGCCGTTCCAGCGGCCGGCACGGCGCTCGGCATCGAGATAGTCGCGCAGCGGCTGCTTGTCGAAGCTCGGCTGCGGCTGGCCCGGCTGATAGGCGTCGACCGCCCAGAAGCGCGACGAGTCGGGCGTCATCACCTCGTCGATCAGGATGATGTGACCGTCCTTGTCGCGGCCGAACTCGAACTTGGTGTCGGCGATGATGATGCCCTGCTCGCGCGCCAGCTTTTCACCCAGCGTGTAGACCGCGCGCGTCATGCTCTCCAGCGTGTACGCGGTGTCGTCGCCGACCACCTCGCGCATTCGCGCAATGGTGATGTTCTCGTCATGGCCGGTCTCGGCCTTGGTCGCGGGGCTGAAGATCGCGGGGTCGAGCTTCTGGCTCTCGACGAGGCCGGCGGGAAGCTGCTCGCCGGCCAGCGTGCCATGGGCCGCATATTCCTTCCAGGCCGAGCCGGAGAGATAGCCGCGGATGACGCATTCGATCGGGAACACGGTGGTGCGCTTGCACAGCATCGCGCGCCCAAGAATCTCGTCGCGATGCGGCGCCAGCGCTGGCACCTCCGCGATGATCGTGTCGGTGTCGGCCGAGATCATGTGGTGATGCACCACGCCTTCGAGCGCGTTGAACCAGTAGGCCGAGATCTGCGTCAGCACCGCGCCCTTCATCGGGATGGTTTCGTTCATCACGACGTCGAAGGCCGAGATGCGGTCGGTGGTCAGCAGCAGCACGCGGTCGTCGCCGACGGCATAGATGTCGCGGACCTTGCCGCGGCCGATCTTCGGGAGCGGCAGATTGCTGGCGAGAAGCGTGGTCATCGTGCAGAGCCTTCGAAACGGGAGCGTTGCGACCGCAATAGCCTATTCCGGCAGCGGAATGAACTCGTGCTCCTGCGGAACGGCGGCGAAGCGGCCGGTTTTCCAGTCCTGCTTGGCCTGCTCGATGCGCTCCTTGCTGGAGGAGACGAAATTCCACCACACGTGCCGCGGCCCTTCCAGGGCGTCGCCGCCAAGGAACATCATCCGGGTCGGCTTCACCGTGCGCACGCTGATGGCGTCGCCCGGGCGGAAGATCAGGAGCCGCGGGCCCTCGTGCCGCTCGCGCGCGATCTCGACCTCGCCATCGACGATGTAGATGGCGCGCTCCTCGTGATCGGGATCGAGCGGCACCACCGTGCCGGCCTGCGCCGTGACCTCGACATAGAACCAGGGCGAGACCATCGTCACCGGCGAGGCCGCGCCGAACGCCTTGCCGGCAATGACGCGCGCGGAGAAGCCGGTGTCGCTGACCGTCGGCAGCGCGTCCGCCGCGTAGTGCTGGAAGCTCGGCGCGATCTCTTCCGATTCGACCGGCAGAGCGATCCAGCTCTGCAGGCCCAGCATCTTCTGCCCGTTCTGCCGCTGCAGGTCGGGCGTGCGCTCGGAATGGGCGATGCCGCGGCCCGCCGTCATCAGGTTCATCGCGCCGGGCTGGATCTCCCGCACGTTGCCCTCGCTGTCGCGATGCATGATGGCGCCGTCGAACAGATAGGTGACGGTGGCAAGCCCGATATGCGGATGCGGCCGCACGTCCATGCCCTTGCCGGACATGAACTGCACCGGGCCGAAATGATCGAAGAAGATGAACGGGCCGACCATCTGGCGTCGGCCGTGCGGCAGCGCGCGGCGCACCGCAAAACCGTCGCCGAGATCGCGGGTGCGCGGCACGATGACGTGCTCCAGCGCGTCGCAGGATGTGGGATCGCCGAACTCGGGATCGATCGATGGCTGCCAGCTCATGGGGCGCTCCTGCAATGTGGTCGCGCGAGCTTAGCAGCTTTGCCGAGGCGACGGCAGGGCAGGAGGTCGCCGCGTTTGCTTGATTTGAACGAAGCGAAGCTCCGGCCTAGAGTTCCGGCGCTGACAACGGACCCGTGACGATGACGCTCGAAAGCCTCGATCTCGCGCTTCGCGCCGCCGCCATCGCGCTGCTGGCCGAGCTCGCCGTCGCGCTGGGACGCGATCTCGGCAGGCAATGGCGCGGCCGGCTCGCGATCGCGCTGGCGCTGGGCTCGGCCGCGCATGCCGCGACCTTCAACATCGGCGGCACGGCCGCGCCATCGCTCGCTTCCGCGCCGCTGATTGCGGTGGCGACCGCCGATATCGTCGTGCTCTGGCTGTTCTGCCGCGCGCTGTTCGACGACGGCTTTGCGTTGCGTTGGCTGCACGGCCTGATCTGGCTCGCGGTGTTCGGCTTCAGCCTGCTGAGCTGTCTCGTGCTGGGGCCTGCCGGACATGGACGGCTCGTGATCGTCGCCAATAATGTGCTGGCTCTCGGCTTCCTCGGCCTGACCTTGGCGCAGACCATCCGTTCCTGGGCGGCGGATCTCGTCGAGGGACGGCGGCGCATCCGCGCCTTCGTCGTGATCGCGGCGCTGTCCTACGGTGGCGTCAATGCGCTGCTGCAGATGGCGTCCGCCGGCAGCGGCCCGTCCGAGCTTGCCAATGTGGTCAATGCGGCGATGTTCTTGGTCGTGGTCGGGGCCGTTGCGCTGATGCTGCTCAAGGTCGGTGCCGGCGATGTGCTCGCGCCGGAGGCGCCACCGGCTGCGGCGCTCGAAGCGGTGGCTCCGAAAGCCGCCGACCGCAGGCTGGTCGATTCGCTGATGCGGCTGATGGCGGACGAGCGAGTCTATCGTCAGGAGAACGTCACGATCGGCATGCTGGCGACGAAGCTCTCCATTCCTGAATACCGGCTGCGGCGGCTGATCAATGGCGAGCTCGGCTACCGCAACTTCAACACCTTCCTCAACGCCCACCGCATCGAGGAGGCCAAGGCCGCGCTCGCCGATCCCGCCCAGGCCGAGGTGCCCGTGATCACCATCGCGATGGACGCTGGGTTCCAGTCGCTTGGGCCCTTCAACCGCGCCTTCAAGGCGGTGACCGGGGTGACGCCGACCGAATACCGGCGCATGAGGCTGTCGGCGGCGTGATCTGTTCAGCCTTGAAACTGCAGAGGAATTCCAGAATCGGCGAGATCCCGGCGATTCTCGGCTGGGATGATTTCCGAAATCGGCGAGCGTCCGGGCCGCAGCCGCAGTCTGGTCCGGCAGATCCAACTGCCGGAGCTCCTCATGACCAGACGCCGCCTGCTGCTTGCCCTCGTTGCCACCACCGCGCTGACCGCCCTGGCGGTCGGCGGCGCCCGCGCCCGCGATGTGCCGAAGGTGGCAACCGGCTTCATCGCCAGCCTCCTGTGCTCGGAGACCTTCGTCTCCGGTCTCGACCCGGACCGCACGCTCTCCGAGACCCGGGCCGCGATGCCCGGCGCCGGCCTGCTGAGCTGGGCGATGGACGTCCGCGTCGATCGCGCCGCCAAGGACGTCACCGTGACGCTGCTCGGGATCGGGCAGAGCCGGGCCGTGTATCGCGACGGGCTCGGCTGCCACATGGACCATGGCGAAGCGGCGGATTGGCCGGCCATCCGGCCCGCTGCGCCAACCCCCGCTTTGCTGCCCGACATCGCTCCGCCACGCGTCGTCGCGCCGGTCACTCCGGCCCTCGCGGCAGCGCTGGATCGCGCCTTTGCCGAGCCGGACTCGCCGCCGTTCCGGCATACCCATGCTGTCCTGGTGATGAAGGACGGCAAGGTGATCGCCGAGCGCTACGCCCAGGGCTTCACGCTCGACACGCCGCTGCTCGGCTTCTCTGCGACCAAGTCGATGACCGCGACCTTGATCGGCATTCTCGTCCGCCAGGGCAAGCTCGCGCTGCATACGCCCGCGCCCATCGCGGCGTGGCGGGACGACAAAGATCCGCGCCACGCCATCACCGTCGATCACCTCTTGCGCCACACCGCAGGCCTCGCGCTCGGCAGCTCGCTGCAGGCCTCGCTGTTCTCTGTGCTCGAGCCTGTCAACCGCATGAAATTCGTCGAAACGGACCGCGCCGCCTTCGCCGAAACCATGCCGCTCGAAACCACGCCGGGCGCGGTCAGCAATTATCACGACGGCAACACCGTCATCCTCTCTCATCTCATCCGCGACGCCGTCGGCGGCAGCGCTGCGGATGTGCTGCGTTTTGCGCATCGCGAGCTGTTCGATCCGCTCGGCATGACCAGCGTCACCCTCGAATTCGATGCCGCCGGCACACCGGAGGGATCGAGCCAGATGCTGGCCTCGGCGCGCGACTGGGCGCGACTCGGCCAGCTGTATCTCGACGACGGCGTCGTGGCTGGCCGCCGCATCCTGCCCGCCGGCTGGGTCGCGTATGCCAGCGCGCCGACGCCCGGCGCGTTCGTCGGCCTCGGCGCCGGCTTCTGGACCAACAGTGGCGACAGCTTTGGCGCCAACTACCGCACCTCCCATGGCTGGCCGCGCGACGCGTTCTTCGCCAAGGGCACGCTCGGCCAATATGTCATCGTCGTCCCGTCGGAGCGTCTCGTCATCACGCGTTTCGGCCGCACCGTGAACTGGCCGCCGGAGGCCGATGGCGTGGCGCAGCTCGTGAGCGACGTGATCGCGGCGACGCAGGGAGAATGACGCATGCGTTACGCTCTTCCCAAAGCGGTGGCCTGCTCGACACGTTCGAATCGCTCCAGCGACAGGATCGCGTCGGCGAAGCTCTGTGCCCGGCTGCTCAGCACTGGCCGCGCCAGCGTCAGAAACTTGTCGCTCATCGCCTGTGCTGTCGGGAACGAGGTCGGCTCGCCGGAGGGATCGTCGTGCAGCCGCTCGTGCACGCCATCCGCGGTGGTGATGGTGACGCGCGCGCCGAACGGATGGCTGCGGCCGATCTCCAATTTGTCGTCCTGCACGACGTCGAACTTGTCGGCCAGCGCATTGATCGCGGCGTCGCCAAGGCGCGTGTAGTCGTCCCAGCCGAAGCGGCCCTGGTCGAGCGCGAGCGCGCCGGTGAAGAACATCGAGAACTGGCCGCCGACGATCGAGGTCGGATGGCGCTTGGTGGCGGCATCGCCCGTCAGGGTGATGCCGTTGCGATGCAGGCCGATCTCGACGCGCTTGACCTGGTCCGGCGTCAGATTGTGCTCGCGGCGCAGGGCGATGATGGCGTCGATCGCAGCATGGGTATAGCGGCAGCTCGGATACGGCTTCACGCCGATCTTCATTGTCTCGTAGGTGGAGCCGAGCCCTGCGACCGCCTTGTCGTGATGCGGCGTGTCGGTGTAGCCGACGAGGAGGCCGTGCTTGCCCTCGACGGATTCGATCGCGCCGACGAAGTCGTTCTTGGCGAGCGTCGCCGCGATCACGCCGTTCATCGCCGACGCCCCGACCTGATAGCGCTTGTTCCAGGCGCCGTTGACGAGAAACTGCAGCGAGCCCGCGGCCTGGCTGCCGGACACGCCGAAGGCGTAGATCAACTGCTGCTCCGACAGGCCGAACAGCTTGCCGGCCGCGGCCGCCGCGCCATAGGTGCCGGCGGTCGCGGTCGGGTGGAAGCCGCGGGCATAATGCGAGGTCGGATCGAGCGCGTTGCCGAGCCGGCAGCACACCTCGTAACCGGCGACGATCGCGGTCAGCACCTCGCGGCCCGAGGCGCCGACCATCTCGCCGACGGCGAAGGCGGCCGGCACCACCGGCGCGCTCGGGTGCAGCGAGGAATCGGCGTGGGTATCGTCGAAATCGAGCGAATGGCCCATCGTTCCGTTGAGCAGCGCCGCCACCGCCGGCGTCCAGGTTCTGTCGTCGCCGAATACGGTCGCCTCGCCCGCTGCATCGAGCTTCAGCGCCGCCAGCATCTTCACCACCGACGGCGTCGATTCCGCCTCGCGCCGGGCCCGGATGGCGCTGCCGAGGAAGTCGAGCGTCAGCACCTTGGCGCGGTCGAGCACCTCGGGCGGGATATCGTCATATTTCAGCTCCGCGACATAGGCGGCGAGCGTTGCGGTTTCCTGGGCCATCGTGTTTCCTCGCATCGTTGCAATGACCGTAGGCAAGCCGATTCCGCCTTTCAAGCCGGTTCGGCCCGGTGGGGAGCTGCCATGCCGCGATCGCGCTGGTGCTTTTCGAGGTGAGCGACTGATGGTGTCCTTGAAACGGCTGTTCGGCCGGTTGCGCGCCCGCAAGGCGCCGATGTCGCTGGCGGTCCGCGGCACGGTGGCGGCGACGCTTGCCTTCGCGATCGCCACGGCCTTCCACCTGAAGCTGCCGCTGTGGGCGGTGCTGACCTCGCTGATCGTGACGCAAGGCAGCGTCGGGCGCTCGCTGAAGGCAACGCGCGACTACATGTTCGGTACCATCGGCGGTGCGATCTATGGCGGCGCCATCACGGTCTTCATCCCGCATTCGGGCGAACTGCAACTGCTCGGCATGCTGATCCTGGCGGTGACGCCGCTCGCCTTCATCGCCGCGATCAATCCAAGTCTCAACGCGGCGACGGTGACGGCCGTGATCGTGCTGCTGGTGCCCACGATGGGCCATCTCGATCCGCTGGGATCGGCGATCGACCGTGTGTTCGAGGTCGCGGTCGGCGCGCTGACCGGCCTCGCCGTTTCGTTCATCGTGCTGCCGTCGCGCGCGCATGTGCAGATGCGTAGCGCGGCGGGGCGTCTGCTCGAGCTGATCGCAGCCGCCTTCACCGAGCTGCTGGCCGGCCTGTCGCGCGGCCGCGACAACGACGCGTTGCATCGGATCCAGGACGGCATCGGTACCGCGCTCACCGAATTGAATGCGACAGGAGCGGAGGCCGAGCGGGAGCGCTCGGCGCGGCTGTCCTCCGGCGCCGATACCGGCCCGCTGCTGCGGACGATCCTGCGCCTGCGCCACGACGTCGTGATGATCGGCCGTGCCAGCGTAGTGCCGCTGCCATCCGAGCTGCAGGCGCGCTTGTCGGGACCGGTGGCGCGCGTCAGCGATGCCATCGCGAGCTATCTGCGCGGCTGTGCCGCGGCCATCCGCAACGGTTCCGGCCCGCCGGCGATCTGGCCGATCCACGTCGCGGTGAAGGCCTATGCGGAAGAGGTCGCCGCCGTCCGCAGCGACCGTCTCACGCGGGGCCTGCCGGGTGACGCCGCCGAGCGCTTCTTCGCGCTCGGCTTCTCGCTGGAGCAGATGCGTCAGAACCTGATCGACCTCGAGCGCGTCGTTGCCGAATGGGCGGGCGCTTCGACCGGGAAACCGCATCCACCGGAGCGCGACGAGACGCCGGATACAGCGGGCGCCTGATCTCCTCATCGCGACAACCGCAGGAAGCGCAGCACCAGCAGGGCTGCATAGATGGCGGTGCCGATCGACAGGCCGATCCAGATCCCGGTCGCGCCGAGCGCGGTGTGGAAGGCGAGTGCATAGGAGGCGGGAAAGCCGATCAGCCAGTAGCCGAGCACGGCGAGCAGCAGCGGGATGCGCGTGTCCTTGATGCCGCGCAGCGCGCCGACCGCGATGGTTTGCAGCGCATCGGTGATGAAGAAGGTCGTGCCGATCAGAAGCAGCATCGCGGCGAGCGCCGCCGTCGCTTCCGCATCGGCGAGGCCGGCGCCGAGGAACAGCTGCACGATGTCATAGCGGGCAATGACGATGCCGAGCGTGAACAGCATTGCGAGACCTAGGCCGAGCGACATTGCCATCAGTCCGGCGCGACGGACACCGGCCGCATCGTTACGTCCAACGGCGTGGCCGACGCGTACGGTCGCAGCCATGCTGATGCCGAACGGCACCATGAACAGGATCGCCGTGATCTGCAGCGCGATCTGATGCGCGGCGAGAGCGGCCGTGCTGATCAGCCCCATCAGGATCGCCGCCGCCGAGAACAGGCCATATTCGAGCAGGAACGACAGCGAGATCGGCGCGCCGATGATCAGGAGCTGCCGCATCAGCCGCCAGTCGATGCGCCCGAGCCGAGCCAGGACATGATAGTCGCGGAACGGCGGGCGCAACGCGGCGAACCACAGACCGGCAAGAAACGTTCCGAGGTTGACGGTCGAGGTGGCGAGGCCGACGCCGGTCAGGCCGAGCTGCGGAAAACCCCAGTGGCCGTAGAGCAGCGGATAGACCAGCAGCGCGTTGAGCGGGATCGCGGCCAAGGTGATCCAAAGCACCGGCTCGGGGCGGTTGACGGCGCCCATGAAGCTGCGCAGCGCCAGGAACCACAGCATCGGTGCGATCCCCCAGGCGAGACCGGCGAGATAGTCCTGCGCGAGATGCGCCACGTCCGGCGCCTGTCCGAGTGCGAGCAGGATGATCTCGCCGTTCAGCGCGATCAGCATGATCGGCAACGCGATGAACAGCCCGGCCCACAGCCCGACAAGCAGCGCGCGCCGGACCAGCCCGGCATCGGCCGCGCCGAACGCCTGCGCGGCGAGCGGCGCCACCGCGGACATCAGACCCATGCCGAAGGTCGAGCCGACGAAGTAGACGGTGCCCGCTAACGCCGCCGCTGCAACGGCATCGCCGCCGAGCCGGCCGATGAAGGCGAGATCGGTCGACATCATCGCGATCTGCGACAGCTGCGTCAGCGCCATCGGCGCGGCCAGGCGGACCGTCTCCCAGAGTTCGAGCGCGAGAGAAGGTGTCGGCGCCGCCGGCGGCGGCGCGTGGTCGGTTCCGGTTGTGGAGGTCATGATCGAGGCTATAGCAGTCCCCGCAGTGTCGTGCACATCACGCCGTCGTCGTCATGGGCCGTGCGAGATGCGAGCGTCGCGGCAACATCACCGTTGGAGCTTGGGTTCGCGACGTCGGCCATCGCGGACTGCTCTCGTGCCGAACCAGATCGGATCGGACGGCCACACACGTTCCCGCGACACGGCGTGCCCGGGTGAGGCTCGATTTGCTCCCCTCGAACAGGAAGAGGGGCAGGGAAGGCCGGGTGCTTGACCACACCCATGGCCCGCCTGCAAAAGAAGTAGCAGGCGGCAGTCACCACAGGTGGGCCGCACATCCGGCCTTCCCTGCGCCATGGTTGGAACGGCTTATACGTACTCTCCCCGGGGACCGGGCTTGTTTGCCCCCGTCACCTGCGGATCGCCCGCCGGCTTGACCTCAGCATCGGGAGGCCAGGACCATACGATTTCGCCGTATGCGACAGCCCCTTCGTCCACGCGCCAGCCTCAAGAGAACCTGAGTGCGCGCTGTGAGCCGCCGCATCCATCGCATCCCACCCTCAACGGTCCGTGACGATCGCGAAGCGCCCCTCTCATGAGGACGGGACGGGTGCATTGTTTCTGATTTTCGAAATAGAAGCAAGCGAAAAATTCTGAAAACCGGCAAAACGCAACGTGGTGGCTCGGCTGGGCTGCCGCGCGGTCCGATGCGTTCTCCGTCATTGCTTGCGGAGTATTCAATCTGGGGACGGAGAGCCGGCGCGGCAGCGGGTCGAAGACTTGCGCGGAATCAGGCGGCCGTTGCGACCTGCCGGAGCATCGCCTTCACGACGAGGCGGTGAAACGGCTTTATCACGGCGAGATAGACGCGGCCGAGAGCGTTGTGGGTCTGCACCAGGGTGCTCGCTGTTACTTGCGTGGTCGCGCGATGAGAGACCACGTCGACCAGGACACGAAAATCCAGATGCTTGTCGTCGAAGCCGAGCACGAGTTGCTTTGGCGTTTCGTTGATCACCGGGAAAATCCCGATCATGGGGCTCGGACGGCGTGCGTCCGCGCCCGAGGTCTTCAAGCCGAACGGCCGGACCAGCCCATTGCGGAGTTTCAGGAGAGCGGCCATCCACCAAGGCGTATGGCCGAGCATGCGTTCGGCCGCGGTGCGGGCATCGAGGACCGCGCCGTCGATCGTGATGCGGAAGGCATCGGCGAAGTCAGCACCGGCGAGCCATCGGTCACGGTCGACATCTGGAGTGATCTCGCTGATTGTCATGTGCCCTGAGCCTCGCGTGTCGTGTTTGGTCCTCGGTCCATCAGCGCGTTATTGCGAGCGGAGCGAAGCAATCCAGCGGCGGGCAAGGACTCTGGATTGCTTCGCTTCGCTCGCAATGACGGAGGGGAGATGGGCGTGAATAGCGCTACCGTCCGCGTTCCGGCACGCGCGTGATCTTGGCGCCCAGCGCATTCAGCCGCTCGTCGATGCGTTCGTAGCCGCGTTCGATCTGGTCGGCGTTGTCGATATACGAGGTCCCCTCGGCGCACAGCGCGGCCAGCAGCATGGCCATGCCGGCGCGGATGTCGGGCGACACGACGCGGGCGCCGCGCAGGCGGCTCGGGCCGGCGACGATGGCGCGGTGCGGGTCGCACAGCACGATGCGCGCGCCCATCGAGATCAGCTTGTCGACGAAGAACATCCGCGACTCGAACATCTTCTCGAACATCAGGATCACGCCCTCGCATTGCGTGGCGGTGACGAGCGCGATCGACATCAGGTCGGCGGGAAAGGCCGGCCAGGGCTGGTCCTCCAGCTTCGGCACGTGGCCGCCGAAATCGTCCTTGATCCGCAGCGTCTGCTCCGAGGGCACGATGAGATCGTCGCCGGCAACCTCGCAGACGATGCCGAGCCGCTCGAAGCCCATGCGGATCGAGCGGAGATGCTCGGTGCCGGCGCGCACGATGCGTAAGGGAGAGCGAGTCACGGCGGCAAGGCCGATCAGCGAGCCGACCTCGATGTGATCGGGCTGGATCGAGTAGCTCGCCTGGCCCAGCGTGCTGGCGCCATGGATCACCATCGTGTTGGTGCCGATGCCCTCGATGTTGGCCCCGAGCGCCACCAGGAAATGCGCGAGGTCCTGCACGTGCGGCTCGGAGGCGGCGTTGCGCAAGTAAGTCGTGCCGTGGGCGGCCACCGCGGCCACCAGCGCGTTCTCGGTCGCGGTGACACTGGGCTCGTCCAGGAAGACGTCGGCGCCCTTGAGGCCGGAGGCGCGCAGCTCGATCTTGTCGGTTGCGGTGACGGTGGCGCCGAGCTGCTCGAAGGCGAGGAAATGCGTGTCGAGGCGGCGGCGGCCGATGACGTCGCCGCCTGGCGGCGGCAGCGCCACTTCGCCGCAGCGGGCGAGCAGGGGCCCTGCCAGCAGGATCGACGCGCGGATGCGCGCGCAGAGGTCCGGATCGAGGTCCGCGGCGCGGATCTCCTTGGCATGGATCGTGAGCCTGTTCCGGCCGCGCCATTCGGCGGAGGCGCCGACCGAGCGCACCAGCTCGACCAGCGTCTCGGTGTCGCGGATGCGCGGCACGTTGTCGAGCGTGACCGGATGCTCGGTCAGCAGCGCGGCGGCGATGATCGGCAGCGCGGCGTTCTTGTTGCCGGACGGCTCGATCGCGCCCTTGAGCCGGTGACCCCCCTCGACGATGTATTGAATGGGCGCCATGCGCGAAAAGTCCGTTCTGAGATGGTGATTCGCCCGGGGACCGGCGAAAGCGGAACATCGATCTTCAACGGAATTAACACGGAAGGGACGGGCAGGCCACTGCTCCGCAGACTCAGGGTGCGCCTGGTCGTCTATCGCGCCAGTGCGGAGTATCCTCGGGCTGGACGTCGCGACTACACGTCCACGTTGGCCGACAGCGAGTTGTCCTGGATGAACTCGCGGCGCGGCTCGACCACGTCACCCATCAGCTTGGTGAAGATGTCGTCGGCCTCGTCGACCTCCTTGACCTTCACCTGGAGCAGCGTACGGGCCTCGGTGTCGAGCGTGGTCTCCCAGAGCTGTTGCGGGTTCATCTCGCCGAGGCCTTTGTAACGCTGCATGTTGATGCCCTTGCGGCCGGCATCGGTGACCGCCTCGAACAAATCGACCGGGCCATGGATCACGGTCTGGACGTCGCCACGGCGCAAGGCGCCGGGCTTCGCATAGGCCTCTTGCAGGCGGGCCGCATATTCGTCCAGCTTGCGGGCATCGACGGACGCGAGCAATGCGTCGTCGATGACGGCGACGTCCTTGACGCCCCGCACGGTGCGCTCGAAGGTGAAGCCCTGGCCCTCGACGAAGTGGCCGATCCAGCCGCGCTCGACCTCGTCGGCCAGCACGTCGAGCCGTTTTGCGATGTAGGCGGCCGCGGCGTCCGCCGTCGGGATGTCGCGGGTGATGTCCGGGCGCAGCACGCCGGCGATCGCGGCCTGCTCGACGACCTTGCGGTCGTAGCGCGTGTGCAGGTTGCGCAGGATGTTGCGGACGAGACGCGCTTCCTCGACCAGCGCCAGGAGGTCACGCCCCTTGCGCTCCTCGCCTTCCGCCGTCTTGAACACGCAATCGTCGAGGCCGGTGCCGATCAAATAGTCCTCGAGCGCGCGCTCGTCCTTCAAATACTGCTCGGACTTGCCGCGCGTGACTTTGTAGAGCGGCGGCTGGGCGATGTAGAGGTGGCCGCGATCGATGATCTCGCGCATCTGCCGGTAGAAGAAGGTCAGCAGCAGAGTGCGGATGTGGGCGCCGTCGACGTCGGCGTCCGTCATCACGATGATCTTGTGATAGCGCAGCTTGTCGATCGAGAACTCGTCGCTGATGCCGGTGCCGAGCGCGGTGATCAGGGTGCCGATCTGCTCGCTCGACAGCATCTTGTCGGGGCGCACGCGCTCGACGTTGAGGATCTTGCCGCGCAGCGGCAGCACCGCCTGGAACTCGCGGTTGCGGCCCTGCTTGGCGCTGCCGCCGGCCGAGTCACCCTCGACGATGAAGAGCTCGGACTTGGCCGGATCCTTCTCCTGGCAGTCGGCGAGCTTGCCGGGCAGCGAGGAGACGCTGAGCGGGCTCTTGCGGGTCAGCTCGCGCGCCTTGCGCGCGGCCTCGCGTGCCGCCGCGGCCTGGATCACCTTGCCGACGATGGTCTTGGCCTCGCCCGGATGCTCCTCGAACCAGGCCGCGAGCGCCTCGTTCAGAACGTTCTCGACCACGGGACGCACTTCCGAGGACACCAGCTTGTCCTTGGTCTGCGACGAGAATTTCGGATCCGGCACCTTCACGGAAAGAACGGCGGTGAGACCCTCGCGACAGTCGTCGCCGGTCAGCGCGATCTTCTCCTTCTTCGCATTGGCCTCGGCGTAACCGTTGACCTGGCGCGTCAGCGCGCCGCGGAAGCCGGCGAGATGGGTGCCGCCGTCACGCTGCGGGATGTTGTTGGTGAAGCACAGCACGTTCTCATGATAGCTGTCGTTCCACCACAGCGCAGCTTCCACCGTGATGCCGTTGACCTCCGAGCGCACCATGATCGGCGCCGGAACGATCGCCTTCTTGTTGCGGTCGAGATATTTGACGAACTCCTCGACGCCGCCGTCGTAATGCATCTCCTCGCGCTTCTCGACCGCGTGGCGCATGTCGGAGAGCACGATGTTGACGCCGGAATTGAGGAAGGCGAGCTCGCGCAGGCGATGCTCGAGCGTCGCGTAGTCGTATTCGACGTTCTTGAAGGTCTCCGTCGAGGCCAGGAACGTCACCTCGGTGCCGCGCTTGCCCTTGGCCTCGCCAACCACTTTCAGCGGCGCAATCGCGTCGCCATGGGCGAACTCGATGAGATGCTCCTTGTCGTCGCGCCAGACCCGAAGCTGCAGCTTGCTCGACAGCGCGTTGACGACCGAGACGCCGACGCCGTGCAGTCCGCCGGACACCTTGTAGGAGTTCTGGTCGAACTTTCCGCCGGCGTGCAGCTGGGTCATGATGACCTCGGCGGCGGACACACCTTCGCCCTTGTGAATGTCCACGGGAATGCCGCGGCCGTCGTCGCGCACGGTGACCGAATTGTCCGGATTGAGCACCACCTCGACCGCAGTGGCGTGACCAGCCAGCGCCTCGTCGATCGCGTTGTCGACGACTTCGTAGACCATGTGATGCAGGCCGGAGCCGTCATCGGTATCGCCGATATACATGCCCGGGCGCTTGCGCACGGCATCCAGGCCCTTCAACACCCGGATCGATTCTGCGCCGTATTCGTTCGCGGTTGCAGGCTCGTTGTCGGCGATGGTTTGCCGGGCGGGTTCGGTCATGTGGGGCCTTCGGAAGGGGTGGTCGAATCGGCATTGCAGATCGCATGCCGAGAGCGCTCTTTCTCTCACGAAAGGAGCCACGCGCCTAGCGCAAAGTGGCCCGTCGTAAGACATTGAAGAGATAGCGCTTTTTAACGGTTTTTCAAGGCCTGGCGAGGGTCGTTTTCGTCCCCTCCGAAAGCCGGATTCAGGCCATTCCCGTGGCTGGTTTTGAGGCGTGCGGCGGGGCGCTTTCGCGTGCGATTCAGGGCACGAGTCACGCGTGACGCGGCAGGTGCCGCCTCAGTAGAGCGGGAGCGGCAGGGCGGTGCCACCCGGGCCAACCATGAGGCCCCAGGCATCGCCGGCGGCGAGCTCCAGCGTGTCGATCACGGCGGGCCGGCGGGCGATCTTCAGCTCGTAGCGGTGCTTGCCTGGCGGCAGGTCGAGCAGCGGGCCGTTGGGCGATTGCGGGCTGCCGGTGCCGGCCGCGATCCCGATCGTCTGCCCGTTGATGGTCAGCACGGCGTCGGTGTCGCCGATATTGCCGAGCATCAGCTTGGCCCGGCCAGGCTTCGGCAGGATGCCGGCCTTGGCCGCCGCTTCTGCGTTCCTTTGCACCAGGTTGACCGAGGTCTCGCCCTTGGCGCGCCCGAGCGTGAGCACGGCGGGTCCCTGCGACGAGGTAAAGGTGAGCCGGACCCGATCGGGGCTGGCCTGCGCGTCCTCGGGCTTCTCCCGCCAGCCGAGCCTGGTCAGCTCGGCGCGGTAGAAGGCCGTGACGGCACCGAGCTCGGCCGGGACGCTGGCCTCCAGCTCCAGCCGCAGCGGCGTGTCCGTTCCCGGCGCCCTGGACCGCGACAGCGCGGTCGCGCTGTGCTGCTTCGGCACCGGCAGCGCCGAGTCGGGATCAGCCTCGAGCGGCGTCGCGTCCTTGGCCGGTCGGGCCGCGGCCGAAGGCCTGGCGGCGGCGAGCAGGCCGGTGCCGTCGGCCGTGACGTTCACCTTGGGGCCCATCTGCATGATCGTGAACGCCACCGACTTGCCCTTCGCCGAGAACTCCAGGCGCGCCATGGTCGGATTGTCGATCACGGTCGGCGACTCCTTCCAGCCGGCCGTCTTCAACGTGGAACGGAAGAAGCCGGCGAGTGTCTTCACCGACGAAGCCGACTTGAACGCGAGCTGTCCCCGGTCGCCATCGAAGCTCACGGCCTCGGCGGTCTCGGGCAGCGCGATCGGCGCCGGATTGCCGGCCAGCGGCTTCACGGGCGCATCCGACATGGCGCCGGCCTGCACGGCGCGGCGCGCCTCGTCGGCGGCGATCACCTGCTTGGCCATCGCGGCGGCATCCGCCATGAACCTGTCGTCGGCGTCCTTCTTCGCCTTGGCGCGGGCGGCCAGGGCGGCTTCGGTGGTGCGCATCGACAGCTCGACCATGGTGAGATCGTACTTGCGGGACAGCTTCAAGGTCCCGGTGTCCTCGGGCGCGACGACCTTGAGCGTGACCTCGTCCGGCGTTCCCGGACCGGCCGTCTCGATCCGCCAGCCGCGCGCGGGGATCTCCCGCGTGTAGAAGGCGAGCACGGCCGGCAGCTCGGCGATGACGGCGCCATTGGCCTGGCGGCTCGACGAGGCCGCGCTGCCGAGGCTTTGCGACCACTTGGTCGGCTTCGGCATCGGCAGGCCGGCGTGGTCGTCGCCGGCTTCGAGGGTGGAGGGCAGCGCGAATGGCGCGATCCGGATCTCGACATGGGTCCGGCCGTCGTCGCGCCGGGTCAGCGTCAGCATCACCGGATTCTGCCGGCGATAACCGTCGCCGTCGTCATGGCCGTAGAAGGCGCGCACGCCGCCCGGCGCGGTCTCGCTCAGATCGGCATTGGGCCAGCGCGCGGCGGCCCCGGCCGTCAGCGGCTCCCAGCCGAGGGCGGACATCTGCTTGCGGAACAAGGTCCGCGCCGCATCCAGCGTCATCGGCGCGATGCATGACAGATAAGGCCGCGTCTCGTCGAACACGATGTCAGCGGCGCCATCGGGGAACGGCAAATTGGCGTAGATCCGCTGCGGCGAGTAGGTCACCTCCGACTGCCCGGCGCGGCCGGCGCTGCCCGTGAAGAAGACCAGGAGCCCCTGCTTGCCCTTCTTGTAGGTGAGCGTCGGATTGCGCTCTTCGAGCGGCCTGACATAGCGCACCCAGCCGTCGGCGCCGAGCAACTGCTGCGTGGCGGTATTGGCCGCTGCGACAGGCGCCGGCAGACGATAGATGGCGCGGTAGCGGTCGGGATGCGACGTGTCTTCCACCGCACCCTCGAGCCGCGGCAGCGCGTGGACGTCGACGATGGCGTCATCGGCGCGCGCAGGTCCGGCACAGCTCGCGAGCAGCAACAGCCCACACGCAAACCGACGCAGCCGCGGCGCGGCGATGGCCTGCTGCCAAAGCTCTGACATCATCGATCTCCGGGATTTCGAGTTCGGGGCGCTTGGGCCCTCGGGCGCTGGAGGAGAGCGGTTGGCGCCGGCGTGCCATCCAACGACAACTAGTCGAACCGGCGAACTGATAGGTTCAACGGCGGAATGAGTTACCGCCGCGCGCTGATCCGCCCCGCCTCGACGTCGAAGATCTCGCCGAGCTCGCGTAGTTCGGCAAACGCCGCGGGATCGGCGCCGGTCAGCCATACCTGGGCACCGAGCGTGCCGAGCTCGGCGAACAAAGCGGTGCGGCGGCCGGGATCGAGATGGGCGACGATCTCGTCGAGCAGCAGCATCGGCACGATGCCGGTGGTTTCGGCGACCAAGGTCGCATGCGCGAGGATGAGGCCGATCAGCAGCGCCTTCTGCTCGCCGGTCGACGCGTCGCGCGCCGGCATGTTCTTCGGCGCATAGACGACATGGAGATCGGTGAGATGCGGACCGTCGAGCGTGCGGCCGGCGGCGGCATCGCGCGCGCGATTGTCGCGCAGGACAGCGCGATAGCGGTCCTCGACGGCGAGGGCCGGCTCGCTCAGCAGCGCATTCTCCATCCAGCCGTCGAGCGCAATCTCGGCGGACGGGAACGCCGAGGCTTGACCGCGCTGCCGCAGCATCGCGGCGAGCTTCACCGCGGTCTGGCCGCGGCTCGCGGCGACGGCGACCGCAAGCTCCGCGGTCTCGCGCTCGATCGCGTCACACCAATGATCGTCGAAATTGCGGACCTCGAGCAGCCGGTTGCGCGAGCGCAGCGAGCGCTCCAGCGCCGACACCCGGCTCGAATGTTCGCTGTCGATCGCGAGCACCAGGCGGTCGAAGAAGCGCCGCCGCTCCGAGGCCGCGCCCATGAACAGGCCATCCATCGAAGGCGTCAGCCACACCATGCGGATGTGATCGCCGAAGGCGGCGGCCGAGCCGACCGGCTCGCGATCGATGCGGCAGCGGCGCGTCGTGTTGGCATCGCTGCGCGGCGGCTCGATGCCGGTGCCGAAGGTCGTCAGCCCCAGCGCGCCCTCGACCTCCGCCGAGACCGCCCACGACCCGTCGCCCTGGTTGTCGGCGACGTCCTCCAGGGTGGCACGGCGCAGGCCGCGGCCCGGCGCGAAGAACGAGATCGCCTCCAGGCAATTGGTCTTGCCGGCGCCGTTGGCCCCGACCAGCGCGACCATGTCCGCCTGCACGCTGACGCTGGCAGCGCGATAGCTGCGAAAATGCGTCAGCGCGAGACGGTGGATGCGGGAGGGGGTCATGGGGTGGAGTTGCAAGCCCAGTTCTGTCATTGCCGGGCTTGACCCGGCAATCCATCGTCCGCGTCAGCGGACGATTTCATCATAGAGATCGCGCCAGTCCGGATTGTTTGCGACGATCAAGTCGACCTTCCATTCGCGTGACCAGTGCTTGATGTTCTTCTCACGCTGCAATGCCGCGGCGATCGTCTCATGCGCTTCGAAATACACCAGGCGCTGATGCCGTAGCGTCGGGTGAAGCTCTCGGCGAGTCCTTCGCGATCGAGATGGATGGCCGGGTCACGCCCGGCCATGACGAGTTAACTTAAGAGCTCGCAGCGGATCACTTGTCACACGCGCATCGGCATCAACACGTACAGCGCGTTCCTGTTGTCGCGGTCCTGGATCAGCGTCGGCGAGCCTGGATCGGCGAGCCGGAGCACGGCGACCTCGCCCTCGATCTGGGCAGCGATGTCGAGCAGATAGCGCGAGTTGAAGCCGATATCGAGCGCGTCGGCGGCGTATTCAACCTCGAGCTCTTCGGTCGCGCTGCCGGAATCCGGATTGGTCACCGACAGCACCAGCTTGCCGGGCGCCAGCGCCAGCTTCACGGCGCGGCCGCGCTCGGAGGAAATGGTGGAGACGCGGTCGACGGCGGCGGCGAAATCGGCCTTGTCGACGACCAGCTCCTTGTCGTTGTTCTGCGGAATGACGCGGCCGTAATCCGGGAAGGTGCCGTCGATCAGCTTCGAAGTCAGCACCACCTGCCCCAAGGTGAAGCGGATCTTGCCCTGCGACAGCTCGATCCTGATCTCGCTGTCATTGTCCTCGATCAGCCGCTGCACCTCGCCGACGGTCTTGCGCGGCACGATCACGCCGGGCATCTCGGCGGCGCCGGCCGGCTGCGGCAGGTCGACCTGGGCGAGGCGGTGACCGTCGGTGGCGACGGCGCGCAAGGTCGGCTGCTTGGCGGTGCCGCCGGCGTGCAGATAGATGCCGTTCAGGTAATAGCGCGTCTCCTCGGTGGAGATCGCGAACTGCGTGCGGTCGATCAGGCTCTTGATGTCCTTGGCGGGAACCCCGAACGCATGCGTCATGTCGCCTGCGGCGAGATCCGGGAAGTCGCTCTCCGGCAGCGTCTGCAAGGTGAACTTGGAGCGGCCGGCGCGGATCGCGAGCACCGCGCGCTCGCCGTCGCTCTCCAGCACGATCTGCGAGCCGTCCGGCAGCTTGCGGACGATGTCGTAGAACATGTGCGCCGGAACTGTGGTCGAGCCCGCGGTGGCGGTCTCGGCCGCCAGGGTTTCCGTCACTTCGAGATCGAGATCGGTCGCGCGCAGCGACAGCCGGGCATTCTCGGCGCGCACCAGCACATTGCCCAGGATCGGGATGGTGTTGCGGCGCTCGACCACACGATGGACGTGGCCCAGCGACTTCAGGAGCTGTGCGCGTTCGACGGTCACCTTCATTGTATTATACCCGCCCGTTCCAACTGAGCTTGTCCTGGAATGCCGGCGGGCTATAGCAGCGCCGCGGCCGATGGCACCTCGCGCCCGAACGGCGCTTGGCCAGCGTCCAGGAGCGTGAGGGGGAGGCGTAAAGTGGCGCGGATGGGGCTCAAGCGCAAGGGATGCGGAGCCGATTTCCCATGTTTCGGCAGGCTCTTCCGTGACCCGGAGGCGGGGGCCGAGCATGACGTCCGAGGACAGCGTCGAACGGCCGGGACAACGGCCCGGCTGGGGGCGAACCTTCTGTCCGCTCCCCTGGCCGTGCGTGCCCTCTAATCCTGCAACTGGCGCTTCAGCGACTCGACTTCGTCGTTCAGCGCGACGTCCTTGCCGACGAGCGCCTCGATCTTGCGCACCGCATGCAGCACGGTGGTGTGGTCGCGCCCGCCGAAGCGGCGGCCGATCTCGGGCAGCGAGCGCAGGGTCAGCGTCTTGGCGAGGTACATCGCGACCTGGCGCGGGCGCACCACGTTGGCGGTGCGGCGCGACGACAGGAGGTCGGAGCGGCTGACGTTGTACTGCCGCGCCACGACGCGCTGGATGTCCTCGATCTTGATGCGCTTCGGTTCCTGCGGCCGCACCAGGTCGCGCACCTCGCGCTCGGCCATGTCGAGCGTGACCGGCTGGTTGTTGAGCTTGGAATGCGCCAGCAGGCGGTTGATCGCGCCCTCGAGATCGCGGCCGTTATGGGTGATGGAGCGGGCGAGATAGTCGAGCACCGGCTCCGGCACGTCGAAGCTCGCATGATGGGCGCGGGCCGCCGCGACGCGCGACTTGAGAATGCCGAGGCGCAGATCCTCGCCCAAAGTTGCCATCTCGACGACGAGGCCGCCGGCAAGCCGCGAGCGGACGCGATCATCGAGACTTTCGAGGTCGGACGGCGGCCGGTCGGCTGCGATCACAACCTGACGCCCCGCGTCGATCAGCGCATTCAGCGTATGACAGAACTCCGCCTGGGTGGATTTGCCCTGCAGGAACTGCAGGTCGTCGATCACCAGCACGTCGATGCCGCGCAGCGCCTCCTTGAAGGCCAGCGCCGTCTGCGATTTCAGCGCTGCGACGAAGCCGTACATGAATTTCTCGGCGGTGAGGTACAGCACCTTGCGTTCGCCGCCGGCGTTGCCGGCCCAGGTCACGGCCTGCAGCAGATGCGTCTTGCCCAGCCCGACACCGGCATGGATGTAGAGCGGGTTGAACATCACGGGATCGCCGCGGCGACCGTCGGCGACCTGGCGCGCCGCCGCATGGGCCAGCGTGTTGGCGCGGCCGACGACGAAGCTGGCGAAGGTCAGCCGCGGATCGAGCGGCGAGCCGCCGAGCGCATCATGGCTCGTGGCGAGCGAAGCCGCAGCCGACGCCGTTCGCGCGTCGGCGCTGGTCGCCGGCCTGGCGTCGTTGCGTTCGGCGCGGCGGGCTTCGACGGCGACGGGAGCTTCCTTGACCGGCGCCGCGCAGCGCATCGCGGTGCGAACGGACAGATCGATACGGTGCACCTCCGGCATCTCGGCCTGCCAGCACGACAGCACGCGCTCGGCATAATGCGCCTGGATCCAGCTCTTCAGGAAACGCGTCGGCACCGACAGATGAACGCTTTCGTCCTGGACGGCTTCGAGGTCCATCCGCGCGAACCAGCTCGTATAGACGTCCTCGCCGACGGTCGAGCGCAGCCGGCCCTTCACGCGAGACCAGCGTTCCTGTTCCGAATTTGTCATGGCAGTCGCAACTTTTCGAATTGAGTGGTGGTGTCGTGTGATCGCCGGGCAGACGTCCCGTGAAAGGACACGTGTGCCGCAGCGAGACCTCGAGCGGAGGCTCAACTCCAGACATGGCTCGCCGTTCGGCGTGGACGCCGTCGGGCCATCAATGCTGGTGGAAGAAGCTTCTCCGCGAGGTCAGCGCATACTCAGATGCGCGATGGACGCGGGAGGGCCGATCGCCGTGCTGGCAATGGCCGGGCTGGAGATGTCGATCACTTCAGTGTTGACCGCCAAGGGTGCGTTGTCCGGAACCAGCCTGTAGTGTGTGCCCGCAATGTGTCCGTAAAACATGCAACCTCCCCGCCCTGCCGTGATTGCTCACGGCAAGTTGTCATCCCAATGCCGCCGCGCCCGAACCCCAAGATTCAGCCGCACCGCCGTACATCCCCGTCCAACTTGTCCACTCGGTGAGCGAAGCCGCCAGGAGCTCCAGCCGGGTCGACCGATGTCGTATTTCTCTTGTTCAAAGCGGCGCAACGATGATGCTGCGCCCGAGAAATTTCGACAAAGTTCGATCGTTCCCCATATTGCTATGGGTACAGATCCGGCCATCGCTTTGGAAAGCGTCGCCAACGCGCACACCGCCGCCGATTTGCACGTCCGCCCCGTTTCTAAAACCGCGCTGGTCTCAAGATCGTGGGCGCCGCGAGTGATTAAAGAAATACACGATGCGTCAGGACTCGCAATCCATAAGATCGGAGCACGCGTTACGAGTCTTCGCAGCGGTTGCGACGCGGTGTTGCGCGTTAAGAAAGCAACGTTTTGAATCATCGCGAGGAATCTCGGATGTGACAAACAACATCGTCTGCCCAAAATTTCTTCATAATTTTTTTATGTTTCGACCGGCCTCACCCGCTTTTCCAATCACTTGGTCGCGCTATGCACTTAAGTCATTTTCGAAACGATGTTTTTCGCGATTGCTCGAAGCGGGTAACTCCCGCGATGCGCGGTGCGCAAAGTGAGCGGCGCATCGCGCGCTCTTGACATCGATGCGCAAGCGCGGCGCGCAGATTCGCAGCTGTTTCAGATGAGACAATATTGTCACTGCGTAAAAATACGGAACTTCGTGTAGTTCCGACGGAACATGTGTCAGGCGCGCACGACATCGCGCGGGTTCCACCACGCGCGAAGATCGTATTCGCGATGCGATATCACCATCAAGATGTGACCATCAAATGGAGAAGGCGCGGCGAGCGATGGAGGGATGCGCGACAGCGGAACGCGCAATTGAAGATGGCACAAAAGAAAAGCCCGGCGCGAGCCGGGCTGTTTGCATCTTGATAGTTCGTCAGCCGCGCGGTCGCGTCACTTCGCGAGCTTGGCGATCTGATGCGTGAGGCGCGACACTTTGCGGCTCGCGTTGTTCTTGTGAATGATGTTGCGCTGCGCGGCGCGCATCAGCTGCGGCTCGGCATTGGCCATCGCCTTCAGCGCGGCGTCGCGATCGCCCTTCTTGATCGCGTCCTCGACGGAGCGAACCGCGCCGCGCATCTGGGTGCGGCGCGACTTGTTGATGATGGTGCGGCGGGCAATCTTGCGCGTCGCCTTCTTCGCGGAGGTCGTGTTGGCCATGCTCTCAAATATCCTTCGGCGGCGAGCAGTCGCCGCTCTTGCGGGTACGCGCGCGGCCCGCTTGACGCGGCCCCATCGACGCGGTGGGTTGTTCGGACGCCTCTCTGAGAATGCCATGACCGGAGCGGATGCTCGGCGGATCGGCGCTGCTCAAAGAACAGCGGCGGCGGGATTGCGCCCACCGCCAATGGCGACCTTATAGGGGCAGCCCTGCCGAGCGTCAACGGTCTCGGCGCGCCCGCGGCGGCCGGAATCGACCAAAACCCGCTTCTAAGCCCCTGACGAGGTTGAATTTCTGCGGGGCCCCCGCTATGGCCTTGCTGCCCGCAAGGGCGAGCGAGAGAGGGCAGGTGAGGCATGATCCGCGGTTTTTTCCGTCTGGTAGGGCTGTTGCTGCTGGCCGGAAGCTTCATCTTCCTGGTCTATGACGGCGCGCGCTGGGTGGCCGACCAGACCCTGCAGTTCACCCGTTTCGGCCAGCTCTGGAACGACGTCCACCAGGCGAGCCAGGCCGCCTTCAAGGCCTGGATCGAGGCCAAGGCCCCGTTCCTGTGGGAGTGGATCGTCAAGGTATTTTTGGATCAGCCAGTGTTTGCGGTGCTTGGCCTGCTCGGAATCCTGCTGATGCTGCTGTTCCGGCCGCGCAAGCCGCTGATCGGCTACGGGCGCGACTGAGCGCGGCTGTTCGTCTCGCCGCGCCGGCAGCTGTCTTGGATTCCGCTGGCAGCGCGGCGCGGGAACCGCTGGCGCGGCGTAACAGCGCTACTGCCGGACCCGTAGAGCCCTATATATTCCCCTGACAAGAGGTCATCGCGCCGTGGGCCGTCCCGCGGGCGCTGGCCATGAGCGGAGACATCCCATGTTCTTCATGCGCAAAGCCCCTGTCATGCCGTCTGCCGCCGAGGCGCTGCCCGGCCGCGCCCAGCCGATCCCCACCGCCGCGACGCATTTCGTCAACGGTCGCCGCCTGTTGCCGCCCTATCCGGACGGCCTCGAGCAGGCCGTGTTCGGGCTCGGCTGCTTCTGGGGCGCGGAGCGCAAGTTCTGGCAGCTCGGTGACGGCATCCACGTCACCGCCGTCGGCTATGCCGGAGGCCATACGCCGAACCCGACCTACGAGGAGGTGTGCTCGGGGCAGACGGCGCACACGGAGGTCGTGCTGGTGGTGTTCGATCCCAAGATCATGTCCTACGAGCGCCTCCTGAAGACGTTCTGGGAGAGCCACGACCCGACCCAGGGCATGCGTCAGGGCAACGACGTCGGCACGCAATATCGCTCGGCGATCTACACGTTCAGCGACGCGCAGCGCGAGGCGGCCGAGGCGTCGAAGACGGCCTACGAGTCGGCGCTGCGCGCCAAGGGGCTCGGAGCGATTACGACGGAGATCGTCCCGGCAGGGCCGTTCTATTTCGCCGAGGATTATCATCAGCAGTACCTGGCCAAGAATCCGGCCGGATATTGCGGCCTGGGCGGAACGGGCGTCGCGTGCCCGATCGGAGTCGGCGTGAGCGCATAGGCAGGCTGAGCGCGCCCGATCACGGTGAACATCGGATCCCTCTCCCACGCCGTGGGAGGGGGATTTTTTCGGGCGGCTTTGACCGTCGCCCGCTTGCGACGGGGACTACACGCGCCAACGGTTTGTTAACCTTAACCGCGCATGACTAGCGCACATCCTCATTCAAGGATTGTTCGAGTGCGCGCGTTGTTTGTTCCGGTCATTGCCGTCCTGTCCGCGATCCTGTTGTCGGGCTGCATGCAGACGATCTCCCCCGTCGCTGCCGTCCAGCCGCAGAGCGATCTCGACGCGATGGCCTATGGAACGCCTTCCACCGGCCCGGTTGCCGCCACCGGGCAGGGCGGGGCGATCCCGGCGCTGCGCAACTCGTTCGCTGCCGCCACCGGCGCAGGCGCCTATGTCGTTCCCGCCGGCTATGCGCCAGCGCGCCGCGACTCCGCCTATCATCTCGACGCCGGCGACAAGCTGCGCGTCGTCGTCTACGGCCAGGAGGGCCTGACCAACACCTATGCGATCGATGCGTCCGGATCGATCACGATGCCGCTGATCGGCAGCGTGCCGGCGCGCGGCCGCACCACCGCCGGCCTCGCTGCCGAGATCACCGCCAAGCTGCGCAACGGCTACATCCGCGAGCCCTCGGTGGCCGTCGAGATCGAAGCCTATCGCCCGTTCTTCATCCTCGGCGAGGTGCAGGCGCCCGGCCAATACCCCTACGTGCCCAACATGACGGTGGAGAGCGCGATCGCGATCGCCGGCGGCTTCTCGCCTCGGGCGCGGCGCGACGTCGTCACCCTGACCCACACCGATGCTTCCGGGGCCGCGCGCTACGAGGTGCCGCTCGGCACCTCGCTCAAGCCGGGCGACACCATCCAGGTCGGCGAGCGCTGGTTCTGATCTCCGCACGAGTGATTGCGGCTCAACGCCTACCTGAGCACCTGCGTCGACCTGACGCTGAGTGACGCGAGGCTCCTCGCAATGACGGTGGTTGGACGTTCAGTGCAGGTGCTGCGCAAAGAACGCCAGGCTGCGCGTCCAGGCAAGATCGGCGCTCGGCTGGTCGTAGCTGGCGCGCTCGTCGCAACCGAACCCGTGCTGTGCGCCGGGATAGACGAAGATCTCGACGTCCGGCCGCTTGGCCTTGATGGCCTCGACGTCGCGCAAGGGGATGCCCGCGTCCTTCTCGCCGAAATGTAGCTGGGTCGGCACCGTCGGCTTGTCGTCGGCGAACCGCGCGACAGCGCCGCCGTAATAGCCGACGGCAGCGCGGAGGCCCGACAGCTTGGTCGCAGCCGCATAGGCGATGCTGCCGCCGAGGCAGAAACCGATGATGCCGACCGGCCCAACATTCTTCACGCCGTCGATTGCGGCCTGGGTGTCGCGCAAAAAGGCCGCCCAATCCGGATTGGCGACGAACTTGCGCGCGACCGCGATCTCGTCGGGCGAATAGCCTGAGGTGAAGCCGGGCTCGACGCGGTCGAATATCGCCGGCGCGATGGCAACGTAACCCGCGGCGGCGAGGCGGTCGCAGACGTTGCGGATGTGATGGTTGACACCGAAGATCTCCTGGATGACGACCAGCGCGCCCTTTGCAGTTCCCGTCGGATCGGCGCGATAGGCGCCGAGCTGGAAGCCGTCGGATGCCGTCAGCTTGATATCTTGTCCCACGTTCTGTCCTCTTGCGGTCGTCAGGCGCGCGTCAGCGCCACATCCAGTTGGTGCCGTAGTCCTCTTTCCAGCCGGTCAGCCGTCCCCTGCGGAACTTCAGGTAGAGGCGGTGATGGTGCGGGACCAGTCCGCTGCCGCCGAGATTACGCAGTGCCAGAAAGGTCTCGTTGCCGGGCGCGCCGTTCAGATAGATCAACGGCTGCTCCAGCACGCGCGATGTCTCACCGACATCCATGCCGAAGGCAAGCGGCGCGACGTTGGATAACGTCGCTGTGAAAGGCGCGTCGGCGACGCCGAGCGTCTGCCCCGCCGCAGCAGGGCTTAGGGCCGACAGGCTCGGCAGCATGGCCGCAGCCAGGCACAGCGTCATACGTACGGATGGTCTCATGGGCTGAAATCTCCTTTCGCTGTCGGCGTTGGCCGCACCTTCTTAGCGTGCCCGGCGTCACCAGCCCAGCATCGTTCGCGCTGCACAACGCAAATGCCGTTTCATGTGGCAGGCCGGCGTTCAAATCCCGTTGCGTCGCCGTCGCAACGCGATCATTCTTATGATGGCTGGCATCTATCCGGTGGGTCCCAGCGAATCGATAAAACCGAACTTCGCCGTAAGCGAAGTCGCACGCCGGGCGGGGAAGAAACCAAATGCCCAATCTCACCATCAACGGGCGGACCATGTCCGTCGACGCGGCGCACGACACGCCGCTGCTATGGGTCATCCGCGAGCAGTTGCAGATGACCGGCACCAAGTTCGGCTGCGGCGCCGGGCTGTGCGGCGCCTGCACCGTGCATGTCAACGGCGAGGCCGTGCGCTCGTGCCAGACCATGGTCGGCGACGTCGCGAACAAGAAGATCACCACCATCGAGGGGCTGTCGCAGAAGGGCGATCATCCCTTGCAGAAGGCGTGGATCGCCGAGCAGGTGCCGCAATGCGGCTACTGCCAGTCCGGCCAGATCATGCAGGCGGCCTCGCTGCTCGCCAAGACCACGAGCCCGACCAAGGAGGAGATCGTCGCGCATATGGACGGCAATCTCTGCCGCTGCATGACCTATTCGCGGATTCAGAAGGCGATCCAGCGCGCCGCGTCCGAAATGCGCACCGCGTCCAACTCGAGCGACCGGAGAGCGACATGAACCAGCACGTCAAAACCAATTCCTCGGTCGCGACCGATCTCAGCCGCCGCTCCTTTCTGGTCGGCACCGCCGCCACCGGCCTCGTGCTCGGCTATGCCGGCCTCGCCGACAGCGCACTGGCGGCCGCGGCGCCGGCCAATTTCGAACCCAGCGTCTGGTATGCGATCGCGCCGGATGGCCTGGTCACCGTGACCTGCGGCAAGGCCGACATGGGCCAGCACATTGCGTCCACCATGGCGCAGATCGTCTGCGAGGAGCTCGGCGCGGCCTGGAAGGACATGCGGGTCCAGCTCGCCTCCAACGATCCGAAGTTCAACGATCCCGTGCTCGGCGCCCAGATCACGGGCGGCAGCTGGAGCACGATGATGAACTTCGATGCCATGAGCCGCGCCGGCGCCGCGGGCCGCATCGCGCTCACCGAGGCCGCTGCGACCGCGATGGGCGTGCCGGCCAAGGAGCTCGTGGTGCGCGACGGCGTCGTGATGCATCCGAAGTCCAAGAAGCAGATGAGCTACGCCGAGATCGTCAGGAGCGGCAAGATCACCAAGAGCTTCACGCCTGACGAATTGAAGGCGCTGACGCTGAAGACGCCCGATCAGTACACGATGATCGGCGTCTCGGTGCCGCAGCTCGACATTCCCTCCAAGACCAACGGCACGGCGAAATATGGCATCGATACGATGCTGCCGGGCATGGTCTACGGCAAGGTCGTCACGCCGCCGGTGCGCTTCGGCGCGACGGTCACGGCGGTCGACGACTCCGAGGCCAAGAAGGTGCCGGGCTTCATCAAGGCGGTGACGCTCGACGACAAGACCGGCTCGACCTCGGGCTGGGTGGTGGCGGTCGCCAACACCTATGCCAACGCCAGGAAGGCGGCGGACGCGCTCAAGATCAGCTATGACAAAGGCCCCTATGCCAATGTCAGCACCGACACCATCATCACCGAGGCGATGCGGCTGCAGGCGCAGGACGATGCCGGGCAGTTCTTCGTCAAGGACGGCGATCCAGTTGCAGCGATGTCGGGCGCGGCCAAGGTGCTGGAGGCGGAGTACACCACCAGCATCAACATCCATGCGCCGCTGGAGCCGATGAACGCGACCGCCGAGTTCAAGGGTGACATCCTGCACATCTACACCGGCAATCAGTTCGCGACCCGTTCCGGCGCGATTGCGGCGGCTGCGGCCGGGATCGATCCGAAATACGTCGTGATGCACCAGGCCTGGCTCGGCGGCGGCTTCGGCCGCAGGCTCGATGCCGACATGATGGTGCCGGCGGTGCAGGCGGCCAAGGCGGTCGGCAAGCCGGTCAAGGTGATCTACTCCCGCGAGAACGACATGACGATGGACTACTCGCGGCCGCTCACCTACCAGAAGGTCAAGGCCGGGCTCGACAGCAACGGCAAGCTGATCGCGCTCAGCCATGACGTCGTCTCGGCCTGGCCGACGGCGCGCTGGGGCATCCCGGACTTCCTGTCGCCCTCGGTCGACAAGAAGGGCCCGCTCGACTCGTTCACGGTCAATGGCGCCGACTTCTTCTACACCGTGCCCAATCACCATGTGCGCGCGATCAAGAACGAGCTCGCGCATAATGCGACGCCATCGGGACAACTCCGTTCGGTGGCGCCGGGTTGGACGTTCTGGGCGGTCGAGAGCATGATCGACGAGATCGCGGTGGCCTCGGGGCAGGACCCGGCGCAGTTCCGCATTGCGCTGCTCGACGGCAAGGGCAAGAACGACGGCGGCGCGCAGCGATTGCGCAACACGCTGCTGGCGGCGATGGGCCTGTCCGGCTACGGCGCCAGGAAGCTCCCGCCAGGCGAAGGCATGGGCGTCTCCTGCGTTTCATCGCAGGAGCGTGCCACGGCGAGCTGGACGGCGTGCGTCGCCCATGTCGCGGTTGCGCCCACGGGCGCGGTCACGGTGAAGAAGCTCACGGTGGCGACCGATGTCGGCACCCAGGTGCATCCCGACAACATCCGCGCCCAGGTCGAGGGCGCGGCGCTGTGGGGGCTGTCGCTGGCGATGTACGAGAAGGCGACGCTGAAGGACGGCGGCATCGAGCAGACCAATTTCGACAGCTACACGCCGCTGCGGATGAGCCAGGTGCCGGAGGTCGCGATCGCCGTGATCGCCAATGGCGAGAAGGCGACCGGCGTCGGCGAGCCTGCGGTGACCGTGGTCGCGCCGGCGCTCGGCAACGCCATCTACAATGCCTGTGGCGCGCGGCTGCGCTCGCTGCCGATCACCGCCGCAGCGGTCAAGGCGGCGATGAAGGCCTAGCGTCGCCGCGAGACCATTCCTGTATCTGGGAACCGCCGGAGCTCGTCTCCGGCGGTTCTTTTTTGCGCTGCGGTCAGGTTCCCGCGCGGCACGATTTGAATGATCCCCTTAACGTCTCGCTCACCTGAAACGATACAGCTTGAATGATCGGCTTAAGCCGCGACGAACCCGTATCCCGGTAACTTGCATGGGCAGCAAACCGCAGGGGGCGAGCACGTATGAGCGCGACAGCCAAGCAGACCGTGACCCAGACCGCGAACAGGCGCCATCTCCTGCTCGCGTCGGATCGCGGTGACCAGAGCAGCGAGCTGGCGCGCATCCTGCGCTCGGTCGGCGACGTCGACATGATGCCGACCACCGAAATCCCCGAGAACCCCGGCAACCGCTTCTCCGGCGTCATCGTCGACATCAACCTGCGTTCGCCCGAGAGCGTGCAGCGGGTGCGCAAGAAGCTGTCGTCACGCGCCTATAGCGACGTGCCGCGGCTGTTCGTGCTCGCGGAGGCGCTGCACCACGCCACCATGCAGGCATGGGCGCTCGGCGCCACCGATACCATCGCGCGGCCGTTCAGCCCCGCCGACGTGCTGCAGCGCATCCGCTCGGCGCTTCCCGCCGACGACGGCTATGACGAGACCGATCGCGGCAAGCTGCTCAATCGCGGCGTCGAGGCCGCGCAGGCCATCATGGTCAAGATCTTCGAGAAGCTGCCCACCGGCGCGCATCTGACGATGGAGGACATCGTCGCGGCCGAGAACAAGATCCTGAAGGCGATCAAGCACTCCTCGCTGCGCGAATGGATGACCGTGGTCGGCTGTCATCACAACGACACCTATCGGCATTGCCTGTTCGTGACCGGCCTTGCGGTCGGCTTCTCGATTCATCTGGGCATGCGCGACGACGACCAGCGCCGGCTGGTCCGCGCGGCGCTGCTGCACGACGTCGGCAAGGCGTTCATCCCGGTCGCGATCCTCGACAAGCAGGGCAAGCTGACGGCGGAAGAGATCGCGCTGCTTCGCCAGCATCCGCGCCGCGGCTACGAGGCGCTGTGGCGGCAGGGCGGCTTCCCGCCGGAGATGCTCGACGTCATCCTGCATCACCACGAATTCCTCGACGGCTCCGGCTATCCCGACGCGCTGCACAACGAGCAGATCAGCGACATCGTGCGCCTCACCACGATCGTGGACATCTACGCCGCGCTGATCGAGCACCGCGCCTATCGGCCGGCCTTCACCCATGCGCGCGCGTTCCAGATCATGGAGAACATGGGCCCGAAGCTCGACCAGCAGCTGCTACAGGCGTTCCGCCCGGTCGCGATGGGCGCGCATTGACGCGATCGCCTGAGAGCGCATCCATCGCCCGAGGGTAGCCGCTCGACGCAAGTGCATCTCGGCCGAGGCGCACTATCCTACCCGCCAATCGGTGAAAGGCGGGAGGAGCAGCATGGGCGCAGCCGAACAGGCCGGCGAGGTCATTCCCGGGCACATCGCCGCCGCGCTGGTCGATCCGGCCTGTTATGCCGACCACCGCATCCATGATGCCTATCGCTGGCTGCGCGCCAACAATCCGCTCGGGCGGGCCGAGCTCGATGCGTTCGATCCGTTCTGGGTGGTGACGCGGCACGCTGACATTCTCGCCATCAGCCGTCAGAACGATCTGTTCCACAATGCCGACCGTGCGACCACGCTGACCAACAAGGCGGTGCTGGAGCGCGTTCACAAGATTACCGGCCAGCCCAATCTCGTGCGTTCGCTGGTGCAGATGGATGCGCCGGACCATCCGAAATATCGCGCGCTGACGCAGGGCTGGTTCATGCCGGCCAACATCGCCAAGTTCGAGCCGCGCATTCGCGAGATCGCGCGGGCGACCGTCGGCCGCATGGCGGCGAAGGCCGCGGCGAATGGCGGCGTCTGCGATTTCGTCGCCGACGTCGCGCTCCATTATCCGCTGCACGTGATCATGGAGATTCTCGGCGTGCCGGAGGAGGACGAGCCGCGCATGCTCAAGCTGACGCAGGAGCTGTTCGGCCCGCAGGATCCGGACACGGCGCGGGTGCGGGAGGCGCTGTCGGCCGAGGTGTTCGCGGCGATGCTGCAGGCGGTGGTGGCCGATTTCGCCGCCTACTTCCAGCGCATCACCGAAGACCGCAAGGCTCATCCGCGCGACGATCTCGCCACCGTCATTGCCAACGCCAGGATCAATGGCGAGGACATGCCGCTGCACGACCGCACCAGCTACTACATGATCGTGGCGACCGCGGGTCACGACACGACGTCGTCGTCCACGGCAGGCGCGATCTGGGCGCTGGCGGAAGATCCCGAGCAGTTCGCGCGCGTCAAAGCCAATCCCGAGCTGATCCCGGGCCTCGTCGACGAGGCGATCCGCTGGATGACGCCGGTCAAGCATTTCATGCGCAGCGCCACCGCCGACACCGAGCTCGGCGGACGCAGGATCGCCAAGGGCGACTGGCTGATGCTGTGCTACGCGTCCGGCAATCGCGACGAGGCGGTGTTCGAGCAGCCCGACACGTTCCGCTGTGACCGCAAGCCGAACCGCCACGTCGCGTTCGGCTATGGCGCGCATCTCTGCCTCGGCCAGCATCTTGCCAAGCTCGAGATGCGCATCCTGTTCGAGGAACTGCTGCCGCGGCTCACATCGCTGTCGCCGGCGGGGCCGGTGCTGATGACGCGGGCAACGTTCGTGAACGGACCAAAGAAGCTGCCGATCCGCGTCACGATGGGCTGACGCGGCGCTCAATCCAGCAGCTTGCGCAGCTCCGCCTTTGCGACCTTCTCCAGGGTCGAGCGCGGCATCTCGTCGACCAGCTTGACCTCGCGCGGCACCTTGAAGTCGGCGAGCCCGGCGCGGCAGGCGGCCAGCACCTTCTCGGGCAGTTCGTCCCGCGCGATCCCGGGCTGCGGGATCACGAACGCGACCGGCACCTCGTCCAGCATCGGATGCTTCCTGGCGACGACGGCGGTCTCGCGTACGCCGGGCACGGTGATGATGACCTGCTCGATCTCGGACGCCGCGACGTTCTCGCCGCCGACCTTGAGCATGTCCTTGGTGCGATCGCCGAACTTGATGAAGCCGTCGGGCAGGCGCGTGACGCGGTCGCCGGTCAGGAAGAAGCCGTCGGCATCGAAGCTCGTGCGCGTCGCTTCGTCGTTGTAGAGATATTCGGCGAACAGCGACAGGCCGGGCACGCCCTTGATGGCGAGATTGCCGGTGGCGCCGACCTCGGTCGGCCGGCCGTCATCGTCGGTGATGCGGATGGTGTATTCCGGCGCCGCGCGGCCGATCGACATCGGCGCGTTCGGCTGATCGACCTCGCCGACGATGCCATGGGTGATGGTCTCGGTCATGCCCCACCAGCCGATGATCTTGATGCCGAACTTGGCGAAGGCGGGCGGCTCGGACACCGCCGTGCCCCACAGCCGGAACTTGTGATGCTTCGGTACCTCCTGGTCGAGCAGCGCCTTCATGCAGAACGGGATGGTCGAGGTCCAGGTGCTGCCATGCTCGAGCGCCGCGCTCCAGAACCGGCGCGCGGAGAAGCGCGGCTGGATCACGCAGGTCGCGCCGACCCAGAGTGTGGCAAGCATCGAATAGGCCAGCGCGTTGGTGTGGAACAGCGGCAGATAGGTCTGGTGCACGTCGCCCTGATGCAGATCCTCATGGACGGCGTTGACCTTGGCGCCCCACAGCGCGTTGGCATGCGTCCACAGCACCGCCTTCGGCCGCGATGTCGTGCCCGAGGTGTATTGCACGCTGCACGGCGCCAGCGGATCGGCCGGCCGCCGCGGCCGATCGGCGCTGTCGGCAAACAGCGCTTCGAAGCGCTCGCCTCGTTCGACGGCCGACGCCTCCGCCTGACCCGGATCGTGCGAGATCACGGCGATCCATTTGAGACCGCGGCAACGCGCTGCGATCATCTCGGCATAGGCGGGCTGCGTGATCGCAGCCACCGCGCGACAGTGCTCCGCGAAATAGCTCATCTCGGCGGCTGCCGAGCGCGTGTTGGTCGTGACGGCGAGCGCGCCCAGCTCAACGCAGGCAAACCAGGCAAGCATCGCCTCGATGCAATTGTCGAGATGGATCAGCACGGCATCGCCGGGCTGCACGCCGCGCTTAGCCAGCCCGGCCGCCAATGCGCCGACACGCTCGTGAAACGCGCCATAGGTCCAGCGGCGCGCCGGTGCATCGAACGGCGCCGAGATCAGGAACGGATGATCGCGCCGGGTGTCGCTGCGCAGCTTCAACAGCCACGGCACGTCCATGCCGTCGAACGGCGTCACCGTGCCCGCTGCCATTGTCGTTCCCTTCATCTTCGCTCCCGTCGTTCTTGAGTACGGCCTGTCTCCGGCCGCTTCGTTCTCGTCGTCATCTTCTGCCACCTTGCGTCGCCGCGATCAAATCGGGATTGAACCCGTCTCCGTTCGCGGGCGACCAATGGCGCGGCAAGACACGCCCGGAGGTTTGCATGCAGGCCGAGCCACGACCATGGCGGCTGCCCGATGCCCGCTATTTCCAGATCGCGGCATTGGCGACGCTGCTGGCGATCAATTTCGCCATGATCGATTTCGGCGCGCGTCCCGCAGCGAGCGTGGTCGCGGTCGCCATGGCGCTGCTCGCGCAAGTGGTCTGCTGCCGCATCTCCGGCGCGCCGCTCGATCTCAAGTCACCGCTGATCACCGGCCTGTCGCTCAGCCTGCTGTTGCGCGCCGACGCGCTGTGGCTGCATGCGGCGGCAGCCGTGATCGCCATCGGCTCGAAATTCGTGCTGCGCGTCGACGGCAAGCACGTGTTCAACCCGGCGGGGCTGGCGATCGTGGTGCTGCTGTTCAGCTCCAAGGGCGTGTGGATCTCGCCCGGCCAATGGGGGACGGAGATCTGGTTCGCGAGCCTCGCCGGCTTCTTCGCGATCCTGGTGCTCGGCGCCTCCCGACGCGCGGACATCGCAGTCTATTTCTTCGCCAGCCATGCCGCACTGCTGCTGCTGCGTGCCGCCTGGCTCGGCGATCCCCTGGCGATTCCGCTGCATCAGTTGCAGAGCGGCTCGCTGCTGATCTTCACCTTCTTCATGATCTCCGACCCGCGCACCTCGCCGGACTCGCGCGTCGGCCGGCTGCTGTTCGCGCTGAGCGTTGCGGTCGCGGCGCACTACCTCACCTTCGCCATGCAGATGCGGCCGGCGCTCTACGTGTCGCTGATCGCGCTGTCGCCGCTCACGCTGCTGCTCGACCGGCTCGTCCCTGAGACCCGCTTTTCCTGGCGTTCGCCCGTTCCCGAAGGAGTGTCGACATGACCCTGCGTTACAGCAAGCTCTTCCGCACCGGCGTCGCGGCCGCCGCGATCCTGGCGAACGCAGCGATGGCGCCCGCGAATGCCTTTTGCGGCTTCTATGTCGCCCAGGCCGACGCGAAGCTGTTCAACCAGTCATCGAAGGTCGTGCTGGCCCGCGACGGCGAGCAGACGGCGATCACGATGGCCAGCGACTTCGAGGGCGACGTGAAGGAGTTCGCGGTGGTCGTCCCCGTGCCGACCTTCATCGAGCGCAAGCAGATCGGCGTGGTCGAGCCGAAGACCATCGACCATCTCGACAAATACACCGCGCCGCGGCTGGTCGAATATCATGATGCCGATCCATGCGCGCCGGTCGTCGTTGCGGCGCGGGCGATGCCGGCGGCGCCGATGATGGCAGGCGCTGTCTACGAAATGACCCGGCGGAACTACGGCGTCACCGTCGAGGCCAGCTACGACGTCGCCGAATACGACGTGCTGATCCTGTCGGCGCAGGAGAGCGACGGACTGACGCGCTGGCTGACCGACAACGACTATCGCATCCCGCAAGGCGCCGAGGCCGTGCTCGGCAGCTACATCAGGCAGGGCATGCGGTTCTTCGTCGCGAAGGTCAATGCCGAGCGGATGAAGGGGATCGGCAACGGCTCCCTGCGGCCCCTGCAGGTGCGCTACCGGAGCGCCAAGTTCATGGTGCCGCTGCGGCTCGGCACGGTCAACGCCAGGGGACCGCAGGACCTGATCATCTATGCGCTCACCAGGAGCGGCCGCATCGAGGCGGCCAACTATCGAACGGTGAAGATCCCATCCGATATCGATGTTCCGCTCTATGTGAAGGACGAGTTCGGGCCGTTCTACAAGGCGCTGTTCGAGCGGGCGGTCGCGCGCGAGAACATGCAGGCGGTGTTCGTGGAATATGCCTGGGACATGGGATGGTGCGACCCCTGCGCCGCCGATCCCATGAGCAACAAGGAACTGGTCGAGCTCGGCGCGCGCTGGATCGGCAGCGACGATGACACCGCCTTCAGTCTCCGCCGGGGCACGGCCGGAGCCAGCGCCTTCGTGACCCGGCTGCACGTGCGCTACGATGCGAAGTCCTTCCCCGAGGACATCGTCTTCGCCGAGACCAAGGACCGCAGCAATTTCCAGGGTCGCTATGTCCAGCACCATCCCTGGCGCGGCGAGGCGTCCTGTGCCGCGGCGAAGACCTACCGGGACAGTCTCGCCGCGCGTTTCGCCACGCAGGCGACGGATCTCGCGCAACTGACCGGATGGTCGCGCAGCGAGATCATCGCGAAAATGGACAAGAGCGGCGAGACCGTGACGAAATGACCTAAGGGCGGCCTCGGCTCAATCCTGATACGACGAGATCTCGATCAGGCTGCCGTCGGGGTCGCGGCAATACACCGACCGCAGCGTGCCGCGCGCGCCCTGCTTGGCGACCGGGCCTTCCTCGATGGCGATCCCGAGCGCACTGAGATGCGCCACCACCTCGTCGGGGGTGCTGGTGGTGAGGAAGCAGAGGTCGTCGCTGCCGGCCGCGACATGGTCGGCCGTGAACCAATCGACCTTGTCCGCGTCCTTCGGTCGCACGTTGATCTTCTGGTTCCCGAATAGCAGCGACGTGCGCCTCGCCTTGCCTTGTCCGGGATCGAACACCTGGACCGTCATGCCCAGCACCTGTTGGTACCACGCCGTCGTGCGGTCCACGTCGGCGACATTGATGACCAGATGATCGAGCGCATCGACCTTGACCGGCATGGGCTCTTCCCTCCTGATGGGGCATCGATCTCGCCGCAATCGCGGCACTCTGCTACAATCGATCCCGGCGGCTCGTTAACCGCCGCTCAACGATAATGCCTGAGGAAACGCATGATTTCACGTCGTACCGCGCTTGGTCTGATCGCCTCCGCCGTCCCGTCCATCGCTGGCGTTCGCAAGGCGTCCGCGGCCGACTATCCCACCCGTCCCGTCCGCTTCGTGGTGGGTTATCCTCCGGGCGGCGCGACCGACATCCTAGCGCGGCTGATCGGCCAGCGGCTGTCCGAGACGCTCGGTCAGCAGTTCATCGTCGAGAACAAGCCGGGGGCCGGCAACAATATCGGCACCGATGCCGTCGTGAACGCGGCGGCCGACGGCTACACCGTGCTGCTGGTCAATCCGGCCAACTACATCAATGCGAGCCTCTACACCAATCTCAAGTTCAACTTCGTCCGCGACATCGCGCCGGTGGCCTCGTTCAACCGCGTCCCCAACGTGATGACCGTCAACAAGGACATCGAGGCCAAGAACGTCGCCGAGTTCATCGCCTATCTCAAGGCAAACCCCGGCAAGGTGAACATGGCCTCGTCCGGCAACGGCACCTCGGTGCATCTGTCGGGTGAGATGTTCATGGCGATGACCGGAACCAAGATGCAACACGTGCCCTATCGCGGCGCGGCGCCCGCGATCACCGACATGCTCGGCGGCCAGGTGCAGGTCATCTTCGACAACATGCCCTCCATCATCCAGCACATCCGCTCCGGCTCGTTGCGAGCGCTCGGCGTCACCACGCAGCAGCGTTCGCCGCAATTGCCGGACGTCCAGGCCGTCGCCGAGACCGTACCCGGTTACGAGGCGAGCGCGCTGTTCGGCATCGGCGCGCCGAAGAACACGCCAAAGGAGATCGTCGAGAAGCTCAACAAGCAGGTCAACACCATCCTGGCCGAGCCCGAGATCAAGGCCCGTCTGGTCGATCTCGGCGGCGAGCCGCTGATCCAGTCGCCGGAGCAGTTCGGCGCCCAGATCGCCGCCGAGACCGAGAAGTGGAAGAAGGTCGTCGAGTTCGCCGGCCTGAAGGTCGAATGAGTCGACCTGGCGACGCCGCAATCGCTGGGCCGCGTGCCGCGACGGGTCTTCGATGAGGCGCCGGCCCGCGAGACGGGCGTCGAGGGCTGAAGGTGACGTGCCGCGCATGCGACACGTCACGGCCTTGGTTGGTGATCCGTTCCGCCGATTTGTCGTTTTTTGACCATGCCGGTGTGGTGCAACCCTCCGGCCAAAAGAGGAACAGATCATGCGCAAGGTTATGATGATGGCAGCCGGCCTCGTCGGCGTTGCACTTGGTGGCGGTATCGCGCCGGCCTCCGCAGGCGGTTACGACTATCCCTGGTGTGTGCAGGGCCGAGGCGTCGGTTACCCCGGCGACTGCTCCTATCAGACCTTCGAGCAATGCCGGGCGAGTGCCTCCGGGCGCAATGCAGGCTGTGGCATCAATCCGCGCGTCGCGTTCGATCCTGCCCGCCGCGGCCCCTCGGTCTATGTCGACATGCCGCCGCCGCGCCGCGTGCACCGCTATCAGTATTACTGACGCCTCTACGGAGCGGGTCGGCACGCGCGGCCAAGCGGCTGACGCAGGCGCGCTTCCGGAATCGCGCGGGCTTGCATCGACTTTGCGTTCGTATATACTTTGTATTGCAAAGTTAAACGAGCCGTTCCGGGCCTCAGGTGAGACATGCGCGACCTCGATAAGGCGCTGGCGGACATCATCGCGATCCGCAGCCAGCTTGCGGCGGGCACGGCATTTCGCGGCTACGGGCCGGCGACGATGGCCGCGACCTCGGCCGTAGCGCTGGTCACTGCGCTGCTTCAGCAGCTGTTTCTGCGCGACCCGACGGCCGACGCGTGGACGTTCCTGCTCGGATGGGCGGCGGCAGCCTGCGTGTCGCTGACGATGATCTGGTTCGAGATGCGGGCGCGGTCGCGCCGGCATCATTCCGGCCTTGCGGACGCGATGATTCATCAGGCGGTCGAGCAGTTCCTGCCAGCGGGCATCGCTGGCGTCCTGCTCGCGGTGCTGCTGTGGAAGTTCGCGCCGGAGGCGCTGTGGATGCTGCCGGGCCTGTGGCAGATCCTGATGTCGCTCGGCGTGTTCGCGTCGGTGCGCTCGCTGCCACGCACGGTGGCGCTTGCCGGGGCGTTCTATTTCATGGCCGGCTTCGCCGTGCTGCTGGTCGGCAGCGCCACGCATGCGCTGTCGCCATGGACGATGGGGCTTCCGTTCGCGATCGGACAGGGGCTGATGGCGGGCATTCTGTATTTTGCGACCGGAGAGTCCGATGTCGAAGACTGACGGCAGCGCGCCGTTCTCCTATGACGGCCTCGATCGCGTCATCCACGAGAAGGCACGGCTCGGCCTGCTCACCTCGCTGATGGCGCACCCGAAGGGTCTCGCTTTTGCCGACCTCAAGCAGCTCTGCGGGCTGACGGACGGCAATCTGTCCCGCCATCTGCAGGTGTTGCAGGAAGCCGGTCTCGTCGAGGTCACCAAGGGCTATGAGGGCAATCGCCCACATACCACCTGCCGGCTGACCAAGGCGGGACGCCGCCGCTTCCTCGATTATCTCGCCGTGCTCGAGCGCCTCGTCCGCGACGCCGCGGCGGCTGCCGGCAAGGAACATACGCCATCGTCGGTCGGCCTGATCCCGGGCCGCATCTGAATCGCGCATCGCACTTTTTCGACCTGGAGCTTTGCAATGCAAAGTAGTCTGCAACCTAAATCGCCTGCTGTGGTGGATGGCCTGCATGTCGGCATCATCATGGACGGGAACGGCCGCTGGGCGACGCGCAAGGGCCTGTCGCGGCTGCGCGGGCACGAGGCGGGGGTCGAGGCGATCCGGCGCGTCGTCGAAGCCGCGCCCGACCAGGGCATTGGGACGCTGACGCTGTATGCGTTCTCCAGCGACAATTGGCGACGCCCACGTGCCGAGGTCGCCGCCTTGATGGCGCTGTTGCGGGTCTATCTCGCCAGCGAGGTGGAGTCGCTGGTACGCAACGGCGTCCGCCTCACCGTGATCGGCCGTCGCGACCGGTTGCCCGGCGGCATCGCCGACGCGATCGGCCGGGCCGAGGCGGCAACCCGCGACGGCAGCACCCTGCATCTGCGCATCGCCGTCGACTATTCGGCGCGCGACGCGATCCTCGAGGCCGCGGCGAAGGCCCGCGAAATCGACGGCCTGACGCGTGCGGCGTTCTCCGACCTCGTGACCGGCGAAGCCGGCTTGCGCGACGTCGATCTGATCATCCGCACCTCCGGCGAGCAGCGCCTGTCCGATTTCCTGCTCTGGGAAGGCGCCTATGCCGAGCTGCATTTCACCCAGCGGATGTGGCCCGATTTCGATGCCGCAGATCTCGCGCAGGCGCTCGCCTCGTTCCGCAGCCGCGAGCGCCGCTTCGGAGGACTCGAGGCGGTGCCGCTGGCGCCGGCACCGGTCGCCTGACGACGGCCCAATCTTTCCGCACATCGGGGAATCATCTACCGCTTGCAGCACGAGCGCAGAGATCCCCTGATGAAGCACAAGCAGCGCCGGCCTGCCGGCAAGCCTCCGGTCAGATCCGGATCGATGGGCCACACCGATACGCCCGATGCGCTGTGCGCCGCCGCGCTGCGGCTGCTGCGCGCCGGCCGGCTCGCGCAGGCCGAGGATGCGTGCCGCCGCGCGCTGACGCTGGACGCGGCCTCGCTCGACGCGCTGCGTGCGATGGGACAGGTCTGCCTGGCGCTCAAGCGCGTCGATGATGCGATCGAGTGGTTTGCCCGCGCCGTTCGGCAGGACATGTCCGCAGCGGAGTCCTTCGTCGGCTTGGCGCAGGCGCTGCGGGGCTCCGGCCGCGTCGATGAAGCGATCAAGGCCTATGATCGCGCGCTGCAGCTGCAGCCGGACGCGATCGAGAGCTGGGATGCGCTTGGCGAACTGCTGCAACTGAGGCAGCGACACGCCGAGGCGGCGCTGGCCTGTGACCGGCTGCTGCAGCTCGCGCCCGATCGTGCTGCGACCTGGTTTCGTCTCGGCGAGGTGCTCGAAGCCCAGGGCCGGCGTGACGAGGCGGCGCTGGCCTTCGATCAGGTGGCGCAGCTCAAGCCAGATCACGTCGAGGCGGCCAACAAGGCCGGAGCGCTTCATTTCGATGCCGGCCATTACGAGCAGGCCATCTCGCGCTTCGGGCAGTCGCTGGCAGTGATGCCGGATCAGGCGGGTGTGCTGTACCTGAACGGCATCGCGCTGCGGCGGCTGCGCCGCTACCAGGAAGCCGAGACTCTCGGCCATCGCGCGCAGGTGCTGGCGCCCGACAATCCCGACTTCGCCAATGGCTATGGATGCATCCTGCAGAACCTCGGCCGTCACGATGACGCCGTCGCCATGTTCGACAAGGCGATCGCGCTCCGGCCGCAGACCGCGGATTTCCACAATCATCGCGGCACGTCGCTGGCCGAGCTGCATCGCTTTGCAGAGGCGTTCGAAAGCTTCGATCGCGCCGTCGCGCTGAAGCCTGATCTGGCCGATGCGCATTGGAACGCGGCGCTGTTCCGGCTGTTGACCGGCGACTTCGCCCGTGGCTGGGCGGCGCGCGAATGGGGACGAAAATGTCGCGCCGTCGGCTTCGTCGAGCGCAGCTTCGAGGCGCCGCTGTGGCTTGCGGACGCGCCCCTCGCCGGCAAGACGATCCTGCTCCATAGCGACGAGGGGCTCGGCGACACGATCCAGTTTTCGCGCTACGCCGCCCTGGTGGCCGCGCAGGGCGCGCGCGTCGTGTTCGAGGTGGACGCGCCGCTGCAGCCGCTTCTGTCCGGCCTGGACGGCGTGGCGCAGTGCCTTGCCCGCGGCATCGATGCGCTGCCTGCCATCGACTATCACTGCCCGCTGTCGAGCCTGCCGCTCGCCTTCGCCACCCGGCTCGACACCATCCCTGTTGCGCCGTGCTATCTGCCGCGCCCTCCCGAGGCGCGCCGGGCGATCTGGGAACAGCGACTCGGTCCGCATGACCGCTTGCGGGTGGGCCTGGTCTGGTCGGGCAACCCCGCGCATCTCAACGATCACAACCGTTCGATTCCGTTGCCGACGCTCGCGCCGCTGCTCGAGACCGGCGCGCGGTTCGTTAGTCTGCAGAAGGAGCCTCGGCCGTCCGACAAGGCCGCGCTCGCCGCGCGCGACGACATTCTCGATCTCACCGCTGACATCCGTGACTTCGTCGATACGGCGGCGCTGATCGACAATCTCGACCTGGTCATCACCGTCGATACCAGCGTGGCGCATCTGGCCGGCGCGCTGGGCAAGCCGACCTGGATCTTGCTGCCCTTCACGCCGGACTATCGCTGGCTGCTCGGCCGTGACGACAGTCCCTGGTATCCGAGCGTGCGGCTGTTCCGCCAGGACGCGCGACGTGACTATGCCGACGTCGTCGCGCGCGTGCGCGAGGCGCTCGCCGCACAGCTCGCGACGGTCAGCGTGTGCTGAACGTTTGAGCATCAACGACGCCATAACTGAAACGTGATCGGCTGGCTGAGCCGCCGGCACGTGCCGCCCGATGGCGATTGAGCTGCGTCAACGGATTTCTGCGTGCGTATGGCACACGGTACGCCTGCTTCAGCGACGAAGGCGTTTTTGGAATGAATCAGCAGGAATCCGAGCTTGTCAGTGACATCCGGCCTGTTCGGGATGCGCATGCTGCGCCCGGCGCTGTCGTTCCCTCGTCGGCGGTGCCTGTTCCCGTGTCCCATCAGCCGCGGCGCAGGTGGGCGTTGTGGCCGTTTCTGCTGCTCGTGCTCGCCGTCGGGGCAGCCGGTGGTGGCGGCTACGTCTGGTGGCAGCGCCTGCATCCGCCGCTGCCGGTGGGCATCAGCGTCAGCAACGGCCGCATCGAGGCTGACGAGATCGACATCGCGACCAAATATGCCGGGCGCGTTGCCGAGCTGCGCGCCGATATCGGCGATCGCGTCGAGGCCGGGCAGATCGTGGCGCGGATGGACACGAAGGAGCTGCAGCAATCGCTGTCGAAGGCGCAAGCCCAGGCCGAGCAGGCGCAGCACGTCGTCGACCAGGCCCGTGCCAATCTCGCGCAACTGCAGGCGCAGAAGACGCTCGCCGAGCAGGAGATGGAGCGCACCCGCAGCCTGCTGCAGAGCGGCTGGACCACACGCGAGCTGGCCGATCAGCGCCAGCAGGCGCTCGACAATGCGACCGCCGGCCTTGCCGGCGCGCAGGCGCGGATTTTCGAAGCCGAACGCGGGCTCGAAGCGGTTCGTCACGACGTCGCGCTCTACACCGTTCAGATCGCCGACAATTCCTTGATCGCGCCGAAGCCCGGCCGCATTCAATATCGTCTCGCCAATGTCGGCGAAGTTCTCGCCGCCGGCGGCAAGGTCTTCACCATGCTGGACATCGGCTATGTCTACATGGACGTGTTCCTGCCGACCGAGGAGGTCGGCAAGGTCAAGATCGGCACCGAAGCGCGGATCGTGCTCGATGCCTATCCGGATCGTCCGATCCCGGCGAAAGTTGCGTTCGTGGCGAGCCAGGCGCAGTTCACGCCGAAGACGGTCGAGACCCGCAGCGAGCGTGACAAGCTGATGTTTCGCATCCGTGTACGAGTCGATCCGGACAGACTGGCTGCGCATGCCGATGCCGTGAGGAGCGGATTGCCGGGCGTGGCGTATGTCAGGTGGAATCCCGACGTCGCATGGCCGGCGCGTCTGCAAGTCTCGCCATGATGGCCGACATGATCGGCGATGCGTCTCCGGTCGCGATGGTCAGGAACGTCTCGCAGCGCTATCGCGGCGTGATCGCGCTCGACAACGTCTCGATCGACATTCCCGCCGGCCGCGTGGTCGGGCTCATCGGTCCCGATGGCGTCGGCAAGTCGTCGCTGCTGTCGATCCTGGCCGGCGCGCGCGCGATCCAGGACGGGCAGGCGCGCGTGCTCGGGGCCGACATGACGGACCGGCGCGCCCGCACGCAGGTGTGTCCGCGGATCGCCTACATGCCGCAGGGTCTCGGCAAGAATCTCTATCCTGATCTCAGCGTGCGCGAGAACATCGCGTTCTTTGCCCGGCTGTTCGGCCAGTCGAGGTCCGAGCGCGACTGGCGCATCGCCGAGCTGATGGCGGCGACGGCGCTGTCCGATTTCGCCGACCGGCCGGCAAAAAAGCTGTCCGGCGGCATGAAGCAGAAGCTCGGCCTGTGCTGCTCGCTGATCCATGATCCCGATCTGCTCATCCTCGACGAGCCGACCACCGGCGTCGATCCGCTGTCGCGCCGGCAGTTCTGGGACCTGATCGACCGTCTGCGCGCGCGCAGCGCGGCGGGCATGAGCGTCATCGTCGCCACCGCCTATATGGAGGAGGCGGAGCGTTTCGACTGGCTGATCGCGATGAACGACGGGCGCATCCTCGCGACCGGCACGCCGACGGAGCTCAAGGCGCAGACCCACGCGGCGTCGATCGAGGACGCGTTCGTCGCGCTGCTGCCCGACCGGCCGGCGCGCGACCGCGCCGAGATGCCGGCCAAGTCCGAGCTCGACGGCAGCCACGAGACCGTGATCGTCGCGCGCGACCTGACCTGCCGCTTCGGCGATTTCACCGCGGTCGACGGCGTGAACTTCCAGATCCGCAAGGGCGAGATCTTCGGCTTCGTCGGCTCCAACGGCTGCGGCAAGACCACGACGATGAAGATGCTGACGGGGCTGCTGCCTCCCAGCGCCGGCGAGGCGCTGATCTTCGGCCGCTCCATGGAGGCCGGCAATCATGAATCGCGCAGCCGCGTCGGCTACATGTCGCAGGCGTTCTCGCTGTATGGCGAGCTCACCGTGCGGCAGAACCTGGTGCTGCATGCGCGGCTGTTCCATCTGCCGCTGGCCGCTGCCGGGAAGCGGATTGCCGAACTGGTCGAGCGCTGCGACCTCACCGACCATATCGACAGCCTCGCGGCCGATCTTCCCCTCGGCATCCGCCAGCGCCTGTCGCTCGCGGTGGCGATCGTCCACGGACCCGATCTGCTGATCCTGGACGAGCCGACGTCGGGCGTCGATCCGGTCGCGCGCAATCAGTTCTGGCGCCTGCTGATCGAACTTTCGCGTCAAGATGAGATGACGATCTTCGTCTCGACGCATTTCATGAACGAGGCGGCGCGTTGCGACCGGCTGTCGCTGATGCATGAGGGGCGGGTGCTGGCGACCGACACGCCGGACGGCCTGATCCGCGCCAAGGGCGCGCAGACGCTGGAGCAGGCGTTCATCGCCTTCCTCGAGCAGGATGCCGGCGTCGCCGATCCGCCGGTCACGCTGACCCAGGCGCGACCCTATCCACGCCCCGCCGATCGGCCGCGGGACGAGCAACGGCAGGCCGCCGTCAGCCCGCGGCGGCTGCTCGCCTATACGATCCGCGAAGGTCTCGAGCTGATCCGTGACCCGATCCGGCTGATGTTCGCGCTGTTCGGAACGGCGTTCCTGATGATCGTGATCGGCTTCGGCATCTCCACGGACGTCAACAACCTGACCTTCGCCGCGCTCGACCGCGATCAGTCGCCAGAGAGTCGCGCCTATCTGTCGGAGCTCAGAGGCTCGCGCTATTTCGTCGAAAGGCCACCGCTCGCCAACTATGCCGAGCTCGAACGGCGGATGAAGAGCGGCGACATCAAGGCCTCGATCGAGATCCCGCCGAACTTCGGTGTCGACATCAAGCGCGGCCGGCCGGCCTTCGTGTCGGCCTGGATCGACGGCGCGATGCCGTTCCGCGCCGAGACCATCCGAGGCTACCTCGAAGGCACGCATCAGCTCTATCTCTCCGATCCCGCCGTCAAGACGACGCAGCCGTTGCCGGCCTCGCCGGTCAATGTCGAGATCAGGTTCAAGTACAACCAGTCCTTCGACAGCATCTACGCGATGGCCCCAAGCACGATCGCACTGCTGCTCGCGCTGTTTCCGGCCATCCTGATGGCGCTCGCGGTCGTGCGCGAGAAGGAGCTGGGGTCGATCACCAATCTCTATGTCACGCCGGTGACGCGGCTCGAATTCCTGCTTGGCAAGCAGCTGCCTTACATCGCCGTCGCGCTGGTGAATTTCGCGCTGATGTACGTGATGGCGATGGTCCTGTTCCGAGTCCCGCTCAAGGGCGCCTTTCTGCCGCTGATGGTCGGCACCTTGGTCTACGTCGTCACCACGACCGGCTTCGGCATGCTGATCTCGACCTTCTGCCGCACCCAGATCGCGGCCCTGTTCGGGACCGCGATCCTGACCGTGCTGCCGGCCACGCAATTCTCGGGCATGCTGGTCCCGGTGTCGTCGCTGTCCGGCGTGGCCAAGCTGATCGGCATGGTCTTCCCGATGACGTACTACCGCCCGATCGCGGTCGGCACCTTCACCAAGGGGCTGGGCTTTGCCGATGTCGGCGCCGACATCCTGATCCTTTTGATCTTCATTCCCGTCCTGACCGGGTTCAGCCTGGCGATGCTGCCGAAGCAGGAGGCGTGAGCCATGATGCGCTCGCTCTCCAACGTGTTCTGGCTCGGAACCAAGGAGCTGCGTAGCCTGTTCGGCGACGTCGTGCTGATCGGGCTCGTGATCTATTCGTTCACCGTGGCGGTGATCAGCCAGGCGCAGAGCAGTTCGCAGGAGCTGCATCGCGCCTCGATCGCCGTCGTCGACGAGGACAGCTCCGAGCTGTCGCGCCGGATCGCCAGCGTATTCCAGCTGCCTTACTTCCAGCCGCCTGTCTACATCAGCCAAGGCGAGGTGGAGCGGCTCATGAACAGCGGCCGCTTCACGTTCGTGCTCGACATCCCGCCGAATTTCCAGCGTGACGTCCTTGCCGGGCGCAAGCCGTCGGTGCAGGTGAACGTCGATGCGACCGCGATGATCCAGGCGGGAATCGGATCCGGCTATGCGCTGCAGATCATCAATACGGAGGTCGCCTGGTTCGTCGCCCGCTCCGAGACATCCTCGTCCGCCCCGGTCAACCTGGTGACGCGGATCGCGTTCAATCCCAACGTCACGACGGCCTGGTTCGAAGGCGTGATGGGCATCATCAACAGCGTCACCATGCTCGCGATCATCCTGGCCGGCGCGGCGCTGGTGCGTGAGCGCGAACATGGCACCATGGATCATCTGCTGGTCATGCCGCTGTCGCCCTTCGAGATCGCGATGTCGAAGATCTGGGCCAATGCGCTGGTGATCGCGGTCGCCGTCGCCATCGCGCTCTACGCCGTCGTGCGGTGGTATCTGCGCGTGCCCATCATGGGCTCGATCCCGCTGTTCATGGTGGGCACCGTGCTGTATCTGTTCTTCGCGACCGCCGTCGGGCTGTTTCTCGGCACCATCGCGCGGTCGATGCCCCAGCTCGGTCTGCTCTATATCCTCGTCGCCGTGCCGATGAACCTGTTGTCGGGCGGGATGACGCCGGTGGAAAGCCAGCCGGTGTGGCTCGCCACCATCATGAAGGCATCGCCGTCGACGCATTTCGTGTCGTTCGCCCAGTCGATCCTCTATCGCGGCGCCGGCATCGATGTCGTCTGGCCGCAATTCGCAGCGGTGGCCGCGATCGGCGCGGTGGTCCTGGCGTTGACCTTGCGCCGCTTCCGGGCGGCGATCGCGGCGGCCTGAGCCCGCCATCGACCCCAACAAAAAAGCCTCGGCACTGGGCCGAGGCTTTTCCTTGAATGGCGTCGCTATGGATGACGACGATCAGTAGCGCGCGGCCGCCGGGCCGCCAAACTTGTAGTTCACGCCGACCCGGACCGTGTGGAATGAGAAGTCCTGGGACAGGCGCTCGACGTAGTTCGAGCCGGGCGGGGCGAAGGTGCTGCCCGGGACGTAGGCCGAGGTGTAGTTGATGCTGCCGAGGTCGGTGTAGAGATACTCTGCCTTGACGGTCCAGTTCGGTGCGAACGCATGCTCGACACCCGCGCCGACGGTCCAGCCGACCCGGGTCTCGTTGGCCGAGGCGGTCTTGGTGTAGCCGTTTGCCGAGGTCAGATCCCAGCTGCCCTTGACATTGCCGACCGCGAGACCGCCAGTGACGTAGAACAGCGTCGTATCGACCGCGTAACCGGCGCGGCCGCGCAGGGTCATGAACCAGTCGTTCCGGATGCTCTCGTTGAAGGTGCGGGTCGTGGGCGGGTTGGCCGCCGTGTAGACAGTCCGCTTGTTGAGGTCCGATCCGTTGATGTCGGCCTCGATGCCGAAGACGCCGGCGCCGCTCTGCCAGTTGTAGCCGGCCTGGAGACCGCCGAGCACGCCGGCCGGATTGAGCCGGTTGTTGCTGATGTTGACGAACTCATTCTGGAAGGCGGCGCCCTCGACCGCCCAGCTGCTGGTCTGGTCCAGCGTCGTGTTCAAGTTCGACCGGCCCCAGCCGTAGCCGACGCTGCCGCCGAAGTAGAAGCCGGTCCAGTTGTAGATCGCGACCGGAGGGGGAGCCTTGGTGTAGCGGGCCGGCAGATCCGCGGCGAATGCGCCGAGCGAGCTGGCGAGGAGCAAAGAGACGGCTGAGGCAAGGGTTTTCATCGGTCACAATCCTCAATCAAAATCAGCAACATTGAGACAAGCTTTTCTCACAATTCGGCCGATTAGGCTGTAGTTCAACTACAACACTCGTGAGCGTAAGTATCTGTGACGACGTCACTTTCCGCGCGTGTGGTCTTAACCTTAAGTCATTGTAAATCCGACGAGGCGGTCAACTGATACCGAGCCGTTTCGACGAAGCGGACAATCGGCCGCACCGCGTTAGTCAAGGATTCGCCAACCATCCGGGCACGCGGTCTTGCCCGCTAACGATTTCGCAAATCGGGCGCGTGCACCTTCGGCGCGTCCTGGGGGACGGAGAGGGGAGAGCATCATGATGATGAATGGGGAAGCGGTTCTCGAGAACGTGCGGCGCTATCGGACCATCGCCTCCTTGTACCGCCAGACTGCGGCATTTCGCCCACATCAGCGTGACTCGCTGCTGGCGCAGGCGGCCGAATGGGAAAGCCGTGCGGTCGCCGAGCTCGAGGATTATTTCGTCGCTCGCCAGGCACCGTCGCAACCGCCGGCGAACATCAACTACAATATCGGCCATCACGGGGGCTCCTACCGGCCGTCGCACCGGCAGATGGCGGCCGCGTAGTTCTTCGGGCACAGCGCGTCATTCCTGCGGCGCGATCGGCGCCCGAGCGACAGTGAGGGAGTTGTCACAGCGCGTCTCCATTTCATCCGCAGGCCGGGGTCTGGCGCAGGACTTGCTGGGTCTGATGTCAGCTCCGCCATGGATGGACCTGAATGAGATCGCTCGGGCGCGACCGCGGCATGTGTGCCTGGGACGATTTCGCCCGGTCGTCGACCGATGCCCGGCTGTCGCTGGCGCAGGCGCGATCGGGGCAAATTCCGCCATTCCTGCTGCTATCGGTGCCCGGCATGAGCGCCGGCGAGCATCGCCTTTGCTCCGAGCTGTGGACCCGCGACCGGATCGCCGCCAGCAGCGCCGAGCGGGCGCGGCTGGATTTTCGCTTCGATCTGACATTCCGCGACAAGCTTCGTGTCGGATACCTTTCAAACGACTTCCACGACCACGCCACGGCGCATCTGCTGATCGAAGCGCTCGAGGCGCATGACCGCGATCGCTGCGAGCTGCATGCGTTCTCGTTCGGCGCCGACGATCGCGGCGCCATGCGGGGCCGGCTGCACGCCGTCTTCGACGGCTTCCATGATGTGACCGCGCAGAGCGACAGCGCCGCTGCGGCCGCGGTGCATGCCGCGCAGATCGATATTCTGGTTGACCTCAAGGGCTATACGCGCGGCGCCCGGACCGGCATCCTGATGCTGCATCCGGCGCCGGTCCAGGTGAATTTCCTCGGCTATCCCGGGACGCTGGGCGGCGACATCTGCGACTACATCATCACCGATCCGTTCATGACGCCGCTGGCCGTTGCGGGCGATTATTCGGAGAGTTTTGCCTACATGCCGCATTCGTACCAGCCGCACGGCCGGGCGGCGCTGGGCGCGGCGCCGACCCGTGCGGAGGTCGGCCTGCCGGACGCCGGCATCGTGTTCTGCTGCTTCAACCAGGCCTACAAGTTCACGCCCGCGGTGTTCGACCTGTGGTGCCGCCTGCTCGACGCGACGCCGGACAGCGTGCTGTGGCTGCTGGCGTCCGATCGGGCCGAGGGCAATCTGCGCGGCGAGGCGCTTCGGCGCGGCGTGGCGCCCGGTCGCCTGGTGTTCGCGCCGGAAACGACGCAAGGCGAGCATCTGCGCCGGCTCCAGCTCGCCGATCTCGTGCTCGACACCGCGCCCTATGGCGCCCACACCACGGCGAGCGACGCGCTGTGGGCCGGCGTGCCGATCGTGAGCTGCGCCGGGGATACGTTTGCCTCGCGGGTGGCTGGCAGCCTGTTACATGCGGTCGGATGTCCCGAGCTCATTGCATCGGACGAGGCCGACTATCTGGCGGTGGCGCTGACGCTCGCCGCCGAGCCGGATCTGCTGCGGGCGGCCAAGGCCAGGCTCTGGCGCAACCGGCCGGCCGCGCCGCTGTTCGACGCTGCCGCCTATGCCCGGTCGCTGCAGGATCTCTACGACCAGATGTGGCACCGCCGCAGCAGCGGCGGCGCGCCAGGGCCGATCTGGGCGTCGAAGTCTTGAGCAGGGACGAGGCGGGCTTGCTGCGCCTTACTGCGTCGCCATGCGTCCGGCAGCGAGGATCCCGATCAGGGCCGTCAGCGCGCCGACGCTGGTCGCGTTGATTGCGACGGGCGACCCGTAATTGGAGTTGGCGACCTTCATCAGCGGCGCGCCAAGGCGGGCATCGATCAGCAGATAGGACACGAATGGCAGTCCCAACAAAGGCAACGACATCAGGCGCTCCGCTGGCCTGAACAGCAGCGCGCCGAGCAGGGCGCAAGGCAGCAGGAACAGCTCGACGCCGCTCTGCGCGCCGAACAGCTTGACGGAGAACACCGTGTTGGCCGTGCCGGTCAGGACCATCAAGGCGCGGCCGGCGAACGGATTGCGCCGCGCGAGCATCGGCACGCTGGCGAACAATGGCGTCGTGAGCAGCGTCAGCCAGGCCGGCCACGCCGCCGCGCCCACGATGGCATGGAGATAGAGCGGATAGAACGGCTGGTTGGAGACGATGATCAGCGCGACCTTGGCGGCGATGTCGGACTGCGGGTCATCGGCCGACGCATAGGCCTGCACGGCGGCCAGCCCGCGTGAAAACATCTCAGCCATTCAAGTCCCTCAGCTCCGCAAGAAGGTGCGCATCACCGGCCCGGAAACGCGCGCGCCTGCAGGCCGGATCATGCGTCGCGCATCGCACGGTCAAGAGTTCAGGGCGGTCCGCAGCATGCGTGCGAGATCGGCGCTCTGATACGGCTTGGTGAGCAGCAGCACACCGGCATCGAGGCGGCCGTGGTGAACGATCGCGTTCTCCGTATAGCCCGACGTGTACAGCACCTTGAGGCTGGGACGCCGCTTCAGCGCCTCGATCGCGAGCTGGCGGCCGTTCATTCCGCCGGGCATGATGATGTCGGTGAACAAAAGATCGATCCGCGTCGCGCTGTCGATCAGCGCCAGCGCCTCGTCGGCCTTGCTAGCCGCGAGCGTCGTGTAACCGAGCCGCTTGATCTGGGCGATGACATATTCGCGCACCAGCGAATCGTCCTCGACGATCAGGATCGTCTCGTCGCCGCGCTCCATGCCCTCGGCGCCGATGGTCGACAGTGCCGCATCGGCATCGGCATTGGCCTGCGGCAGGTACAGCTTGACCGAGGTTCCGTGCCCCGGCTCGCTGTAGATCTTGATGTGACCGTTGGACTGCTTGACGAAGCCGTAGACCATGCTGAGGCCGAGGCCGACGCCCTTGCCGACGTCCTTGGTGGTGAAGAACGGCTCGAACACCTTGTCGAGCAGGTTGGCGGGAATGCCCTCGCCGGTGTCGCTGACCGCGATCATCACGTAGTTGCCGGGGATCACCTCCGGGTTCATGCGCGCATAGGCGGCGTCGAGCAGCACGTTCTTGGTTTCCAGCGTGAGCTTGCCGCCGTTCGGCATGGCATCGCGCGCGTTGAGCGCGAGGTTCAGGATCGCGGTCGACAGCTGGCTGGGGTCGATCATCGCCGGCGCCGAATCGTGCGCCAGCATGGATTCGATCTCGATCTGCTCGCCGAGCGTCCGGCGCAGCAGGCGCGCGGTGTCGACCACCATGCCGTTGATGTCGACGCTGCGCGGCTGCAGCGGCTGGCGGCGGGCGAACGCCAACAGGTGCTTCGTCAGGTCGGCGCCGCGCGCCGCCGCCGAGTTGATCAGGCTGGTGATCTGCACCAGCTGCGGCCGGTCCTTGACCGCCTCGGCCAGGATCTCGATGGTGCCGGTGATCACGGTGAGGATGTTGTTGAAGTCGTGGGCGACGCCGCCGGTGAGCTGGCCGATCGCCTCCATCTTCTGCGCCTGCCGCACCTGCGCCTCCGTGGCCTCGATCTCCTGGAACCGCCGGACCATGGCTTCCGCACTGCGCCGCTGCCGCGTCTCCTCCTCGAGTTGCGCATAGGCGTTCCGCAGCTCGGCGCGGGACGGCATCGTCAGCACCCGCGGCAGCAGCAGCAACAGCGCGGCGGCGATGCCGACCGACAGGAAGGCCAGGAAGCCCTTGGTGGCCGCCTCCAGGCTGTAGGCCGGAACCCAGATCGTGAGCACCTCGATCAGCCGTGTCAGCCCGCAGACGGACACCCACAGCGCGAAGGCCCAGAAGATGTAGCTGAACTGAAAGTCGCGGCGGCGATAGACGATGAAGGCGAGCACGAACGCGATGGTGAAGAAGGCGAAGGAGATGAGGATGTCGGACACCGTGTTCACCCAGATCAGCTCAGGTGTCCACAGCAGGCACTCGCCATGCGGCGTGAGCATCGACATGTCCGATATCCCCAAAAGTGTGGCCGACGGACCGTGTCGCCCCCGCGGCGCGGTCGGTTCCCTTAGCAGATCATCGAATTTCCGTTGAGCACACAAGGGTCCTGACTGTCGCGACGCGCACATTTGGTAGAGGGGCACCGCAGGGATAGTAGGCCCTCGCGCGTCGACGCGGATTGCGCACGGCCGAGCCTGTGCCTGGAGCTCCGCTCGACATCTGAGGCTTGACGATGTGTACCGATCGGTATAGTCTATACTATACAGTACAGTACACAAGGAGATGTCCCGTGAGCTCTCTCGCCCCGCCGTTCACGCTGCAGACAGCCACCCAGAAGGTGCGCATGGCCGAGGATGGCTGGAACAGCCGCGACCCCGAGCGCGTGTCGCTGGTCTACACCCCCGACAGCCGGTGGCGGAATCGGGCCGAGTTCATCACCGGCCGCGCCGAGATCGTCGCCTTCCTCTCCCGCAAATGGGCCAAGGAGCTCGACTACCGCCTGATCAAGGAGATCTGGGCCCACAGCGATGACCGGATCGCGGTGCGCTTCGCCTATGAGTGGCACGACGACAGCGGCAACTGGTTTCGCTCCTACGGCAACGAGAACTGGGAGTTCGACGCGCAGGGGCTGATGCAGCGCCGTTACGCCTGCATCAATGACCTGCCGATCAAGGCGGTCGATCGCAAATTCCACTGGCCTCTCGGGCGCCGGCCGGACGATCATCCCGGACTGACCGACTTGGGACTTTGACGCAGGGAGAGCCATGCGGACGCTCAACGAGCGCGCCGACGTCATCCCGCTGATTGCCGAGGTGTTCCGCGAGTTCGGCTTCGAGGGCACCTCGCTCAGCCGGATCACCGAGATGACGGGATTGGGCAAAGGCAGCCTCTATCACTTCTTTCCAGGCGGGAAGGACGAGATGGGGCGGGCGGTGCTGGCGCATGTCGACGCCTGGTTCGAGCGCGAGATCTATGCGCCGCTGCGCGATGATCCGCCGGAGCAGTCGATCGCGCGGATGTGGCGTGGCGTCGACGACTACTTCCGTTCCGGCCGACGCGTCTGCCTCGTCGGGGCGTTCGCGCTCGACGAGACGCGGGATCGCTTCGCCGCCGCCATCGCCAGCTACTTCACACGCTGGATCGAGGCCTTGCGCGATGCGCTGATCCGCGACGGCTGGCCGGCGGCACAGGCCGCCGACGGCGCCGAGGAGGTGGTGCTCGGCATCCAGGGTGCACTGGTGCTGGCGCGCGCAACCGGTGAGGCGGCCGTTTTCGGCCGCGCGCTGACGCGGTTCCAAGCGCGCCTGCAACGATCATCCGTCGTCTGACTCTCGAAACGCCGGCGACCGCTGCCTCAGCAAGCGGCAAATGGCGGGCTGAAATATCGGCGCGCGGCTCTCGTGAAATCGTGGTTGTCTCGAGCAACGTCTCGAGCAGTGGCGACATCCAGGGAGGTCCGGCATGAACGGGTTAGGCGGTCTCAATAAATCCGACAACGGCGTGGTCATCGGCCTGGTGCAGCTGCAGCTGCCGGTCGTTGTGACCAAGGACGACCTCGCGCGGCAGACCGAGAAGATCGTCTGGATGGTCGGCAAGGCCCGGCGGAATCTCGGCACCATGGATCTCGTGGTGTTCCCGGAATACTCGCTACACGGGCTGTCGATGGACACCAATCCCGAGATCATGTGCCGGCTCGACGGGCCGGAGGTCGCCGCGTTCAGGCAGGCCTGCATCGACAACAAGATCTGGGGCTGCTTCTCGATCATGGAGCACAACCCCGACGGCAACCCCTACAATTCGGGTCTGATCATCGACGACCGCGGCGACATCAAGCTGTATTACCGGAAGCTGCATCCGTGGATTCCGGTCGAGCCGTGGGAGCCCGGCGATCTCGGCATACCCGTGATCGAGGGACCGCGCGGCGCCAAGATCGCGCTCATCATCTGCCATGACGGCATGTTCCCGGAGATGGCGCGGGAATGCGCCTACAAGGGCGCCGAAATCATGATCCGCACCGCCGGCTACACCGCGCCGATCCGCGACAGCTGGCGCTTCACCAATCAGGCCAATGCGTTCCAGAACCTGATGGTGACGGCCAATGTCTGCATGTGCGGCTCCGACGGCTCGTTCGATTCGATGGGCGAGGGCATGATCGTCAATTTCGACGGCAGCATCATCGCGCACGGCACGACGGGGCGCGCCGACGAGATCATCACCGCCGAGGTGCGCCCCGATCTCGTGCGCGAGGCTCGCATCAACTGGGGCGTCGAGAACAACATCTACCAGCTCTGGCACCGCGGCTATGTCGCGGTGAAAGGCGGCGCGATGGATTGTCCCTACACCTTCATGCACGACATGGTCGCCGGCACCTACCGGCTGCCGTGGGAGGACCAGGTCAAGGTCACCGACGGCACCTCCTGCGGCTTCCCGGCCCCGACACGCGCCTTCGGCAAGCTCGGCAGGGCGGCGGAGTGAGCGAATGCGGCGGCGCGCCCGGCCGCCGCAAGCTTGACAGATCGATCCTCCGCCAATTATTTTATACTTAAAATAATTGGCGGACAGGTCTTGTCATGAGTGTTTCGGCGAAGGTGATCCCCCGCGACTGGCTCGACTGGCCGTTCTTCGAGTCGCGTCACCGCGCTCTGTGCGACCAGCTCGACCGCTTCGTCGGCTCGGGCGTTCTCGACGACGTCGATCACGGCGATGTCGACACCGCCTGCCGCAAGATCGTTCGCGCGCTTGGTGCCGCAGGCTTGCTCGACAGCGCCGTCGTGGCGCCCGACGCGGATGCCGGCGCGATCGACTCACGCGCGATCTGCCTGTCGCGCGAGACGCTCGCTTATGCCGACGGTTTGGCCGATTTCGCCTTCGCCATGCAGGGACTGGGCTCCGGCGCCATCGCGCTCGGCGGCTCGCCGGAGCTGCGCGCCAGTGTGCTGCCCAAGGTGCGCGCCGGCGAATGGCTCGCGGCCTTCGCGCTGTCGGAGAAGGAGGCGGGCTCCGATGTCGCCGCGATGGCCTGCGCGGCGCGGCTGGACGGCGATACTTACGTGCTCGATGGCGAGAAGACCTGGATTTCCAACGGCGGCATCGCCGACGTCTACACGCTGTTCGCCCGCACCGGCGAGGCGCCCGGCGCGCGCGGCATCTCCGCCTTCGTCGTGTTTCCCGACGATCCGGGGTTCTCCGTGGCCGAGCGCATCGAGGTGATCGCACCGCATCCCCTGGCGACGCTCCGCCTGCAGAATTGCCGCATCCCGGCCAACCGCCGGCTCGGCGCGCCCGGCGGCGGCTTCAAGCTGGCGATGCAGACGCTCGACATCTTCCGCGCCTCGGTGGCGGCCGCCGCCCTCGGCTTCGGCCGTCGCGCGCTCGACGAGGCGCAGGCGCATGCGCAGAGCCGCAAGATGTTCGGCGCCACGTTGTCGGACTTGCAGATGACGCAGGCGGCGTTCGGCGAGATGGCGACCGAGACCGATGCCGCCGCGCTCCTGACCTACCGCGCGGCCTGGCGCCGCGACGTGCAGAAGCTGCCGACCACGCGCGAGGCCGCGATGGCCAAGCTCACGGCCACCGAGACCGCCCAGCGCGTCATCGACCGTGCCGTGCAGATGTTCGGCGGCCGCGGCGTCCGCAAGGGTGAGATCGTGGAGAGCCTCTACCGCGAGATCCGCGCGCTGCGCATCTATGAAGGCGCGACCGAAGTGCAGAAGCTGATCGTCGCGCGCGAGTTCCTGAAGTCGCGGGCCGGCGTGGTGCGCGGCTGAGGCGCGCTGCGCGTCAGGCCCGCAGACGCAAGGGCGCCTGCCAGCCGGGATCTCTGTCGCACGCAGCCTCGCCCATGGTCACGCGGCGGCCTCGGTCGTCACGCAGCAGTTGGATTTCGATCTCGTCGAAGGCGAACCGGGCGATCACCTGCAATGGGGCGACCACCCGTTTTCCGAACGTCCACGGATCGGAGTTTCCGCGCGGCATGGGAAACGCGAAAGGACGCGAGGGGATGCGGAAGAGAAGGCGGCCATCCCAGGACTCGCGATCGCGCAGCTCAGGTTGCCGCATGCCGACGTGACTCAGATAGGCTTGGCAGGCCTGCTCTCGTAGCGAGATGGTCACCCTGAAGCCCGTGAAGTCGATGTCGCCGCGCATGTACTGATCGTAGACCAGTGCCTCCTTCACCTCGACGCTGCCCAGTGAGCTGCCGCTCTCGTCCGGCCGGAAAGAGAAGAAGCGGTCCGAACACATGTGATCGTAAGGGACGATCTCCTGGCGCGGCGGTCGCTGCGCCAAAGCCCGATCCAGGCCGCTGCAAAAGCCGATGTCATCAATGTCGCCGCGGACAGGCTCGAAAAAGAGTCCTTTGGGGGGGGAGCGACGTCTTCGTGCAGCGAACTCGAAGAGACCGAGGGAGAGAGCGACTTAGCCGCGTAATCCAACACGTACAACTTGATAGCTGAGCCAGCGCGCCGTGACGCTGCGACGTCGAGATCCGCTGTCTCGAACCCGACCGCGTCTTCAAGTGGAAGTCGGAGGCGTACCTCCTCTGGATACTTCGCCCCCGACCTCTTTCGCAGGAAAATATTAGAGCTCTCCGAGGGCTTGCGATCAAGAAATCTGCGGATCAACGGCACCATCGCTTCCGCTTTATCCTTGAGCAACGTGCGACGCTGAAGTTTCTCCAGGTCGGAATGGCGACTGGCTGAGCTCTCCGGCTTGAACAATCATTGCGCGGGATGAGCCGTGGTCTGCGGGTGGTCCTCGCCGGTTGGTTCGGCACGGGTTGGTTGCTCCCCGCGCAAATTCGCGACCGCGCGGGTGGCCGGTTCCCCTTCCGCGCGGCTACGTCCTTTTCCGGCTTGAAGATCCTCCGGATCCGCAACCATGCCGCCAAAGGCCGCAGCCGTGCTGCAGCCGAGGGCCGGATCGGCAGCATTGTCGGCGAAGATGCCGCGATTGAAGCCATCCGACAGATGGCAGCGAACGGAGCTGATGAGCAGGCGATCGATGTGTACACGCGTCGCGTGGTGCATTGCCGAGGCAACGTCGTGCCTGACGCGGGAGCGATCCACGCCGGCTCGGATGATGGAATGCTCGATCGCCGCCGTGCATGGCCCCGGCGGTCCTTCGATCCAGGCACGGACGCTTTCAGGGCGGCCATTCGCCGTCGCGGCCACGAAGTGTTCGACGCCGGAACTCGCCGCAGAACAGCGTCCTGCAGGTACATCGTAGACGTAATGAACGGTCTCACCTACGAGCTGCGGTGGCGGTGCCGTCCGGTCCACAGCGCAGCCTGCAGCCAGCACCGCGAGGGCGATGGCGAGGCCGCTTCTGATCGGTGCCATGTTTATCGCTCCTTGGAGGACCGTCATTCGATCAGGAAGCCGGCATCGCCACGCAATCTCCGGCCCGGCACCGGCACCTCAATCGGGCCTGCCCCGGGGCGGGTCGTTCCAAGACGGCCGAATATGATGCGCTCGAGCTCGGAAGGCGGCCCGACGAAGTCGGTCGGGACCGGTATGCGTGCCGATTCGCCGATCGGGCGAACGATTGTCGGCGTGACGATGATGATCAGTTCGGATTCGTTCTTCCGGAACTGTGTCGACCTGAACAGAGCCCCCAGTACCGGTAGGTCGCCCAGCCCCGGCAACATGTCCAGGCCGGTATTGAACTTGTTCTGCAGCAGTCCGGCGATTATGAAGCTCTCCCCGCTGCCGAGCTCGACTGTGGTCTCCGCCCGCCGGGTAATCAGGCTCGGGACGCGGGCGCCGTTCATGATCAGGGCGCCTTCGTTCGAGAGCTCGCTGACCTCGGGCTTGACCTGCAGGTTGACCAGACGATCGGAGAGCACCGTCGGTGTGAACTCCAGTCCCACGCCGTAGCGACGAAAGTCGATCGAGATGCGGTCCAGCCCTTGGGCGACGGGGATCGGAAATTCGCCGCCTGCCAGGAAGTTCGCCTTCTGACCCGAAACAGCGGTGAGCGTCGGTTCTGCCAGGATTGAAACCAGTCCCTCCTGAGCGAGCGCATCCACGATGGCAGTCACGCTGTAGCTGCCGTTTGCCGGCGTATTGATCCTCCCTGAGGCCGCCGACGAGAGCCCAAAGCTGAAGCCACCGGCCGAGCCTGCGGCCTCCCAGTTGACGCCGAGTTGCTTCACCGCGTTGCGCGAGACCTCGGCAATACGGACCCGCAGGTTCACCTGCGTGCTACCGCCGATCTTCAACTGATTGAGCAGCACCTCGTCCTCGCCGAGGAACTGCGCGCAGGTGGAGCGGACCTTCTCGGCGATGTCGGCGTTGGGCACCAGCCCGCTCAGCACCGCGCCGCGCGGCGTCCGCGACAGCCTGACGTCGAGGTCTGCGAATTGAGCTCGCAGCAGCTGCCGTAGATCACTCTCGTCATAGGCAATCGCAATCCGGAACGTCGCGACGGTCGCGCCGGAATCGTCGAGCGCGAAGAGCGTCGTACGGCCGGGCTTTTTGCCGAAAACGAAGACGCGGTTGGCGGCCGCGACCTGGACGTCCGCAACAGCCGGCTCGGCGACGAAGACCTTGGAAGCCGGACGGGGCAAGGTCAGCATCTCGCCCTGAGACGCGTAGATCCGCACCTGTTGCCGCGCATTGGATGATGCCGGCGCGCAATGAACCAGCATCGTAAGGATCACCACGATCGAGGTCAGCCAGGCGGATGGCGAAATTCGAAACGGTCCCATCGTCAGCGCCGCATCGCCGAGAGCATCTCGAGATTGAGCCTCACGTCCTCTTCCCGAAGGTCGACCCGCGCAAGCTTGGCGGCGCCATCGCGATCTCCGCTCAGCGCCATAGCGATCACGAGGTTCTGGCGTGCACGAGGCGAGGCGCTCTCACCGAGCGCGATCGGCCGCAGAACCGTCATCGCGTCGGCGTACCGGCCCGTCAAGGTAAGCGACAGTCCCAGATTGTTGCTTGCGATCATGTCGGCGGGAGCGATTGCGAGCACCTGACGATAGGCTGTCTGAGCTTCGTCATGGCGGCCGAGCATGTCGAGAGCCACTCCGAGGCCGTTGAGCGCCGGAATGTTCTCGGGGTCCGAGGTGAGCACGCTGGTGAAGATTGCCAGGGCGGGCTCGGCTTGATGTCTGGCGAGCTCGCTTCGCGCTTTTCTGATTCGATCGTCCTTGTCTTCCATCCCGGCGACTTGGTTGGCGGGAGCTGCTGCGGCTGCCGTGGAGGCCGGGAGATTGCGACCCTCGACCGAGGCGCGTGCGGTCGTGGGCGTCGGCACCGGTCCGCCAATGTCTGGGGTCAGCGACGAACAGGCGCAGAGCAGACCGGCGATGCTGCCAGCCAGCGCCATTCGCCTGCAAACACCGGCACTCGGTGTCAGATGGTTGTTGAACACGGTTTCCCGGCCTTCAGAGCTACGCATGTACTTCCTACGGATATTGCACTGTCTTATAGTTCAAGTCTCGAAACCTCGCAGGTGTCGTCGCGGGTTGACTGGTTCATTGCATCGCCGAGATCGGGGAAGGTTCAGCCTGCTCGCGTGATTCATCCAATCCAAGGACGGCGATCGGCTCGACCCGAAAGTCCTTTGAGATTTCCTGATAGGAGAGCACGACCACATTGAGACCGGACGGCGCAAGCAGCGTCCAGACCACCCGGCGCAGGTCGGCGGAGGCCAGTACAATACTCGGCGATGCGGCAAGATGATCGACGTCGGCAAGCTGCCGGGTCAACGCATCAAGCAGGCGCGTGCTGACGGCAGGATCGAGAGACGTCTGAGCGTTTTCATCGAGGGCGTGCACGGCCGTTCGGATCGCTTCCTCTGTCTGTCGATCAAGCACGAAGCAGCGCAAGGTCCGATCAAAGCCTGAGCTTTCGAAGCAGATCTGTCGGCGCAGCGCCAGCCGCACGTGCTCGACCAGCATGACGCTGCTCTGCTCCCGCATTCCCCACTCGGCCAGCGTCTCAAGAATCAGCCGCAGATTGCGGATGGAGACCCGCTCGTCGAGCAGCCGGCGAAGGACATCGGTGATGCGCTGTGTAGGGACCACACGCAAGGCCTCGCGCACCAAGTCGGCGTAGTCAGCCTCTAACTGGTTGAGCAGGCGCTTGGTCTCCTGTATGCCGAGGAACTCCGGCGCATAGCGGACAAGAACGCGCCGCAGCTCGGCATCGACTGCGGAGATGGCCGGTCCCCCCGCCGTTCGGGTTGCCGGCTGATCCAGTTCACCGGACGAGAGCAGAAGAGGCACGCCATGCAGCTCGATCCTGAAATGACCGGGCGCCAGGGCGCTGCTTTCGTCGACTGCCGCCCCTGGACAGGCGCATCCGAGCCAGTCTGCCACGTCCTGTCGCGTCCGCCTGATCCGATCATGAATGCCGGCTCTCCGCAGTTCATCGCACAAGGCGGCTTCCGCGAGGATCATGATCGGTGCAGACTTGGCCGCCGGGATAGCGATCCGCGAACTTCTCGCGGGCTCTGACGGGTCGGACGGTTGCGCCGTGCCGGAGGTTCGTTGTGATCGCCGTCGAGCCAAGAGCATCGCAACGCCGGAGCCGCCGAACACGGTGGCCATAAAAAGGAAAATCGGCGCCGGAAAACCCGGTACGAACGCCAGCCCGAGCATCATGAGACCGGCCAGCTGCAGGGATTGCGGCTGCGACGTGATCTGCTCCATGATCTCGGAACCAAGATTGCTCGGCGCTTCTGTCGCAACCCGGGTCACGACCGTTCCCGCCGCCATCGACACGAACAGCGCCGGGACTTGGGAGACCAAGCCGTCGCCGATCGTCAACAACGAGTAGAGCTGGATCGCTTCGCTGATACGCAGCCTGTGCTGCACGGTGCCGACAACGATGCCGCCAACGAGGTTGACGGCGATGATAATGAGACCGGCGATCGCATCACCTTTGACGAACTTCATGGCGCCGTCCATCGCTCCGTAGAGCTGGCTCTCGCGCTCCAGCCGGCGTCGGCGGCGCCGGGCCTCGGCCTGGTTGATGTCGCCGTTGCGAAGGTCGGCATCGATGCTCATCTGCTTACCCGGCAGTGCATCGAGCGTGAATCGGGCAGCAACTTCGGCGACCCGTTCAGATCCTTTGGTGATAACGACGAACTGGACGATCGTGATGATCAGGAACACCACGAGCCCAACCACGACATTGCTGGAAACGACGAACTCGCCAAAGGTCTGAACGATGGACCCGGCATCGGCCTGGCTGAGCACTAGGCGCGTAATGGTGATGGAAATCGAGAGCCGGAACACCGTGGATATGAGAATGATTGCCGGAAGTGCGGAGAATTCGACCGCGGCGTTCAAGTAGAACGCCACCATCAGCAGCAGAATCGACGCGCCGATGTTGACGGACACCATGACGTCGACGAGCGCCGTCGGAATCGGCAGGATCATCGCCATGATCGTGGTGACGATCAGGATGACGACGAGAAGCTCGCGCTTGTCGTTCGACCAGCGGGTCAAGCTCTCGACAATGGCCGTCATAGTCTGCGGTTCCATCCAAGCGGGATCGAAACCTTCGTCACATTGATCGAAACGCAGAGCGGCATGGTCTTACAAGCTCACGGCGAGCAGGTCTGCGCCGCGACGCAATACGACCCGGTCTTGTTCGATTCGATCGACGATCCACCCTTCGCTGATAACGGCGCCTGCGAACAGCTTCTGACCGCGTCCATCAATGACATACGGCCCATTTCCGGCCCAAATCGCCTGAACGGTCAAAGGGGCGCTACGCTTTACAGATTTCGCCTCGACCTGGCTCGTCAACACGATGGCAATGCCGAACGTGCCGTCGAACCATCGCTCAATGTCGCGCCACCTGCCTAACGCCGCGGGTTCAATGTTTCCTCTCGCCGTGATGGCGTTTGAGTCGCTGACAATCTCGACGGTCGTGAGGCCCGCAGTTAGCAATCGCTGGCGCAGCGCGTCCGCCGCGCTGTTCAAATCCGCCACCGGCGCGCCGGGCTCCGCGCCGGCCCGTCCCGTTCTGTCCTGGCCGGGCAGTCGTGCGGGGGTAAGGGTGGGGGCGGGCGAATTGGGCGCGTGCCTGCTCGGATATTTTGTCGAACAGTCGGAGTCGCAGCGGGGGGATCTCAGCCGCTCAGCTGTGGCATAGCCGCCATCGCCGGGCACCTTGTCCGCACCAGCGGGAAATCCCTGCAGAAGCAGGGCTAGACAGACCAGGATCGCGGCGGTGCCGAGTCCATACCTCAAGAAGGTATAGCGGGTTGTTCTGCGCTTGCGGGTGCAGCGGAGCTGAATTCCATTCAGAACGACATCGGCCGGATAACGACTGATCCGTGCTTCTCCGGCACCGAGCAGGGTGCCGTTCAGCAGAACATTATCTGCGGTGCCTTCGATTTCGCAACAGTCCGCCTCTAGCGCGAACCGCGCGTGCAAAGGAGCCAGACAGTCATCCATGAGAACGACATCGGCGTCCATCGAGTGACCCACCAGATAGGTCCCGGAGTCGAGTTCTTGCCGGACCCCGGCATGAAGGCCCGATCGGATCGTGAGTTCGAATGGGGACGGTGATGCCGGCATTCTCTGCCTCTCCATCAGGACCTAGCAGCCATGTTGGCAGCGGAGCGCTCGGTACGAACGCCCCGTGCCGTAAGCGGTTGGTAGCTGTCCGAGGGCGATCGCTGGATCAGCCGACGTTCGGGCGCTGCTGCGCGACCGTCTCGATCGATCCCCAGTGCGTCTTCTTGGTCGTGATCTCGGCATTCGTCTTGATCGCTTCGTCGAAGGCACTCTTCATCTTTGCGATCGCGCTATCGATGCTCGAGTTCGATGACGTCGTCGAAGAAACGGAGCCTGTTGAATGGGACATCGCTTTATCTCTCTATGCTTGTGTTGCGTTGAGGATTGGGCTGTCGGGGAATGCCCTCCAGCCGGGAAGTGATCGTTAGCGTTGTCCACGCTGATCACCTCTCGGCTGAAGCGGCGGCTTGGATCCCGTCCCGAGGCGCACCTTGTGAGGTACGCCTCTCGCGCTTCCTTCAACGTCCTGGTCTCATCGCTCTCGTCGCGTTGCGAGAATGAGTCCTCGTTGCTTTACTCAGCTCTGTCAGTGATATGGTTGTCGGCCGAGAGGTGTCCCGCGGAGCGGTCGCATGGCGATCCCGAGCCTGAATCCGCGAGTTGCAGAATGATCGAGGAAAGCTTGTCGAGGATGTTGTTCTTCGTCGCTTGGTCAAGGCCCTTTGCCTCTGAGACTTGGCTGACGAGCTGATTCAGCGTCTTGAGTATCGAGCTGTTCGCGCCGGGGTGATGGGATGGGCCGGACACGAGTTGCTTCAGGATCTTCGCGATCCCGTCGAGCAGCTCACCTTTGGCGGGGTCGCTGGGCCCGTTGGAATTCGTGATCTGATGGGTCAGGTCACCAAGGATCTTGGCAACGCGGCCGTTGTTCCGCGCGTCGCACTGGCTCGGTCCGCCCCTCAGGATGCTGATGGCCGCCGAGATCAGAGCCGCCTTGTCTGCAGGTGTCTTTGCGTCCGCGACCAATCCAAGAACGTCCGATGCTATGGAAGACGTCCGCGGATCTTGCTGCTGCGAAGCGGGCGGCATCGACGACTGCCACCAATCCCCCGCATCACAGCGATGAGCCGGATGAGCTGACGACCCGCCGGGCGTGGGCTGAAATCCTGCAAAGCCGGGCCAGGACGACGCGTGTCCGTGCGGACCCATCATGTGACCGGTGTGAGCTTCACGTGAGGATGATGCGTGGGAGCTGACCCTAGACATGCAACTCTCTCCTTGTTTGCGATCCGATGTCTTATCTGTCTTGTTCTGAGCAAAGGGTCTAACGAGGCGTCAGTCGGCATGCTCCGTCACGGATCCGGGGTTGCACTATTCTCGTCGCCGACGGATGCCATCTCCTGAATGCCGTCCTGAGCAACAGTCATGAGCATGAACGCGGCCGCCTGCGGCATTGCGCTGAGAAACGCCTCCTCGAACTTTGCTTGATCCTCAGCCGAGACTGCCTCGCTGCTGCTCGGGGCGCTTGCCGTCGCGGTCGTCATGCTCGATGCTTCTACGGCCATTCTGACACTCCTTTGATCCGTCCGGTCGATCTGGCAGGACTTGCGAACCCGTTGATTTGCGTCATGGCACGTCGCCTGGGGCGTTGAGCTTGACCACTTGGACGTGCTCCCCGCGATAGACGGTGACGGACGATGGCTGGTCAGCTCGAGGCTTCAGTGCTGCGAGCGTACGCTCCACCGCTTGGATGTATTGGGGGGGACCCGAGACCAGGGCCATGTCGGCCTGCTTGATGGATCTGAGTGAGAATCGCGCGTCGGAGAGCGCGAGATCGCGAAGTGCGGCTTCGAGACGCTGGAGCGGCACGGCACCGAGTTGAACGAGCCTGCTCGAAGCTTCCTTGTTGCTAGTGACATAAATCCGGAAGCCGTCGAAATACCAGTCGAGCCCGTAGTTCCGGGATAGATGCTCGATGAATTCTCTGGCCTTGAGTTCAGGCAGAGGCCCGCGCACACGTCCCCGTACTTCCGGGCTCACTTCTAACCGCAGGCCGGTATTCCGTCCGAATTCCTGAAGAACGTTGCCAAGGTCTTGGTCGACGATGGTGTACCTGTAGGACTCGGTCGGCCAAGCAGGTTCACCCGCGTCTGCGGACGTGGTGTGGATTGCAGCCGCCGAGAGCGTCAGGCAGACGGTCGCGATCGCAGCCACGCTGCGCAATGGGACCAGAACCCGAGATGCCAAATGGTCGCATGGGAAAACGTGGCCTTCGTGCGACCTTGTCGCGGAACAATCGTGGCAATCGTGTAGTTGATCGCGCGTACCCACGAGCAAACTCACATGTACTTGTTGCTATCAGCTCATCTCATTCAATCACAGCGGTCGCGGGTGCGTCGGAGAATATATTAGGAAAATATTATGCTCTGCCCCGCTGGGCGCCGTGCAAAGCTCTGTCTGATCTGTTGTGCAAGCCATGGTCCGGCTGTCCTTGTGAGTCATTATTTGTTTGGAGTGAGCAATGGCGAGAGCACGAGGGGTCCTGAGACGGCATGGAGCGGTGACATGACGACGATTGCGCCGTTGGGTGGCGTCACAGCTTCCGGAACAGTTGGTGTCAGTTTCGGAGCCGTTGAGCCCGGAGCGGCCGCCCAGCAGTCGTTTCAGGACGCTCTGCATAGATCGGTCACTAAACTGCCTATGGAGCCTGAGCACGCCGTCGACCAACTCGGCAGCAAGGTGATGGAGTGGATGGAGAGTTCGTACGAGCGGGTCCAGCGCAATGCCGCGCCCGAGCTCAATCTCATGCCGGAGCCGGCAGCATCCGGTCCAGCATCTTCCAACATTGGCGGAACGGCCCTGGGAGCGGACAAGCCAGACGCGGGCCGTCAGGCCCTGCAAATGCTGGAGCACGCATTCTCGTTTGCCATTGAGGCGACGCTGATGTCGAAAATCTCGACCGAGTCGACCCGAATCTTCAACACGTTCTTGAAGGGACAATGAGAATGGCCGGTTGCGGCAAACAATGGCTGGCCGCTCGAGGGCGCGGATTGAATTTGGCGCTGGTGCTGGGCTTGGCGTTCATGCTGAGCGGTTGCAAGGGTGAGCTCTATAGCCGCTTGAGCGAGAAGGAGGCTAATCTGATGATGGCCCTTCTGCTGCACCACGGCATCGCCGCCGACCGACTCCAGGCAAAGGACGGTAGCAATACTGTCAGGGTCGAGCAGGAGCGATTTGCCGACGCTGTGACGCTGCTGAATGCGTCCGGGTTGCCGCATGCGAAGTTCGAAGACATGGGCAGCATATTCTCAAGCAATGGTCTGGTGTCGTCACCCACAGAGGAGCGAGTCAGGTTGATTCACGCGCTCAATCAAGAGTTGGCAAGGACGATCATGGAGATCGACGGAGTCATCTCTGCCCGAGTCCACGTGGTGCTGCCTAAGATAGACCCGTTGCGTCACGATCAGGTTCCGTCGTCGGCGGCATCGGTGTTCATCAAGCACGATGCGCGCGCCGAAATCGCCGTGCTCCTACCGCAGATCAAGACCCTCATTGCCAATAGTGTCGAAGGACTGACGTACGACAGGGTGGCCGTGGTTTTCGTGCGTGGCAGTTCGGATCCCGTCGAAGTCAGCCCTTCCACGTCGATCGAGACGACGGCATCCGTTCTATCTCACGACGGATCTGCCCTGCGTGACGGTCCGCTCATCCTGCAGGTGTCAGCCGCGGTAGGGCTGGGGCTGCTGGGATCGATCGGAATCTTCCAGCTCTGGCGCCGGGCACGCGTGGGATATGCGCAACGCAACGCGCCGCGTCGGGAGGCGCGAATGCCGGCGCGTGATCCGCTGCGTGTCGTATCCTAGTGCGATTGAAGTGGGCTTGGCCGGCAAATGAGTAGGCTTGTGCAACCTGGAGCATCCCTTGGTTTGCGTGCTCCGAAGGTCGGCGGTGGCTGCGAACCCGGCGCGCCGGTGGGGCATTGGCCGGTGATGGATATGGACACGTTTTGTCGATTACCGGCACGCTACATCCACGTTGAACGATTTCTCGCGTGCGTACCGGGCGTTTCGCCCGGGCTTGCCGCACGGATACTCGCCTGCGACCGACTCCACCGAGATATCTCAGAGCGGATCGTTGTGCATTACGAGCTTGATTGCTGCACGGCAGCCGACGTCGCTGACACGCGCAGTCGCATTGCGTTTCTCGACTGCGAGCAACTATGCCGCGTCGGTGAGCTGGCCGGCGGTGTTTGGCATGCCCACGCAATTCGTTCCATGGTCCTCAAGACTACGCTCCGGGAGCATCTCGGAGAATTCGATTCCCGACTCCACAAGGTCGCGCTCGCCAATATCGATCTGTCGCCCAAACCCGATCGCCCCCCGAATCCATCTGCGCTTGCGGACCTCATCCGAGGTGATGGGATGCAATGTCTCAATGCCGCAATCTGGCGACTCCCCGCCACCTTGCGTAGCCGCATCCTTCTTCGATTTCCGATTAACTCGCCGCTGGGCTCCTCGGTCTCGCGGCGACACCAGCAGCTTGGTCCGGAGATTGTTGATCGCGTTCTAGCCGATGGGATGGTGCCGTGAAAGCCCGCGAGAGTGACAAGCCTGTCGGCACGTTCCATCCGCTCGGACCCGTGGTTCGAGCCGAAGAGGCGGAGACCTGGTTTTCCGCGGCTGCCTCTCTTGCCGACGCCCGGCGGCAATGCGAGCAGATCGCCGCGCAGGCCCGGCTCGCGTTCGAAGAGCAGCGCATGAGAGGCTTTGAGGATGGTCGTCTCGCGGGAGTTGAGGAGGCGGCTCGCCTGATTGCGGAAACGAAGGTCACGGTTGATGATTTCGTCGCCGATCTGCAAGACGAACTTATCACGCTCGTCGTCGAGATCATCAGGGAGATCCTCGGAAGTTTTGAGCCGGACGATCTCGCCGCGCGCGCCATCACCAGAGCACTCGAAGAGATCCGTTCCGGTACGGCCCTCGTGCTGATGACTGCGCCGCAGGAGATGGAGTCCATCCGTGTACGAGTGGCGACGCTGCTGGAGGATGGGGCCGACCAGCTCACCATCGTGTCCGACCCGCAGTTTGCGCCGGGGCGCTGTATGCTTTGGAGCGAGTTCGGGCAGATCGATGTTTCCGTTGACGCTCAACTGGAGCAGCTCGCCTTGGCGCTGCGTGCCGGTTTCGAGGGCGTGGAGCCATGATGCCGGCAGGCTCTGCCACGCACCGACTCGCGCGAATCCTGCCGCAGTTGCGTGAAGCTGCAGGCCGTTCGCAACTGCGCCCGATCCGCGGGCGCGTGATTCAGGTGTCGGGGACCCTCATCAGGGCGATCGTTCCCGATGCGCGTGTTGGCGATATCTGTTTGCTCCGTTCTGCCCATGCCTCGCCTGATCTGCGGGCCGAGATCGTGGGCATCGAAGGCGGAGTCGCGTTGCTGACGCCTCTCGGAGACGTGGCGGGTCTCTCAACAAGAACGGAAGTCGTCTCGACAAGGCAGGCCCTCGGCATCATGGTTGGGCCAGCGCTGCTCGGCCGCGTCGTCGACGGGCTCGGGCGCCCTCTCGACGTTCAGGAACGAGGATGGCCCGAGTTCGACCAGATTCGACGAGTCCGCGGAGCTGCGCCGGCGCCCTTGGCACGGCGGCTCGTTGACGGCCCTTTGTCACTTGGTATCCGGGCGATCGATGGTCTGCTCAGCTGCGGCGAGGGGCAGCGGATCGGCATCTATGGCGAACCCGGCGCGGGCAAATCGTCGCTTGTCGCCCAGATCGTCCAGAACGCGGACGTCGACGTCTGCGTTGTCGCACTGATTGGCGAGCGTGGGCGCGAAGTTCGAGAAATGGTCGAGCGCTGCCTGGCCGGAGCGGCTCGGGCGCGATCAGTCGTGATTGTCGCAACCTCCGACCGGCCGCCGACGGAGCGCGTCACGGCTGCCTATGTCGCCGTGACGATCGCGGAGTACTTCCGGGATTGCAACGCACGCGTGCTCCTGGTGCAGGACAGTGTCACTCGCTTTGCGAGGGCATTGCGTGAGATCGGACTGGCCGCGGGCGAGCCGCCGACGCGCCGGGGCTTTCCGCCGTCGGTGTTTGCGGCATTGCCCGAGTTGCTCGAGCGGTCCGGTCCCGGAGTCGCCGGCTCAATCACTGCATTCTACACCGTGCTGGTTGAGGGGGATGGTACCGCGGATCCGATCGCGGAGGAGACGCGCAGCATTCTGGACGGGCACATCGCGTTGTCACCTAAGCTCGCACAGTCGGCGCATTTCCCTGCGATTGACATCGTGTCCAGCCTCAGCCGCGTCATGGATCAGGTCGTGACGAGCCGTCATCGCTCTGCAGCCAGGAGGGTGCGTGAACTCATAGCTCGCTATGCAGAGCTTGAGTTCCTGCTGCAGGTTGGGGAGTACAAGGCCGGATCCGATCCGATCGCCGATGAGGCGATCGCCAAGCAGGATGCTATCAAGTCCTTTCTGCGGCAGGGCCTCGGCGAGGTCGTTCCGTGGGATCGCACGATCCATCAACTCGAGCAGCTCGCGTCATGAGGTACGATCCACTGCTCACGCGCATACGCAGGATGCGGATCGTTCTCGGAGAGAGGGAGCGGCGGGCGAATTCCGCGCTTCAGCGCGGCGTGGAGGCACAGGTCGAAGCGGCTGCGGAACTGACGCAGATCAATCATGCGCTCGCGTTGCAAGCAGCGGCGCGTGGCGCACGCGAACGTCAGATCTACCAGCAGATGGTAGGGCGTCCAATTTCCGCGCGGGAGATCACCCAACTTGACGCGCAACTCAGGCGCCTCGAGTCGCTGGCAATGGCGCTTGCCGAGCAGCGCCTTGCGAGCATCCGTACGCTCGACCATGCGCGTAACGAAGTTCAGGGTCTACGCCTCGAATTCGTGAAGGCTCATCGGAGGCGTCGCAAGTGGGATGAGTTATCGCAGCAATCACGTCGCCGTCGCGAGGACCGTGAGACGTTGCTAGAGGAGATGGCTAATTCGGACGGCAGGGCGGCGGGGCGGCAAGCATGAACGCGCCATTCCCCGCTCGCAGGCGAGGAGCGCCTGACGGTGAGATCACCGAATTTCATCCGGACGTGCTATCCATTGCTGATGTTCTACGTGCCCGTCGTTGGTGTCGGCGGCTGGCTGAACTCACCTGCGAGTTGGCAGGTCTGCCGCTGCGGATTTCCTTCTCGGGCGCCTCCTCGGGCGTTTCGAGCCGGCCGGCGTGTCGTCTGCATTTTACGATCGGCGGTGATCCATGCGCCGTAAGTCTGCCTGTCGAGGTGATCGATGCAACGCTGCAGGCGATTGATGGTCCGCCTCGAACTACGCTCGCCGAGCCCGATCTGCTGCTTCTGATCGAGTTCGCCTGCGCCGCCATACTTGATTCAATCGAGGAGACGCTCGGCCTCCCCGTCACCCTCACGCATGCTTCCTTCGATGGCAGCGTTCCGGACTCGATTGGAATCCTGTGTCGCGGCAGGTTTGGCGAACGATCGTTCAGTGCTTACCTGTCTTTACCAGAGCCATACGAATCCCGTTTGGCAAATCAAGTTCAAGCATTGGGTCCGGCTGCTGCCGCCGGAGTTCCGATCTGCGCGGCCTTCCGGCTTGGTGTTACGCGCGTCAGCGCCCGCTTGCTTGCGAGCTTACGGCCGGGAGACGTCGTGATCGTCGAACACGCGATGCCGGATGGACGCGTCGCCGCCGTCTTCGGCGAGCGTCGTCTCACCTCATGCCGCTTCGAGGGAAGCGACGCGACAGTGGTGGACACGTTGCACCAGATCAGAGGCGATCTTCATCATCATTGGACGGCTGTGGACATGACGGCACATGAAAGCGTCGATACAGGCGCAGACGATGTGAGCCTGGACGACCTCCAGATCAAGCTCCTATTTGAGATCGGCCAGCTCGAGATACCTCTCGGCGAGTTGCGCATGATCGCGCCCGGCTATGTCTTCAATCTCGGTCGGGATCCGCGACATGCAATTGAGATTCACGCGGGGAATCGGCGGATCGGGCAGGGCGAGATCGTCAGGATCGGCGAGGCACTCGGCGTGCGGATCGCCAGATTGTTCAATCACGAATGAGCTGAAGCCGTGACCCAGTTCAATTTGTTCGCTGTTCTCGCGGTCATCGCCGGACTTGGCCTTATCATCTTTGTCGTCGTGACGATGACATCGTTCGTCAAGATCGCCGTGGTCCTGTTCCTGATCCGGAACGCGCTGGGAGTGCAGCAGACGCCTCCAAACCTCGTGCTCTATGCCATTGCGCTGGTTCTGACGGCCTATGTCAGCGCGCCGCTAGTGGAGACCGTGTATGAGCGCGTCAATGATCGTCCCAGCGAGTTTCAAACCTTTACCGACTGGAAAGATGCTGCTGAGCGGGCAGGCCAGCCAATTCGCGAACATCTGAGCCGGTTCACGACGGTCGCGGAGCGGGAGTTTTTCGTCACTGCCACCGGCAGCTTATGGCCCGATAGCAGCAGAGCCAAGCTATCGAGCGAAGATCTTGTTATTCTCGTTCCCTCCTTCATGAGCTCGGAGCTCAAGCGCGCCTTCGAGATCGGCTTCCTGCTCTATCTGCCCTTCATCGCGATTGATCTCGTGGTGTCCGCGGTCTTGATGTCCCTTGGCATGTCGATGGTGCCGCCATCGACGATCTCCGTCCCATTCAAGTTGTTCTTGTTCGTGATGGTCGAGGGCTGGTCCAAGCTGATGCATGGCCTGGTGTTGAGTTACGGATAGCCTGCGAGATGGGGAGGGAAAGCAATGGGCCAAGCGACAATCGTCGATCATCTGGTCAGGGGTCTGACGGTCGTTCTCATATTTGCCATGCCTCCCCTGGGTGTGGCGATGGTTGTTGGCCTCTTCGTCTCAATTCTTCAGGCCGCAACCCAGATTCAGGATCAGGTGCTGCCGCAGACGATCAAACTGATTGCCGTCGTGGCCACGCTGGCGGTGTTCGGCGCAGTGTTGGCGGCACCGCTGATCCAATATGCCGATCAGATCCTTGCGGATTTTCCTGCACTGACGCGTTGACGGGCCTTCCCTTCATAGCGCTCGGAGGGACATGGGCGACGCGGAGTGGCGATGGGGCTTGACCTCATGCCGTTGGACAGCATCGAGGCGGGGGCCAATCTCGTCTTCCGTCATCTTCTTTCGTTGGCGCTCGCCATCGCGCGTCCCAGCGCCTTCGTCATGACCTTTCCGGTGTTTGTTCGCCTCGGGCTGACCGGCTTGATTCGTGGTGCCTTCGTGGTCGCGATCTCGCTACCGGTCATGACCGGACTTGTTGAGGTGCTTCCTCCGATCGGCACGCAAACATTGCGATTGGTCGCGGTCGGGTTCAAGGAAGCGATCATCGGAGGGCTCCTTGGTCTGCTGCTTGGGATCCCGTTCTGGGCCGCCGAGGTCGCGGGCGACCTGCTCGACTACGAACGTCAGGCCCCCGATGCCCAGCTTCAGGATCCCAACGCCATGACCGAGTCCACCGCGTCTGGCACGCTTTTTATGCTCGCTGCGGTGGTTCTGTTCGTCGCAGCCGACGGCTTTCATAGCGTCGTCGAAGCCCTTTATGGCAGCTACAGGCTCTGGCCGGTCATTGAGCTCGCGCCGTTGCTACGCGCGGAGAGCGGCCTATTGGCGCTGGAAATGCTCGTCCGCGTGCTGCAGTTGGCATTGATCCTGGCATTCCCAGTGCTGGCGGCCATGTTCGTTGCGATGTTCGCGCTGATGGTGATCGCCCGTTTCGCACCGCAGTTGAATGTGTTCGATCTTTCGATGGCGGCGCGCAACTTGGTCTATTTCCTGGTTCTGCCGCCCTATGCGGCCGTTCTGCTCGATCACTTCGGTACTCAGCTTGGAGAGTTGACCGGAATCCTGGACCAGCTAGGGCAGTTCCTGCGATGAGTGAGGATGGCGGCACTGAGGAGCGGACGCTGCCTCCGAGCGAGCGGAAGTTACGTAAGGCGCGCGAAAAGGGACAGGTCTTTCGCAGCACCGATATGGTCGCCGGTGCATGCCTGTCGTCCATGCTGCTCTATCTCTGGCTGATCTTGCCGGAGCTTTTCGCGCGGCTACGGGGAGCCATGATGCTCGTGGGCGATGCGGGCGGGCAACCGTTTCGGGAAGCTGCGGGCACGATCGGAACGATGATGTACGAAGCCGCCGTGCCATACCTTGCAAGGGGGGCGGCCATCGTCGTCCTAATGTCCCTCGTCGTCAACGTCGCCGTCACCAAGGGGATCGTCTTCAGCCTTGACCCTATCAAGCCCCGCGCAGAGCGCTTGCATCCCGCAAAGGGTTTGAAGCGAATTTTCGCGCTCAAGAGCCTGATCGAGCTGGTGAAGAGTCTGGTCAAGACGACCCTGCTCGTCACGATCTCGGTTTTCGTCCTCGCGATGTCGCTCAACTCCTTGGTTCACACGCCAGGATGCGGCCTTTCGTGCCTCGCGCCGGTGATCGGGGCGGTGATGGCACCGCTCGTCGTCGCGGCCATCGTCGTGCTGATGGTGGGCGGCCTTATCGACGTTCTCTTGCAGCGCGGACTGTTCATGCGCGAGATGCGGATGACACGAAGCGAGGCGAAGCGCGAGCGGAGAGACCAGGAGGGCCTGCCGGAGGTGCGCTCCGCACAACGCCGTCAGCGTCAATCGCTGGCGCACGGGGGAGGGCGGGGAGGAATCGAAAGCGCAACACTGGTCATTGAGGGCGACGATGTGATGGTCGGGTTGCGCTATGTTCCGGGTGAGACACAGGTCCCAAGGCTTGTGTGCAAGGGACGTTCCGTCCGCGCGCACAACCTCACCGAAGCTGCCACTGAGCTCGGCATTCCTCGTCTGCGCAATCCAGACCTTGCAGCGGAACTCGATCGCCGCATCGCCCAGGACCATTACATCACTGAGGAGTTTTTCCAGCCAGTGGCGTCGGCGTTGCGCGCGAGCGGCATGTCCTGACTGTCGCTGCGCCGCCCAACAGTATTTTCATAATATATTCCGGATCAGCGGCTGGCTGACGTCCTACAATGCCGCTCGGAGTTCACCGAATGGGCTGCACGGCTGACGATATGCGCCGGCCAAAGCAGCACTGTCGCCATTGACGGGGAGACGCGCGAATGCGGATAGATGACGCAGGTGGTTCGGTTGTCGCCAGCCCGCCGCCTCCTCCGCCTCCTCCGCCTCCGCCGCCACCCCCGCCACCACCTCCTCCGCCGCCGCCACCTCCGCGGCCGAAGTCCACGGCGTCGTCTTCGGGCATGCTCGATCGCAATTCGACGCACAGCGTTGGATCATCATCGACGGCACCTTTGCCGCTCTTTCAGCCCGCTCGGCCAATCATGGGTCCGGTTCTGCAACCGACGCCCGTGTTGTTTGGTCCCCCTGTTCCGCCGAAGGCGGTGGCCGCGTGTCCGGGGGTCCCCGCCCCGGCGTCGGCGGCGCCGGTCCCAGACGCCGTTTCGCAGGCAAAAGCGGTTCAGACAAAGGCGCAGACGACACTCGATGGTGATGCTGGAAAGCTGCATAAACTGCAGAGCGAGCTGACTGATGCGCAGGGCACGAAGGCTCCGATCGGGTACGGTCGCGGCGCCGGCGCCGCGGCGGCTGCCCATCAAACCCATATCAACGATCTGAAGAAGCAGGTTGCGGCCGCTCAGCAGCAAGTCACCGCCGACCAGGCGGTGTTGAGTTCGGCCAAGAGCAATCTGAGTGCTGCACAACGCATCGACGCCGCCGCAGCGAACTACAAGCCGGCACCGCCGCCGGTCACCGTGAAAGATCCAGTCGCGCGGAAAGTTGCCCCGCTCGTCGACGCGGCCTCGGCCCAGGTTTCCGAGGGAAAGGCCAAGGTCACCGCCGATACGGCTGCTCTCGAGCAGACCAAATCGCAGCTCGGCCGTCTGGACACCGAGATGGACCGGGGGATCAGCGCCGGAACATTGCACCGTCTGTCGTTGCTGAATCAGCAGCAGGATGCGCAGCAACACAAGCTGGCGACGGACCAGCGCAAGCTTGATGCCGCGGGCGCCGACCTTGCGGCAGGGAAAAGCGTCGTCTACGGGCAGCAGGCCGCGGCGGACAAGAAAGAGCTCGAGAGCGCTTCCACAGCGCTGAAGAAAGCCGGGGTCACGATCGACCAGAACGAAAATCCGACCCAGGCGGATTTGACGCCATCGCAGCTGCGCGCCTATGACGACTTCACCGTCGCGCGGAGCAAGCTCAACGCCGATGTCGGCATGGTCGCGCAGGGCAAGGCCCAGCTCCAGTATTATGCTTCGAATTCCGAGAAATACGGGACGGTTGCGAAGGATGCCCAGGATCGGGTGAACGACGCTCTGCATCCATTGGGGTACACCGTACGTGCAACGCGCGGCAGCGATCCGCAGCAGGCATCGCTCGATCTCAAGCTCGCGAACGGGAACGCTGATTACCAGAATGCAGGCTGGGCCGCGGCTCAGCACCGAGTGGCATTTGCGGCGGCAGCGCAGACCGATCTTGAGGCAGCGCAGGACTCCGATCTTGCCAAATTGTCCCCGCAAGCCCGGCAGACCGCTACCACGGCGAAGATCGACTACGATCAGGCAAGCGCCTATCAGAACAAAGTCGGGACCGACCTCGCCCTGATCAAGGGCCACCAGGCCGTCTCGGATGCGCAGGCCGCCTATATCAAGAATCCGACGGCCGCCACGGAGCTCAAGCTGAACCAAGCGCAGCATCAGTTGCGCGAGCTCTCGACAATGTCCGACATTGCGACGGCGGGCTTCAAGTCGGCAACCGGGCTTGCCTACGCCGACCGGCGCAATACGACATTGGCTAATCTGGAGCAGACCTATAGCCATGTTCCCTTGCCCTCAAACTCGCCGGTGTTGCAGCAGATAGCGCAGGCAAGAACTGATGCGGCATCGGCCGGCCTGATCACGAAAGAGCTGGCTGCAACGACCAACAGGCTGGTTCAGGATTATCGTGTCACACAGAGCGAGGCGGCGGTCGCAACCGCGCGGCAGTCCGCCAACACTGATTTGGTACAAGCTGGCAATGTACAGGCTGTGGGTTTCACCAAAGCGGGCAGCGCCCTGACGACGGCTCAGCAATCGCTTCAATATGCACAACTTCAACAGAAGCTGGCTCAATATCAGCTGCTGGACTCCCAGTTTCGGCTGACGTTGCCGCAAAATCTACTTGATCCGCAAACGGCCGCTGACCAGAGCGCGCTCTCGCATGCGTACAATACATTCTTTGCGCAGCATCCGGGTGCCTTGAGCGATGGCGCGGTCGCTGAGCAGCTTGCGAGCCTCAAGGACGCGAACGCGCGAGTGGATATCGGTCAAGGGCTGCATGAGCTGCAGGATGCCATCGGCAGGGAAGACAAAGCGCTCGGCAACCGCAGCCTTCTGCAGAAGGGCGGCGATTGGGTCGGGGGGCTGTTCGGTGCCAACCGGTCTGAGCTCGAGTCGGATCTGCAGGACAAGAAAGAGGCGCTCACGGCCCTGCAGAAAAATCAGAGAGGGATGACTGCCCAGGAGGTCAACGGCGAGTATCTGAAAATCATGGGTAATCTGGCCACCCAGAATGACCGGATGTTCGAGAACGAGCGCAAGACCGACGCCAATTGGTCGAGTGCACAGGAAGTCGTGCGCGACGTCGCGATCGCCGCGGCTGCGACCGCTGTCACCATGGCCACGGCCGGAGCCGGCGCGCCTGTCTTGGCCGCCCTCGCAGCGGGCACCTTGGTAGGAACGGGAACGGCAGAAGCCATCGACACGGCCCAGAATGCAGCGACTGTGTTCGGTGGCGGCGACATTCACAGCAGCTCTCACGTCTCCCTCGATGCGGCGCTGACCAACAACTTCTTCCAAGGTGGCGGCAGCTGGGATGAAGTGAAGCAGGCGGGCGTCGATGCGACCGTATCGGGCGTGCAGTCCCTGGGCGCAGCAGGCGGGGCGTTGACGGGCGGAGCGACGGAGGCCTTCGTTACGCGCGGCCTCGACCAGGCTGCAAGCTCGGTCGTCTCGAAGCTGGCAACCGGATCAACGGTCATGGTCGCCAATCAGGGGGTCATGGGCCTCGGCAACGTCGCGGGGACCTACGTCGAGTCCCAGTATCAGCTCTCCGAGGGACGGCTCACGCAGGACGAAGCCAACGCGCAGATGAAGGACGCGTTCTCGGGGTACTTCAAGAATGTCGCGATGGCCGGCGTGACTGGCGGTCTGACGAAGTTCGTCGACGGCAAGGTCGCCGTGCGGACCTCAAGCGCGGCACGGCCGAATGGCCTCGTGTCGAACCCGCTTTATCAGACAGCCTCCCAGCTGGGCGCGAACACCATGCTGACTGCGGGTCCCGGCCTCCTGTCAGGCAAGGCGCCGACCACGCAAGACTATCTGTCCATCGGACTCAATACAGTTTCCGGTGTGGCTTCTCATCACTATCAGCAGAGCAGATCCCGCACCGCGACCGAAGCGGGCCTCGCCGGACAGCCCGCTGCGTTCGACGCGGGAAGGAAGGTGTTTGACGCCTATCAAGGTCGGACGAGCGGCTCAGCGCCGAATGGCATCCGGCTGCAGGCCATGGATCCTGCCGATTTCGCCCGTGCATATCAAAAAGCCGGCGGCCAGCACGATCCGGCGGCCGTCGATGCTTTCAGCATCGCATCGGATCGGGGGCATCGCGTCTATGTGCGGACCGACAGATTGAGCCCGGACGTGGTCGCGCACGAGGCGGTGCATGCACTGACTTCGGAATCGTTCAAGAAGCTCGCAAGCACCTTGGTCGTTGATTCAAGCCGGCCACATTCGAACTTGAACGAAGGTGTGACCGAGTTTCTCGCCTCGCAGGTCGTGCCGCGCCGCGGCACATCGCCCTATGCGACGGAGGCAAAGATCGCGGAGGCCATTCGCGACCGGATGGGGGAGACCGACTTCCACAAGGCGGTTTTCGGAGGCGATCCAGCGGCACTCGCATCGTTCCGGCAGACCGCTTTGGGGTTGCAGGATACGCCAATCAGCCAAGATCACGCGGCCGATTGGGCTCTGGCCGCCTCGACGACACCTCAGGCGGGAGGCGGCGCCAAGCGCATCGCGAATCGATTGAGAGAATGGGTCGCTGCCGCTCCGCCGGCCGCAGCATCGGCAGCCGTTGCCGGCGAACTGGTGTTGGCCACGCATGGTGCGCCGGCATTGAGCGAGGCCATCGCTGATCTTAATCCAGTAGGTCGCGCGTTTTTCAACAGTCCCCTGGCGCATGCGCGGGTGAGGACGTGGCTCGGGTCGTCTCGTGAAGCGGCGGCTCGCGCCGTCGTCGCCTCGAGTTTCGGGACCAACGCCTCGATCAATTTCATGAAGGCTGCGAGTGGATGGCATACAGACAGGGCCGCCGCCATATCGGACGGTTTGCTCGGTCTTGGGCAGGCAGCTTTCGCCTTGCGCAATGGTGTGAGCTCCCAAGCGCTGATGCGCTCGCGCGGGACGAAAGTCGACGTTCTGCCAGGCGATACGATGGTCAGCATTGCCCAAAGGCTTGGCCTCATACCGCGCGACCTCACGCGAAGCAATCCTGGCGTTCAAGACATCAATCCGACAGTTACCGCTCTCAACAGTTCTGGTGCGACATGGGCCGAGATTGCGAAGCGCGAGGGGGTCGATGTCAAGACGCTCGTGGCGCTGAACCTGGATCGGCATGGATGGTCGATCCCCGCTCGGAAGGATTCCGCAGGCGCATCCGTTCCGGCAGTCGATGACGCACGCGTGCAAGCCGGTCAAAGCCCGCAGGAGTTTCTCGACAGCCACAGCACCTCGCTGCGATCGATCGCCAAGGCCAACGCCAAGAATGTAGCGCCCGCCGAGATCCTGGTTCCTCAGCGGCTTCGTCAGGTCACGAATGGCGTGACCTACGGGGAATTTGCAACCGATCAGGGACTCAGCCTGAAGCGGCTGTTGGAGGCGAACGGGCACCGTGGTTTGTCCATCCCACCACGACGGGTTTATGATGCAGCGAGCGGTGGCCGCGTGCTTCGCGGGGCAACGACCGATCGCTTGCAACCAGGCGAGTCACTGGAGAGTTTCGCTCGCAGGCATGGTGTCGGGATCAAGAAGCTGATCACGGCAAACAAGGACAGTCGTGCACCTTTGCGGATTGACGTTCCGGGCCAAGCCTCGTCGGCCAGCAACCCAACAGCCGTGACATGGGAACAGATCGCCAAAAAAACCGGTGTGCCTCTCCGACGTCTGTTGTCGATGAGCGGCCAGAATCTGCACGTTCCCGGGCAAAAGCAAGCCGTCGATCTCCAGCCGGGACAATCTCTGAGAGATCTCGCAAAGGAGCATGGCACAACAGTCAGAAAGATCGTGGCCGAGAACCGGACTTGGATCCCCCAGACTTACGAGCTTCCGCGGGCCGGGGCTTGGGTCGGTGACAAGCTCTCGGTCGACCGCGTCTACGATAATCGTGACGTCCAAGATCCGTCGAAGGGCAGGCTGACATGGGTGCAGGTGGCGCGGAGAACGGGGCGCACGACGAAAGAATTGATGAGCTACAATAAGGCCAGCTCTGCAAACAAGAAGGACTTGGCTCCTCCAACTGTAAATATTCCCACCAAGTCAAGTTGGGAAACATCAACCAAATCCGGAAAAGGCCTTCAATTTGTCGGCGCGATCGGGCTCGTTCCGGGCAATCTGGTAGCGGCTGATGTACACGCTCACGCGGGGAACTGGGCGCTCATTGGTCCCGATGTCGGTGTCGCTGTCGGGGTCGGCCTTGCTGCAACGCGTTCAGCGGTCGGGTCCGTTGCGAAGAGTGGTGCAGCAAAGAAATGGGCGAGGGCCCGTCCCCGCGACGCGTGGACCTCCGGACTTTCTTTCGGCGCCAAGGGTTTGATCAAGTACATCGAATCGTTCCGGCCCTAAGGAACGGTTCTGACATTCGGTTCAGTAGATCTGCGTGCCGGATGTCATGTGCCAAGCCGCACTCGTCACTGGTTTGCCGCGGCTCCGATGCGCGCAATCCGACGCTCCGAAATGATTCGCGCGTCGGGGTTCGGCACCAAGCCGCCGAATGCTGAAGGTGCGTTGTTGGACGATATGAAGGACCCGCGATCTCCTGAGGCCATCGCCATCTCCTGAGCCTGTATGCGAACGCATGGTTCTCTCCGGCGTTGCAGCAGATGCTTGGCCCATGTGTGCGTCGCCTCCGACGCTGAGTAGTCGAGAACGGCGTCGCCGCGGTTCCTCGATCGCCAGCTCGTTGGGCCAGGAGAATTTCGTCAAGAAAACGACTCAATGATGTTTCATGCTTCGGTTGAGTTTGGTGGTTGCACCTCATAATGGTTGTGTGTCTTTTAGGGCAAGCAATCATTGGCTGAACGGGCTATGGAGATCGTGATCGATCTGAGTCCTTCGGGTCTCGCCGGTCGCGATTGCGCGACAGTCTTCGCGAGATGAGTCCGATATGCGCAGCGCAACATTGATTTGACGCTTGGTATTATCGTGCCGAGCTGATATTTTCTCAAAGCAATCTTAAGTTGTCGGAGACGGTTGAATCGCACGGGCGGCAGTGCGTCGTGCCGCAGCCATGAAAGAGTATCGTGTAGGTTGGCCATTGGTTAGCGCATGAAGGATAGCGGTGTTCCGCTTATAGGAAGGGACCAGGAGTCGAACCGGCTTCGCGAGCTTCTCCCGAGCACGAATGGACGCGCTGTCGGCGCGGTCCTGATAGGAGAGGCTGGTATCGGCAAGAGCCGTCTGGTCGAGGCACTGGCCCTAACTGCGAAGCAGCGCGGTTTCTGTGTCGCGAGGGGGGCCGCCTACGAGATGGCCGAACCTCTGCCCTATGGATTGTTCGCCGACACGTTCTCCCAATGGGCTCGCGAGCAGCCGACACTCCTCAACCATGCTCGCAATGATATGATTCGGCCGCTGTCTCGCCTGGTGCCGGCGTTCGCGGCCGCTGCGGATCTTCCTGCTCTCAAAGGACTCTCCGGACCGGACGAGCGGTTTCGGCTGTTCGAATCCGCCGTTCATCTGCTTCATGCGGTTGCAGTCGAATCTCCACTGTTGCTCGTGCTGGAGGACCTGCACTGGGCCGATCGCGAATCCTGGTCGATGTTGCTGCATTGCTTACGCTCGACGCGGTCTCTCCCGCTGCTGACCGTCATCACCCTCCGTCCTGACGAGACCGGTGGCGAGCCGCTGGAACTCAATGCGCTGGCGCGTGAGAGCGAGCTTCATCGGATCGCGGTTCGGCCGCTCGAGCCTGCGGACACGATGCGCATGCTTGAGTCGTTGGCAGGCGAGCGGCTTCCCGCATCGCTTGCGACGGCAATTCACCGTGAGACTGGTGGCAATCCGTTCTATGTGCGCCAGCTCTTCAACCACCTCGTCGACGAGGGAAGATTTCCGGGGCGCCAGGGCCAATGGCCCGCCGATCTCGTGACCAACGGTGTCGGCATCCCGGCCGGATTGCGTCCGCTGCTGTCGCGACGGTTCGCGCGGCTCTCGGCGCCGACCCTGGGGATGCTACGGATCGCTGCGATATTTCCGGAAGGCTTCGATCTCGGCCGATTGCAGCTTCTGATATCGGATTCCGAAGAGACGATTCTCGACCAAATCGACGAGGCGATGAGGGCCGGGGTCCTCGTCGTGCGAGGTGATGGCTACGTCTTTGCGCATGCGTTGCTGCGGCGTGCCATGTACGACGAACTGAACCCCGACCGGCGAGCGATCTTGCATCGGCGCGCGGCGACGCGTCTCGCCGAGCTCGATGCCGATCCCGGAGAGATTGCACATCAGTATCACGCCTCGCAGCGCATCGCGGGTGCCGAGATCGGCGGGGTCTTCGCACTGAAGGCAGCCGAGCGCGCGCGAGCGAACTATATCAGCGAGCACGAAGCTGCATTCCTTCGGATCGCTTGCGATCTCGCAGGCGATGCTGTCTCGGACGAGATGCTTCGTGATCTCGCGCTTGCCCAGGCCGCATCACTCGACGTCGAAGCCGCCGACGCGACGTCGCGCCTTCTGTTCGGCCGATGCTGGGAGCGGCAGCCATCATGGATCATGAGTTTCTTGGTGACGATTGTCCGCAGGCTGCGGGACGCCGGCGCTCCCACCGAGATGTGGCAGCCTCTGGTGGAACGCGGACTGGAGGCCTGCGGTGCTCGCCGAGATTTGCACTGGGCCCGATTGGAGGTGCTCCGACAGCACTGGCGATGCCGATGGAATGACGGGACGTTTGAGACGATCTACCACGCGCCGGATCCGGTTGCGCTCGATCTCGTCCGTCAGCTTGGAGACGAAGAGGACCGTGCCTCGGCGCTCGACCTGTATGCTCCGCGATCAATCGAACAGACAGAGCAGGTGCAACGTTGGGCCGCCGAATGGCAGAGTCCGGCGGCCATCATCCGGGCTCGAGAGGTCGTCACCCATGATTGGATCTATCGGCATGGACAACTCGCCATGGGGGTCGAAACTGCGCACGACCTGTTGCGGGATGCCAAGTGTTTCGGGTCGCTTCCTGGCCGGATCGAGGCCTTAACCTCTCTCGCGATTGCCGAGGCGAGCCTGGGCCATTTGACAAGCTCCGACGCGGCGCTGCGCGACGCGCGGGCGCTGGCTGTCCGACTGGGACCGTGGCACCGGTTGCATCTCGCCCTGGAGCTTTCCGCGGTCGCATGGCGGGCCTATTTGTATGGGGGCGACTGGCCGGCAATCGGCCGAATCGCTTCGCGTGCGCTGCAGATCGTCAAGGATCATCCGGTGCGCCTTGGACAGATCGTGCTCGGCTTCGCCGCTCTGACTGAAGCGTTCTTGCCTGGCGAAAACGAATATGACGTTCGCATCGAGGCGCTGCTCCGATCCTTGGAGAACACAAATTGCGACAGACAGCTGTCGGATGATGCACTTGGGCTCGGGGTCTGCGCCGCCTGGCAGCGTGAGGACGTCAAGCGCGCGCGCCGGTTCGAAGCGTTGGTCCGCGCTCCAAAACACGGAAGCACGATCGGTGCAGCCGGTGAATGCCGTGAATTCATCCTCGGACGTCTGGCGGCCCTTCAGGGTCACACGGTTGCGGCATGCACGCACTTCGCAAAGGCCCGCGGCGACCTTGAGCGGGCAGGCCAGGTCTGCCTCCGAGCGCTCGTCGATCTTGACGAGGCGATCGTGACGGGAACCTCAGGCGACAAGCCGTCCTCGCATGCGCTGCTGCAGCGGGGACGCGAGCAGTTCGTAGCACTCGGCATGCGAAGCTGGCAGGAGCGTGTCGATCGAGCACGGATAGAGGGAGTCGAGGTCGGGCCGCGCAACTTATACGCGCGAGGCCCTGATGATCTTTCGCCGCGAGAAATGGAGATCCTCAGCAAGCTCGCTGCCGGCAGCCGCTCCAAGGCCATTGCCGCGGAACTACGCCTTAGTGTGCCGACCGTCAACAGACACATCGCGAACATATATATGAAGATCGGCGTGAGCTCGCGCGCCGCTGCAACCGCTTACGCGATGAGACACCGTCTCAGTATGCTCCAGTGAACCAGTACACATCGATTGCATAGTTTTTATGATGGTGACGGCTGCAATGAGTGCGTAAGCTTACAGTGTGTAAAAAATGACAGTCATGGGCGGACAACGAGTAGCAGGGCAAGGGTTCGACGTCGGGCGTCGCCGAACCCGTTCATGCGTGCTCGTCGGCGCGGTCGGAGCATTCCGGGAACAAGGCATACGCCTCTCCGGTGCTACGTCTGCGGCCGGCAAGTAGCGTCCGCCTAGGGTGGTTCAAGGGGACGTGGCATGCGTGATACAGACGGGGATATCAGCAAGGTAGACACCGCTTACACTAAGCTCAAGGACCTCGTCATCCACTATGATCTGGTCCCTGACAGCAAGGTCCGGGTGCTTCCGGGAGAGCATCTGCACATTGACGATCTGGCGGATCGCGTCAATGCGAGCGCAACGCCTGTGCGCCAAGCGCTGGAGCGCCTGCAAGGCGAGGGACTGATCGACAGCATCGCGAAGCGAGGCTTCTTTTCCAAGGTTCCGAACGCGTCCGAGCTGCAGGACCTGTATGAATTTGCCCGGCTGGTTCTTGAGCACAATATCACGAGGCCACTCGATCCGTCCTCGGTTGCGCGTCTCGGCCGGGGTTTGATGAAAGTGGAAGCCGTTGCAGTGGGTCACTCGGCAACGAAGTGCGTCAAACATCATGCGATGACCATCGAAGGCGTCTTCGAGCAGATCACGCAGCTGTCGCGAAACGAGCAGATGCTGAGAATGATGCGGAACTTCAATGATCGCAGCCGATATGTCCGATGCCTCTCGATCCTGCAAAGCCCGGATCAAGGCGCCCAGGTACGAGAATGTCTCGAGTTGATCGAATTGCTCCGTGATCAGGATCCGAAAGGTGCGTGTGCCAAATTGGAAACGCACATGTGTCGGATGATCGTCGATCTGCCGGAGCTCATCAGGGACGCCAGGTCACGCTGGACGATGGCTGCGGCCGTATAGATCTCATTCGACCGTAAAACGCCGCGGGGTACATCGACCTTCGACTCATAAGAGGGTCCAAGACTCCGGTTGCGGGTGAAGCTCTGGATCCGGCATGAGCGGGGAGAATTCGCGAGGTGACCGAAGCGTAGGTCAGGTCCATCATTCGAGCTGGCGTGAGCGGGAGTGTATCAATGTCGGCGTGGTTTTCGAGCCGACTGGAACTGCCGCGTGAGCTCTCAAGGGCTTGGCCGGTTATCGCGGCCGTTGCCATCCTGGCAATCGTGGGAGTCGCGCTGCTGTCCTACCGATTGGCCCTGAGCGCTGGGCTCGCGCAGATGAGCCGCGATTCCGATGATCGGCTCACGTTGATCGGCAGCACGTTCGATGCAACCGTTGCCCGCTTCCGATATCTGCCCACGGTTCTTTCACTCGCCGACCCGGTGCGCCGGCTGTTCCGGACACCGGGCGACGGGGCAGTCGTCGAAGCAGCCAACCGCTATCTCAAGTCGCTAAATCAGGCCGCGGGATCGGCCGAGCTCTACGTACTGGACACGGCAGGGGTGGCGCTAGCAGCAAGCAATTATGATGGAGCAAAGAGCTTCGTCGGGCATGCGTACGACTTTCGCCCCTATTTCCAGAGCGCAATCCGTGACGGGGAAGGGCAGCTCTATGCCGTCGGGGTGACGACCGGCCTGCCTGGTTACTTCTTGTCGCAACGGATCACGGAAGGCGAGCTTACGATCGGGGTCGCCGTCGTGAAGATCGATTTGACGCCGCTGGAGGCCGATTGGGTCAGGGCCGGTGATCTGGTGGCCATGGAAGATGAAGGAGGCGTGGTGATCTTGGCCAGCCGCGCGCGGTGGAAATATCACCCGCTGCGAACGCTGCCCTCGAGCGCGGTCGCGCGTCTCAACAAGTCCCGGCAGTTCGGCGACACGATCGAAAATGCCCCGATCCTGCATTCCTCGGCGGCATCAGGCAACGTATCGGTTGGACTGGGCGACGACAATGACGTTCACGAATATGCGCTGCGTGCGCGGCATCTGCCGGCGCATGGGTGGCAGCTTCTGATCTTCTCGGATATCGGAGACGCGCGACGGCATGCAATGACGGTCGCCGCCACAGCCGGCTTTGCCGTTCTCACAGTACAGCTGCTCGGACTTGTAGCCTATCAATGGCGGCAATCGATGAAAGCCAAGGGCGAAGCAAACGAGCTGCTGGAACGAAGTGTTGCGGAGCGCACGATGGAGCTTCGCGAAGCCAATCGTCAGCTGACGAGCGAAGTCCTGGAACGGACGCGCACCGAACAGGAGTTGCGACAAACCCACGAGAGCTTGGTGCAGAGTGCGAAGCTTGCCAGTCTTGGACAGGCGCTGGCGGGGGTGGCGCATGAAATCAACCAGCCACTCGCGGCACTCACCACTTACATCGCAAGCAGCCGAGTCTTGTTGCAACGCAACGAGATCGAACGAACGGCCTTGAACCTCGACTTGATGTCGTCCATAGCCGAGCGAATGATGGCATTGATCGGTCACTTGCGCATGTTCGCGCGCAAGGAGACAGGGGCAACCAGCAGAGTCGATGTCGGTGTGACACTTGGCAATGCGATGCGGCTTCTGCAGTACCGGATCAGAAATGAAGGTATCGAGGTTGTCCTGGACTTGCCAGCGGAGCCGGCTCACGTCGAAGCGAACCCGATCCGTCTGGAGCAGGTCTTCGTCAACCTGCTCTCGAACGCGGTCCAGTCGATGCGTGATCGCCCGCGCCGAGTTCTCACGGTCTCCATCCGTCGTGCGGGGAGCACCGTTACGACCGAGGTCGCAGACACCGGGAGCGGAATCTCCGCGGAGCACATGAAGTCGCTGTTCGATCCGTTCTTCACCACCAAGGAAATCGGTGAAGGGCTCGGCCTCGGTCTTTCAATCAGCTATGGAATCGTGAGGGAGCTCGGAGGCACGATTTCGGTTGAGAGTGAAGCGCAAATCGGAAGCCGGTTTTGGGTGACCCTGCCGGCGCCGTCCGCGCCGGCCTAGATCTATCGGGGTATGTGGATGAGCAAATCGATTCTTGTCGTCGACGACGAGGAGATCGTTCGCAGCTCGATCAGACAATGGCTGGAGCTGGGCGGCTTCGACGTGCGCACCGCCCGAAATGCGGACGAGGCGCTTTCGATGCTTCAGGCCGAGCTGCCCGACGTGGTACTGACCGACTTCCGGATGCCGCATCGATCCGGCATCGAACTGATGCGCGACGTGCAGCGCATCGATCCCGACATTCCGGTCATACTGCTGACTGCTCACGGCGACGTTGCACTCGCGGTAGCGGCCATGCGCGAGGGCGTCTACGACTTTTTGCAGAAACCTGCCAACCCGGATCATATGTCTGCCGTGCTGGCACGGGCGGCAGAACAATCAGGATTGAAGCGTCAACTCAGGCAACTCACGAGCCGGCTCGGCGCCGAAGGTGAGCTGGAGCGACGTCTCCTCGGGACATCGCCAGCGATGGCCACGCTGCGAAAGTCCGTTGGCGAGCTCGCCGAGCACGACAGGGATGTGATCCTCTTCGGCGAGAGCGGCACGGGAAAGGAGGTCGTCGCTCGCGCACTGCACGACCTTGGTCCGCGGGCACGAGCTCCTTTCGTTGCGGTGAATTGCGCGGCCGTCCCCGCCGAGCTGTTCGAGAGCGAACTGCTGGGTCACGAGGCGGGGGCGTTTACCGGCGCACGCGGGGCTCGCATCGGGAAGTTCGAACATGCCAGCGGCGGAACCCTCCTGCTCGATGAAATTGAAAGCATGCCACACGCGTTTCAGGTCAAGATCCTGCGCGTTCTTCAGGAGCGCGTGGTCGAGCGGGTGGGATCGAACCGGCTGATCCCGATCGACGTCCGTGTGATCGCCGCCGCGAAGGCCGATCTCGCGGCCGACAGCCGCAGCGGCCGCTTTCGTGCCGATCTCTACTTCCGCTTGGCCGCGGCGGAGATCCGTCTGCCGCCGCTGCGCGAACGGGGCAACGACGTGCTGCTGCTATTCCAGCATTTCGCCGCGGAAGCCGCCCGGCGCAGCGGCCGTGACTTGACCCCACTCGGAGCCGAGGATTTCGATGCGCTGCTGACCCATGACTGGCCAGGCAACGTTCGGGAATTGAAGAACGTGGCTGAACGCTACGCGCTCGGCCTGGCCGCAACGGGTCGCCGCGTCGCGGAAATTCTGCGGCGGGCCGAAGGAGCGGGCGCAAGGCGCTCGCTCTCCGAGCGTGTCGCAGCTTATGAGCGCATGCTGATCGAGGCGTCTTTGCTGGAGCACAACTGGTCGGTTGTGGCGGTTATGGAAAGTCTCGGCGTGCCACGGCGGACGCTCAACGAAAAAATGGCAAGGTACGGCTTGCTGCGACCCAGCCGAACCTCCTGCTAGGCACGAGGCGGATTCCCGCTCACACGCCGACGCGGATCGGCGGAATTCCGCTGAGCGCCGCGAGCCCGTTTCACGCGGGGCGCAATGCAACCATCTGAAATCGCTTTGTTTGCCGGCGCGGTCGGCGGCCGCGGCCGGCTGGCACGCGGGTTGCTCAGGCATGAGCACGATTGGCCTTAGAGCCTAAGAAAACGTGCACTCGGAGGACGCCATGAATCTTGAGCGAGCTATCAACCCCACCCTCGTTGCGGCCGCCGATGAAGCACGCCGTGACGGCCTTGGGATGGGTAGCCGCTTGCGCGCGATCTTCGTCGGCTCGATCGGAAATCTGGTGGAATGGTATGACTTCTACGCCTATGCCGCGTTTGCGTTGTATTTCGCCAAATCGTTCTTTCCTGAGGGCGACGAGGTTGTGCAGCAGTTGAATGCCGCGCTGCTGTTTGCCGCCGGCTTTCTTGTCCGCCCACTTGGAGGCTGGCTATTCGGCCATTTTGCAGATCATCATGGCCGCCGCAATGCCTTGACCTTGTCGGTCTTGATGATGTGCTTCGGCTCTCTGATCATCGCCGTGACGCCCACCTATGCGTCGATCGGCTTTGCGGCGCCGGTCCTGCTTGGTTTCGCGCGAGTCGTGCAGGGAATCAGCCTTGGCGGTGAATATGGCGCCAGCGCAACTTACCTGAGCGAGGTCGCGGACGAAAAGAACCGCGGATTCTATTCCAGCTTCCAATATGTGACGTTGATTGGCGGCCAGCTCTGCGCGATCGTCGTTCTCCTGGTCTTGCAGAAGGTGCTCCTGACGGAGGAGCAGCTTCGGGGATGGGGCTGGCGTATTCCGTTCGTGATCGGCGCGCTGCTGGCCGTCGTGGCCGCCGTCATGCGTCGTAATCTGCACGAAACGGATGTATTCACCCGCGCGAAGGCGGCAAGACAGGGGAGTTCGCTGCGTGCGCTGGGTCAGTTCCGACGTGAAGTCCTGCTCGTTGTTGGACTAACCATGGGCGGGACTGCGGCCTTCTACACCTATACCACCTACATGCAGAAATACCTGAAGCTCTCCGTCAAGCTGACCGATGATCAAACGACCATGGTCACCGCCTGTAGCCTGATCTTCGCGATGGCGCTGCAGCCGCTCTATGGCGCCCTTTCCGATCGCATCGGACGCAAATGGCTGTTGATCGGGTTCGGATTGGGCGGAACTCTGTTCACGATTCCGCTTCTGAACACGCTGCAGGGAGTCCACGATCCGTTTACCGCATTCCTCCTGATCGCGGCGGCGTGGTTGATCGTATCCGGCTATACCTCGATCAATGCGGTGGTCAAGGCCGAACTGTTCCCAACTGCAATTCGAGCAACGGGCGTAGCGCTGCCATATGCATTGACCGTTTCGATCTTCGGCGGCACGGCAGAGTCGATCGCGCTTTGGTTCAAGTCGATCGGTCACGAAAGCTGGTTCTATTTCTACCTCACCGGCTGCATTGCGACCTCTCTTGTCGTCTATCTCGCCATGCGCGACACCCGGCGGCACTCGGCGATCGATCGTGAGCAGGAAGCGAGATGAGCGACGCGTCGCATGAGCGCGCGACGCGCCGCGCAGCCTTCGGCTCAAGCCCGCCGGATCAGCAATCCTCGCGCAGCAGGTATCGATATGGACAGCGAATTCAATCGAGTCGATGTTGCCTACGCCCGAATCAAGGAATTGGTCACACATTACGAGTTGACGTCGGAGTCGAAGATCATTTTGCCAGGCGAGCACCTGCGCATCGACGAGCTTGCTGACTATGTCAGGGCGAGCGCGACACCGGTGAGACAAGCTCTCGAGCGTCTTCATGGCGAGGGGCTGATTGATATCGTTCCGAAGCGAGGCTTCTTCTCGAGGGTCCCGGACGCAGCGGAGCTGCAGGACCTCTATGAGTTTGCTCGGCTGGTACTCGCGTATAATCTCAGGAAGGCTTTGGAGTCGTCGTCGGCCGTACGCTTTGGCCGAAGCGCGATGAGAGTGGCGGCGCTTCCGCCCGCGAATTCGGCAAGGAATCGCGCCAAGCATTATGCTGCCGCCATCGAGGGTGTGTTCGAGCAGATCGCGCAGATATCGAGGAACGAGGAGATGCTGCGAATGATAAAAAACTTCAACGACCGCAGCCGGTATATTCGATGCCTCGTCATCTCCCAAGACGCCGATCCGGACTCCGAGCTCCGTGACTGTCTTGATATCGCGGACGGCGTCCGCAGCCAGAACGCCGCGCGCGCGTGCGCGCGCCTGGAAGCCCACATGCACCGAACGATCGCAAATTTGCCAGAATTGATACGGGAGGCCAGATCGCGCTGGGCCATTGCCGCCGCTGCAGGCTGAACCATCCCACCTGGTGGTCTCGCACTCACGGCGCCCGCGAAGTTCGACGGTCGATCGTTGCCATCGATCGAGCTGGTGGGTCGTTTGCGTTCGTGTGGACTGGCAAACTGGTCTTTAGCTGCAGTCTCGTGCCGACCTTACTCGACGTTTGCGGACGTGTGCGGCCGACCGCAAGGAGCCGCTCCTGATAGTTGCGCTCGAACCGTTCACGGTCGACGAGCAGCGGCCGCGCTTTGAGGGCTACCTCAGCATCCCGGGCATCCAGGCCCTGGAGCGCTATGAGGAAGTGGAGCTAAGCCGGTATTGATGAACTCCAAAAGATCCGCCGGGTATTCGAGGAGGTGCGGCCTTATGGCTCGCTCGATGCCGAAGCCGCCTACAAGAACGCTGAGCTTGCCCGCGAAGCGGCTGGCAGCCGGGTCAACCGCGCCAGCCGCGCGCTCGACCTCGAGACCGAACTGCGCATCGATTCGGGCCGCCGCGCCGACTGCTTCGCTGGCGGCTCTCGGGCGCAACCGGGCGGCGCGCAATCGTCAACAGGCAGCAAGGGTGCGGCATGATATGCGGCAGGTCGTGCGCCGCAAGCGCACGCGGCATCTCATTGAACTCGGCGGCCTCGTCGTCAAGGCTCGTGTCGTGGACTTGACCGGCGATGATCGCGGACCGATCGCCGCTCGGGATCATCGCGGCCGTGCCGGTCATGGATGGTCAGAACAGGGTCGAGAGCGCGCGCATCCTGACGATGAACGCAAAGGCGCGCGAGATCCTGCGGCAGGACCCATCACGTTTTCAGATTCACACCATCGGCGAACTGATCCGACATACCAGCAATCGGCTGGGCTGGACGGTCGTCAGGACCGTGCAGGATGGCCAGGCAACGCGGATCGACTATCACAGCCCGGACGGTGAGCTGTTCTCGATGGTGATCGAATATGTCGCCCAGATCGTCCTGATCTCCCTGGCGGTGCTGAACCGGTCGGAACAGCCGGAGATTGAACAGCAGCCGGAGGTGAGGACAGCAACCCGCTTCGCACGGATGATCGGGCTGAGCTGAGATCGGCAAGTCGTCTGCGCGCCGCCTCGCGCAGACGATGCTCAGGAGCCGTCCGCCGATCTCGGGATGGTCCAGGCGCTCCAGGGCCGCCCCAACGCCGTTGGGACGGTGTTTCTAGAATCTGTCCTGGCCCGCCGTAACTTGGTGCCGTTCAATGTTGACCAACGACCCTGTAACGCCATCTTACAAGAACTCCACCCGAACTAACTGCGTCGACTCCTTCGACCGAGAGTCGTTGTGGCAAGCGCGGCGTAGGCTTGCACGGAGCTCTCCGGCGCAAGGGTCCTTCAGTCGAGGCAACCTCAGTCCGCCTTACGACGAAGCTTGCGCTGCAGTTCTCGCTCATGCTCGCATATTCTTCGGCGACCCCGCCGCGCCTGCTTGGTGCGCTCGGGATGTGAAAGTAGTATCGGGACGGGAACGTTATCCCGGAACGTCCTAATCCATGACGGGCCCGGCTCTTTGAGAACCAGCGCTTTGATCTGAACGATCATCGGTCACTGCTCGTCGTGCAACATCCAAGACGACCTTGATTTCGCAAATCGGGTCGTTGAGGTGTCGACCATGCCGAGCCGCTGCGTCGGCGTTTCGCCGAGCGTCACCACCATCAAGGGTACCGATGAGCGCAGCATGGCCCACGACCTACAAACCGGCGATCGCGAGGGCTTGCGTATCAGCCATTGCTGGCATTCCGTCGTCCGGCGAGCCCGCTGGCCGAGCGCTGCGACGGCGTCCGCCCCGATACGGTAGGGCATCTAAGGCCGACCGCCTGCGTCGTTCGTTAGGGATCACAGCGCCAACCGGCCCGGGAAGCCGCTCTCGCACGACGTGGGCGCCGCATCCTTAGTGCGTTCCACGACCACGCGATTTCGGCCCGCCGTCTTGGCTGCGTAAAGCGCCTTGTCTGCGCGGTTGACCAGATCGAGGAGCTTGTCGCGCGGATCGTCGAGAGGCGCGAGCCCGATGCTGACGGTCACGCGTTCGCTGCCCGGCAGCCAAGTCCCGACGTTCGACACCGACCGTCTCACCTGCTCGGCCACGTGTTCGGCCGAGGTCTTGCTCAGGCCGATCAGCGCGACGCAAAACTCTTCACCGCCGTAACGGCCGACCAGATGCGGCCCGCCGCAGAATGTCTGCAACTGGTCGGAGAGCCCGACCAGCACCTTGTCGCCGAAGGCATGGCCGAACCGATCGTTGATCCGCTTGAAGTGGTCGGCGTCGACCATCATGAAGACGAACGGACGCCGAGTGCGGATTGCTTCGGTCAGCAGTGCTTCCGCCTGTTCGAAAAAGGTGCGACGGTTGAGACAGCCGGTCAGAGGGTCGCGCGAGGCAAGATATTGCAACTCGAGATTCTGATCGGAGATATGCCGCTGTGCCTTGCGCAGCTCCTCGACCGAGGCGCTCAGCCGCATATTGGTTTCATGCAAGGCCGTCACGTCGGTGAACGTGACGATGGCGCCGCGTGCCGTCCCGCTGCCGTCGAGGATGCGGGTCGCGTTGACGACGACCCGGTGCATGCCGCCGCCGGCATCGCGAATGCTCAGCTCCGCGCCGAGCACCGGATGCTCATGTTCCAGGGCGACACGCCACGGCAGATCGCTTGGCGCAACCGGAGCCGCCACCGACGAAAGCCACGGCAATCCGCTGGCCGGAGAGCCGAGCTCAAGCTCGCCACCGGTCAGAACGTTGTGTTTGAAAGCCCGGTTTGCGAGCAGCACGCGCTCGTCGTCGTCAATGATCAGCACGCCCTCAGCGAGGGTATCGAACGCCGCCTCGATCCGCTTCGGAATCGTGCGACTCGGATCGAGCTCGCGCAGGGCGCGGCCAAGCACCAGGTAGAAGCCGGCAAAGCCCGTAACCGCCATGAATCCCACGAACGCGAACAGGGCCGGCCCCAGATCGAGCGGGTTCGCTCCGCTGGTGAGCGGCCTGAAGGCGATCTCGATCCGACCGGCAGGCGTGTCATCATTGAACAGCGGCACCTGGATATGCGTCGCGGTCGACTTGCCGTCGGGCAGCTCGCGCCAGTGGGTCAGGTGGCGATCGGATCCGGCGAGGATATTGCCATGCGCGTCGCGGATGGCAATGGAGAGGATGGCTGGGCTGCGGCTGACCACGACGTCGATCGTGTCCTTGATCGCGGCCGTGTCATTGCGGCTGGCGAGGACGGCGAGTTGCACCGCCAGCGCGGTTGCGGTGACGCCGCGCTGCTCCAGCTCGGCTCTCTCCTCGTTTGGCAGCAAGCCAAGCGAGGCGGCGACGAGAATTAGGCTGACGGTCAAGGATACCAGACCGAGGCTGAGCTGGAGTTTGGGGGACAGCCATCGCTTCATCACGTGATGTCCGCGAGCGATCGACCGGCTCCCTGGCCGCCCTCGAACATCGCATCAACCTCGGATGTGGCGCGGGTCCTTTCCGTCCTCCGCGGCCGCAGCACCACCATCAAAGGATCGAAGCCGCGCCACAGCGGGACCGAGGCCAGGAACGCGGCGAGCAGCGTCCCGCCGCGCAGCAGCCAAGCGATGAAGCCGACGGTCAGGACCGAGCTTGCGGCCGCAATGGTGAATTCGGCGGCCCTCAATGACCTCGCGGCGGAGCGGGCCACACGCGAAATTTCCTCGGCAATGGTGGTCGCGAGCGCTTCGCGATTGAGGCGCGACAGCGCAAGATCGACCATGCTTCGGGCTGGCGCAGGCGCGATCGTGGTGGGCGGCGCGGATAAGATCGGTGGCTCGGGGGCAGCTTGGGCGGGTTGGCTCGGCGGCGGCACGGGTGCGGCGGCCGGCGGAGCCGCAGCGGCATGCTCGGCTGCGGACTTTGCCGGGCCGGCTGCAGGGCCTTGGCCTGCCGAACCCTGGGAAGCGCTCGAGGCAGAGGCCGCACCGCCCAAGCCGCCATGGCTACCTCCAGCACCGCCGCTGGTCCTTCCATTGTTCACTGACTCAGCTGCGGCTCCAAAGCCGTTCAAGACGCCGGAATCGGGCGTGGAGGACGGCGAGGGGGGAATCAGAGCGGGCGTCGATGGGGCCGGAATGAGATCCGTGTTCGCGGACGATGAGCCATTCCCGGCCGTCCCGGGCGCGGCAGCCGCAAACAGGTAACGATTGCCCGGCGCACTCACGCTCCCCGGCGGCACCGACTGGTAGGTCGCGTTCCAGATCGCAGGATTGCCGCTGTCCAATCCGCCGAAACTGTCGGCGCCGGGTGCGGCCGAATAGATCAGCCAGCGGCCGGACGTCGCGCTCACCGCGCCGCTGCCGGCATTGTTGATGAAGGCACGAGCTGCCGATAGGACCGGGCTTGCGGCGACCACCGCGCTGCCGCTTGCGATCGTCAGGTCGCCGGCCGAGAGGATCGTCGCGTTGGCGCTGGCGCTGATTCCGCTGATCCCCTGTACCGCACCGATGGTCAAACTCTGTGCGTTGTTGAAGGTGAGCGCGCCGATACCGCTGGCGGCAAGCGTGCCGACAGTGTTGTCGGCGCCAAGCACGTAGCTCGTTCCGCCCGACAGCCGCAGCGCCGTAGCAGCGATGGCGCCGCCGATCTGGCTCACCGCACCAGTGTCACTGATCACCACCGGCGCCGCGCCTGAGGTGATCGTGGCGCCGAGCCGGTCGCCGCCGCGACCGTCGAGGATGAGGGTGCCGGTGCCGTTGTTGGTGATCGCAACCCCGGCTGCAGACGTGTCGATTCCGACAGCCGAGGCGGACGAGGTGCTGCCTACAAGGGTGACCGCGCCCGAGTTGGCCGTAATGGCGTTGCTACCGCTGGCGACGAGGCCGGATCCGGTGCTGCTCGTCCCCCTCAGCTGCAGGTCGCCTGAGGTCGTGAGCGTGCTGCCTTGATCGATCGTCACTCCGGCCCCGCTGGTGCTCGTGCCGGCGAACGTCACGGCGGTTCCGCTCAGATTGTCGATCGTGGTGCTGCCCCGCAAATAGATGCCGTTGCCGCTGGTCGAGCTGCCTGAGATCGACGTGGTGCCGGAGGAGGTCACATTGGCGTTGACCGCGATGCCGCTTCCGCCGCTACTCGTTCCGCTGATCGACACAAGCCCCGAGCCGCTGGTGGCGAGCGTCCCGCGCAGTTGCAGGCCATCAGCGGACACCGAAGTGCCTTGCAGGATCAAAGCGCCGCTCGTCGCGGTCAGCGTGTTGCCTCCGTTGGCGACCATGCCGACATTGCTGTTCGAGGTGCCGGTCAGCGTCACACTTCCCGTTGCGGTGAAGCTGGCGAGCGATGCCAACACGCCATAACCCGTGCTCGACGTTCCAGCCAGCGACATGGTGCCAGATGTAGTTACAGCAGAGAAATTCCGGAACTGGAGTCCGTAGCCGGACGGATTGAATCCCGAAATGGCCAGCGTGCCAGCGCCGGAATTGCTGATGGCGTCGGTGCCGGCAAAGAGCACGCCGGCGCTCCCGCTGTTCGTCGGCCCCGTGTCGTTGGAGGTTCCAGTGATGGTCAGCGATCCGCTGCCCGAGTTACTGACCGTCGCACCGGAGAAGTAAGTGCCGACCGTCGAGCCCGACCCGCTCGTGGCGGTGGAGATGCCGCTGACGGCGACGTTCCCGCCCGTTACGGCGAGGCTCGAGGCTGATCCAAAGCTGACGCCGTCGCTCGCCGTCGAGATGCCCGCGAACGATACGTTGCCGGACACAGTGTTCGTCCCGGTGAAGTTCACGCCAAAGCCGCTGTTTGACGTGCCCGAGAACGTCGCCGTGCCGGTCCCCTGGTTATCGATGGTCGTGGCGCCCTGGAAGAAGACGCCGCTGCCGGAGGTCGAGCTGCCTGCAAAGCTCGGCGTGCCGTTCAGAATCGTGACGATGTTGCTGCCTTTGAACGACAGGCCTTCACCGCTTCCCGACGACCCGTTCAGTGAGACGGAGCCCAGGGTGGTCAGATTGCTGCCGGTATTGAAGCGGATGCCACGACTGGCGCTGGGTGTGCTGCCGATCAGCTGGAATGTGCCGGCCCCCGCGTTGGTCAGCGCCAAGGTGCCGTTGCCCTGATCCCAGACGCCATTCGAACCCGTCGAGGAGCCGCTCAGCGTGAGATTGCCCGAGTTGCTGGTGATCGCGGAGCCGTTCAGGTACAGGCCGTAGGAGGTGCCGGTGTCGGTGCCGGAGATCGAGATGTTGCCCGACGTCGTCAGGTCGGAATTGATGGCCGCGCCAAATCCCCCTCCCGCGCCCGCAACCGAACTGCCTGAGATCGAAAGAGCTCCCGTCCCGGAATTGGTCAGCGTTGTTGGTGTGGCGGTAAAGAAGACGCCGATGCCGGTGGTACTGGCTCCGCTGACGGTAAGGTTTCCGGCAGTGTCGGTGACGAGGTTCGAGCCTTGGAATTCGACACCGTTGGAGGTGATCGATGTGCCGGTGAGCGTGACCGTGCCCGACGTGGTCAGGCCCACGCCTGAGTTAAATGCGATGCCCTGGGATCCGGATGAGGTCGTGACCGTGCCGTTCAGCGCGAGCGTGCCGCCACCAGAGTTGGTGAAGGTGTTGTTGCCACTGTTGATCCAGAATCCGACGTTGGATGACGTCGTCCCGCTCAGGGTCAGACCGCCGGAATGATCGGTGATGGTGTTGTTGCCCAGCAGATAGACGCCGACACTGCTGTTCGACGTTCCGGTGATGCTGACTGCGCCGGCGGTATCCAGACTCGCACCGGCCTGCAGCACGAATGCCGGCAACGTGGGGCTGCTTCCGCTGATGCTCAACGTGCCGCCGCTGGTGTTGGTGATGGCGTTCGATCCGGCGAATACGACCCCGTTGCCGGAGGCCGAGGTGCCCGTGAGCGTCAGAGCGCCGACGTTGAGGGTGCTATTGGCCAGCCAGACAGCCGCGTTGCTCCCCGCCTGAACTGCGGACCCGGTCAGCGCGCCGCCATTCGTGTCGATGGTTGCGCCGTTGATAACGAGCGAGCCCGAGCTTCCGGACGCAGCCAGATTGACGTTGAGGGCTCCGCCGGTGGCCGTGATGCTGCTGCTGACATTCACGTCGCGGCCGGCCGACACCGAGAATGTCCCGCCGCCGCTGGTGCTGATGCCCGCATTGACGTTGACGTCACGCGCGGCGTTCAACGTCAGCGAGTGGCCGCTGGCCCAGGTCACTGCGTTCGCCACGGTGATGTCGCCGCTCTGTGACCCGCCGCTTCCGGTGTCGACGGTGACATTTGCCGTCGCCAGCGCGCCTTGCAGCGTGGCGACCGACAGCACCGAGCTGTTGCCGGTCGGCGAGTAGGTGTTGCCGCTGCTCGACATGTTGCTATCGGCCGCGGTCGAGATGGTCACGTCATAGGGGTCGAGCAGCAGCGTGCCGGTCTTGCCGCCCGTGGCGGTCAGGTCGACACTGCCGCGGAAGTCCAGCAGGCCGTGGCTCGAGACCTCGGCGCCGCCGCCATTGCCGCCATCAGCGCCGGTCGCAACGACGCTGCCGCGGAAGTCGGTCGTCTGCTCCGACCACAGCACGACCTTGCCGCCATCGCCGGCACTGCCTTTCGCCGAGATGGTCGCGCCCTGCGCGACCGAAGTGGTCTCGGCCGTCGGCACGTCATCGGCGACCAGCTTCGCGGACGGATCCCGGCCGCCGCGCATATCGCCGCCGATCAGCACCTTGCCGCCGCTCTTGCCGTCGGCGCTCACCTTCGCTGTCGCGGTCAGCGCAACCTTCTTCCCGGTCACCACGATGGTGCCGCCGGCATTGCTGCGGCCGCCATTGGCCGCAAGCCGTCCTGATATGGTCACCGCGCCGCTTCCGCCGCCGAGCACGATGCGGCCGGAGCGGCCCGACAGCGAGCGGGCGCTGAGCACGCCGGACACGTTGACCACGTCGCGCACGGCCTGCTGGGCCGCCGCCGCCTTGATCTCGATCGCGCCGCCCGCCGCCTTGATCCTGCCGGCGATGTCGATGATCGCCTTGCCATCGGCGGTGGTGGACTTGGTGGGAAGCGCGACCTGCAGGAAGCCGTCGCCTGTCGGATTGAGCGTGATCGCCTCTCCGGCGCCGAGCCCGACGCGGCCGAGCGGCACGGTGATCGTGCCGCTGTTGGACACGGTCCCGCCGATCAGCCCGACAAATGCACCGCTCGCGCCGGAAATCGCGCCGGCATTGCTGACGGCGGCCGAAGCGCCCTTGCCGGTGAAGATCAGGCGGCCGGCGTTGAAATCGGCATTGCCGATGTCGAGCGTCGAGGCCACGAAGCCGCCGCCAACCTGCACCGACCCAGTTGGCGTGATCGCGATGCCGTTGGGATTGACCAGGAACACCTGCCCGTTTGCGCTGACCTGGCCGGCAATGGTCGAGGTCGTCGTCCCCGTGACCCGGTTGAGGATGGCTGCGCTCGAGTTCGGCTGGACGAAGTTGACGCTGTTTCCGGCACTGACAGAGAAGCTGTTCCAGTCGACGATCGCCCTGGAGGATGTCTGGTTGATCGTGAGGGTATTGCCCGCCGGCGCGCCGATCGTGGCCTGACCTGACACGACGCTGCCGCCCTGCGGCAGACCGGCTTGCGCCAGCGCGCGCGATGATATGGCGAGCAGAGAGGTGCAGCCGAGCAAGAGGGCAGCGCGTCTGCGCCATCCGCTCGCCGCTCGCGCGTTTCGTGCGTGGTCGAACGCGCGCATCAGAAGCTCACCGTGCCCAGGACATTGGCCCGCCAGCCCTGCCGCACGCCGCTGACGTCGGTGAAGCCGCGCGCGATCTCGACTGCAAGGCTCGCATCGGCGGAGCTGCCGGGAATGCTGACGCTGCTGCGGACGCCGGTCCCCACGGCTCCCGCGTTGAGGGCGGCTTGTTCGACGGCCGAGGGACTCGCGATCCAGCCCCGGCCGCCGGCTGCAAACAGATAGGGCGATGCGGCGGCCCCCGTGCCGAACGCATTGAACACGAACGGGTAGGCCAGCTCTCCGCGCAAGGTGAAGCCCTCATCGGCATTCAACGTGCCGGACGCGAAGGCAGACAGCGCGTCGCTTCCGTCGAGCGACAGCTGCTCGGAGCGCAGCATGGCCTTGCCGCCGGTGATCTGGCTGGTGCCGATGACATCGAAGCGGAAGCCGGCGGGCAAAGGTTGCGACAGGCGCGCGGTGGCCGCAAGCTTGACGAAGTCGGGCGTCGCGCCGATCCGCGACAACGGCACGCGCGAGGTGATCGCGTCCTCGGCATTGCGTCCGCCGAGCCCCTTCGAGAGCTGCGCTCCGAGCTGCAGCCCTGCCTGCGACGGCAACGTCGTGGCGTAGTCGATGCCGCCGCGAAGCACGCGGTAATGATCGTGGCTGAGCGCCACCCCGAAATCCGGCGCCGAGATCTGCTGCTCGACATCCTCGACGGCGAGGTTGGCGTAGAGCGACGCCTTTCGCGACAGCCCGATCGGCCCGCGCAGGCGTAGCGCGAACCGGTCGAAGCTGCCGAGCGAAGCGGGGGCGCCGGGCGTCTGCTTCGTGACCGTCCGCGAATGCGTGTATTCCGGATTGACCGTGATGCCGTCCGCTCCGATCGGCACGACGGCCCCGCCGCCGTAGAGCGAGAACGGCGCGTCGCCTGCCGAGGCCGCACGCAAATCCGTGCTGAGTCCGGCCGTGCCGTAGATCTGCTCGCCAGCGCCGAGCGCGCTGTTGAGCGCCAGCGTGCCGCGCAGCTGCCAAGTGCCGAGCGAACGCGACAGGCGATCGTCGGCTCCGGCCGAGCCCGAGATCAGCCGATGCTCGCCCTCGAGCACGAGCCGTACCCCGCCTTCGCGCGTGCCGCGCACCAGGGTGCTGCGCAGCCTCAAGCCGGGAACGTCGCCCGCGATCAGCAGCGCACGCTCGATTTGTTCGGTCGTGAGATGCGGCCGCCCCAGCAGCAAGTTGGTCCGGCCGGCGACCACGTTTCGCACGCGCTCAGGAAGCGTATTGACGTCGATCGCTTCGATGAAGCCGTCGATGACAACAAGGCGAAGTGTCCCGCCGTCGACCAGCTGTTGCGGCGGCACGCTGACCCGCACCAGCGGATAGCCGGCGCGCGAATAGAGGCCTTCGAGGTTGGTCGCGAGCGCATAGATCTGGGCAACGCTGACACGTTGGCCCTTGACGCGAGCGATCAGGGGGTCGGTGAGCGTGCGAAGCTCGGGAAACGCGCCATCGAGCTGCGCCTCGCCGACCACGACGGCCATGGCTGCGTTGCCGGGCGGCACGGCCGTTTCCAGCGGCCCCGGTAGTCGCAACGGCTGCTCGCCCGCCGGGAATTGAGGTCGCAGGCTCGGCGGAGTCACCTGACTGGGAGCTGCGATCTGGGATAGCGCGGACGAGGAGTACATCAGCGCCCCGATACTGGCTGCGGCACATAGAAGGGAGCTGACAGGCTTCGCCATATGCCGCTTCGACTCATGTCACTCCGCGAGCCAACGGTGTTGTCCGAGGCGCGCGCACTTCTTTCAGCCCAACGACCTAAGCGCTTCATGCTTAATGGGACGTTGAAGTGGAGCTCTCTGCGGGGTCAGCCAGTAATTCCACGGAGCGATCGTGAGCCAGCCAGCGCCAAGCCGTCCTCCTCGCCGACAGGTACACGCTCCATGAGACGCACGGCTATTCCGCAGCCATGATCTCATTGGGACTTCGGCTTCGTCAATTTCGGCGAGGCGGCCGAGATAAAGATCGACACCTTCAACTTCACCCATTACGGCCTTGTCTACGGCAGGGTGCTGAGCGTCTCGCAGGACGCCGGCGCCCTGGCCGAGACCGGCGTTAGGCGCCGCGAACAATCCGCAGATGTAAGCCTCACTAAAGTGCAGTTTGATTGACCATTATGCCATATTTGACCACCCGGCGATTGAGCGATGGGCTGGGGCGCGTGGTCGTGTCCCCGGTGGTGGTGTAGCTCGGTAGAGCAAAGCCGCTCGGACGCGCGCCTCCGATAGCGCCGTAGCGGGCGGGCGGCTTTGCGGTGGTCACCGGCAGTTCTCCGGTAGGATCGGGTTGCGACACGCCAACGCAACCGAGGAACCACCGATGACCGACGAAATGATGAACCTGCGCACGCTCGTGGAGAAGACCCCTGATGCCGATCTGTTGCGCGAGATGATCGGCTTTGCTGCTCAGCGGCTGATGAAGATGGAAGTCGAAGGCCAGACCGGGGCGGCCTACGGCGAGAAGACCCCCGAGCGCCTGGCCCAGCGCAACGGCTATCGCGACCGGACCTGGGAGACTCGTGCCGGCACGGTCGAGCTTCGCATCCCCAAGCTGCGCAAGGGCTCCTACTTCCCCGGCTTCCTGGAGCCGCGCCGGATGGCCGAGAAGGCGCTCACCGCCGTGGTTCAGGAAGCCTATGTGCAGGGCGTCTCGACCCGTTCGGTGGACGATCTGGTGCAGGCCATGGGCATGACCGGTATTTCGAAGAGCCAAGTGAGCCGGCTCTGCGCGGAGATCGACGACAAGGTGAAGGCGTTCCTCGCCCGTCCGATCGAAGGCGACTGGCCGTATCTGTGGATCGACGCCACCTACGTGAAGGTGCGTCAGAACGGGCGCATCGTGTCGGTCGCGGTGATTGTTGCGGTCGGCGTCAATAGCGATGGCCGACGCGAGGTGCTCGGGATGGACATCGGTCCCTTTGAAGCCGAGACGTTCTGGACCGCTTTCCTGCGCAAGCTCGCCCGCCGCGGCCTGCGCGGTGTCAAGCTGGTCGTGTCCGACGCCCATGAAGGTATCAAGGCCACCGTCGCCAAGGTGCTCAACGCCAGCTGGCAGCGGTGCTGCGTGCACTTCATGCGCAACGCGCTGGCGCATGCCGGCAAGAGCGGCCGGCGCGTGGTCTCCGCCTTCATCGCCACCGCCTTTGCCCAGGACGATGCCGAGGCTGCACAAGCGCAGTGGCGGAAGGTCGCCGATCAACTCCGCCCCAAACTGCCTAAGCTTGCTGGCTTCCTCGACGAGGTCGAGACCGATGTGCTGGCCTATATGACGTTCCCACCGCAGCACCGGACCAAGCTGCACTCGACCAATCCGATCGAGCGCCTCAACGGCGAGATGAAGCGCCGGACCGAGGTTGTCGGCATCTTCCCCAATGAAGACGCCATCGTCCGCCTCATCAGCGCGATCCTGCTTGAGCAAAACGATGAATGGGCCGTCCAGCACGCCCGCTACATGACACTGGAAACAATCGCGCCGTTGAGCGATGATCCCACCGTCAGCCTTCCGGCGATCGCCAGCTGACCTGCCCAGCTCTCCCCGGCGAACGCGCTGCCCCACCGCTAGCTACACCACGCAATGGGACACGATCCCGACGCATCGATATTGCCGCCCGACAAAATCACCCCGACCTTCTTTCCGGCCAAGCGGGCGCGCTCTTGCAAAAGCCCGGCAAGCGGAGCGCCACCCGCGCCATCGGCAACGTTGTGCGTAACCGGAAAATAGGAACGCACCGCTTCGGCGAGGTCGTCCTCATACCAGCAACCCGATTGGACCAGCTAGCTAGGGCTGCTGCGACGGTGGCACGCGACGATCAGAATGCTCGCCGGGGATATTGAGCAGGGCCGGGAGAGAATGCGCTGCGGACCGATGCGCAGGCGAGGCAAAAGCCAGCAGGCTGTCCAACCGCGTCACGGGACCAAGCCAGGACTGGCGCACCCGACACGATTCGAACGTGTGACCTTTGCCTTCGGAGGGCAACGCTCTATCCAGCTGAGCTACGGGTGCGTACGGCAAATCGTTTAGCCGATTGCCTAGGCGACGGCAACGGCCTTGGATGCTCCCGGACCAGGCGGAAGGCCGCTCGCGCCGCGAGGCGCGGGGCAGTTCGGCGGGGTGCGCGGCCGGACCGCTGCCGCCGACCCGCCTTACGCCGGCACGATGGTCTTGCCGATCGGCCACAGCGCCAGCCCGGCGAGCTTCAGATGGGCCCAGGCGAAGGGCAGGCCGACGATGCTTACCGCGAGCACGATTGCGGTCAGGAGGTGGCCTAGCGCCAGCCACCAGCCGGCCAGCACGAACCAGATGATGTTGCCGAGCAGCCCGAGAACGCCGGTTCCGACGTCTTCCATGCCGGTGAGCTGGTCGCGGCGGACGGCGCGCGAGCCGAACGGCAGCAGCGTATAGGCGGCGATGTTGAAGGCGGCGCGGGACCAGGGCAGCCCGACGATCGTGATCGCCATGACGACCGCGGCGACCAGCCAGCCGAACGCCATGTAGGCGCCGCCGCACAGGATCCAGAGGATGTTCAGAAGCATGGAAACCGGCTGCATGACGACCTGCCAACTCCGTTGTTGCCGCTCCGGATATAGGAACGCCGCGCCAAGGCCGGTAGCGGGCCGGTCGTCGAAATCTGCGTGGCCTCGCGCCTCAGGCTCGGCCGGGGCGGCCAGGCGTTGACGGCGCCGCAAAGCCGGCTCAGCCGGCGGCCTGCAAGCTCCCTGCCGCCGCTTCCGGACCGAACAGCTTGCGCAGCTCGGCCGCCGGCTTCGGGGCGCTGAACAGGTAGCCCTGCATCTCCGTGCAGCCGAGCTGGCGCAGCGCCGTCTGCTGCGCCCCGGTCTCGACGCCCTCGGCCGTGGTCGTCATGTTGCTGGCGGTGGCGATGCTCACCACCGCCTGGACGATCGCCGACGAGCTGCCGGCGCCGATGTCGCTGACGAAGCAGCGGTCGATCTTGATCTTATCGAACGGAAACCGCTTCAGATAACTCAGCGACGAATAGCCGGTGCCGAAATCGTCGAGTGCGATACGTACGCCCATGTCGTGCAACTGGTGCAGGATGCCGAGCGCGACGTCGTCGTCGCTGATCAGCACCGCCTCGGTGATCTCGACCTCGAGCCGTTCGGGCGCAAGGCCGGCCGCCGACAGCGCGCCTGCGATCCGCAGCGCCAGGGTCGGCGATTTGAGCTGCACCGGCGAGACGTTCACGGCGATGCGGATGCCGGCGGGCCAATGCGCGGCCTCGGCGCAGGCGGTGCGCAACACCCAGTCGCCGATCTCGTTGATGAGCCCGGTGTCCTCGGCGAGCGGAATGAAGTCGAGCGGCGGCACCATCCCTCGCTCCGGATGACGCCAGCGCAACAGCGCCTCGCAGCCGGTCATGACGTTCTCGCTGAAGCCGAGCAGCGGCTGGTAATGCAGCTCGAACTGGCCTTCGGTGATCGCCCGGCGCAGGTCCTGCTGCAACTGCAGCCGCGCGCGCGCGGTTTCATCCATCGCGGGCTCGAAGAAACGGAAAGTGCGGCGGCCGCCGGCCTTGGCGGCATACATTGCGAGGTCGGCATTCTTGGTCAGCTGGTCGCGCTCGACGCCGTCATGGGGCGCCAGCGCGATGCCGATGCTGGCGTCGGTCGACAATTGGTGGCCCAGGCATTTATAGGGCTTGCGGATCGCGTCGAGGATCTCCTTCACGGCCACGATGACCTCGTCCCGGTCCGCAACGGTGGTCAGCAGCACCGCGAATTCGTCGCCGCCGAGCCGGGCCACCATATCCTCCGGCGCGAGACAGCCCTCGATGCGCCGCGCGATCGTCTTCAACAGCTCGTCGCCGACATGATGGCCGAGCGAATCGTTGATGCCCTTGAACTCGTCGACATCGATATAGAGCAGCGCGAAGAAGGTGCCGTGGCGCGCGCGTTCCAGCTCCTCATCGATGCGTTCCTGGAACAGCACGCGGTTCGGCAGCTCGGTCAACGCGTCGAAATGCGCGAGATGGGCGATCTTCTCGTCGGCCAGCCGCCGCTCCGTGGTGTCCTCGATCACGTTGATCAGATAGCGCGGCCGCTGCGCATCATCCGCGATGGCGATGCGCCGTGACGTGATGTAACGCAATCCCAGCCCCGGACTCTGCCAGGGATGTTCGGCGAGAAACAGCCCGTCCGACTGCTCCAGAGCCCGGTCGTCGTCCGCGGTCACCTTTTCCGCGACCGGTCGCGGCAGCAGGTCGAACGCCGTCTTGCCGACGATCTCCTCGCGCGGCACGCCGAAGCGCTGCTCGGTCGACTGGTTGACCAGTACATAGCGCCGGTCGCGGACGTCCTTGACCATGATGTGCGACGGGATGTGGTCGATGATCTCGCGCAGGAATGCGTAGTTGCGGTCGCGCTCCTGCTCGAGCCTGCGATGCTCGCTGATGTCCTCGATCGTCGTGACCCATCCGCCCGAGGCCAGCGGCTTGTCGATGATGTTGAAGAAGCGGCCGGCTCCGCCCTCCGCGATCATCTGCGACGTGCCGCCTGCCGCGGCTCTGTCGATGATGTCGGCGCAGAAGTCGGTCACGTCGCCGTTGAAGGATCCGCGCGCCTTGCAGTGCGCGATGACCTCGCTGAGGTGGGCGCCGGGCCTGATCACGTCCGTGGACAGGCCGAGCAGGTCGATGAAGCGCTGATTGAACATCACGACGCATGCGTTCGCGTCGAACGAGATCAGCCCCTGCGTCATGTTGTCCAGCGCAGTCTCGACCCTTTGCTTCTCGGTCTCCAGTTGACGCGTTGCCGCACGCCCCTGTCGCACGATCTGCCGGATCATCAGGGTGAACGTCACGGCGATGACGGCGATCGCAAGCACCGCCGCACCCACGATCAGCACCATCTGCGATCGCCAGTCCGCGAGCGCATCGTCGACCGGCCTATTGGCCGAGATGACGAGCGGAAAGCGCCCGATCCTGGAAGCCGACGCGATCTTCTCCAGGTTGTCGACGGAGCTCGTGAGCAGGGTCGTGCGCAGGCCACTCTCGGCGACCCCCTTCAGCAACTCGTCGTTCCCTATCCTGGCGCCCATCAGGGATTCGGCGTGCGGGTAGCGCGCCAGCACGGCGCCGTCGGAATGGACCAGCATGATCGACGAGCCCTTCCCGAGAGCCATCGATTCCAGGAACGTCTCGTAGGTGTGCGGATCCACGCGGCGGGTCAGCAAGCCAAGGAATTCCCCGTTGGCGCCGTTCAGGCGATGCGCGACGATGGTCGCCCAGCCGCCGGTGACGCGGCTCATGACCGGCAGGATCACGAAGCTGTCCGGCCGCGATGCCGATTGCAGGTCCTTGAAGTAGGAGCGGTCCGCGACGTTGATGGGCGGCAGTGGGTCGCTGGACGACCAGTTCACGAAATTGCCGTCGACGTCGACGATCGTGAGGTCTCCCATATAGGACAGGCCGCTGACCTGAGAGCGCAGCATCTCGCTGATCTCGGGTCTTGCCATCTCGGACCGGAACGCCTCCGGCGAACCGATCGACTCGAGCTGCATGCGGCGGATCGCATGCGAAACCGCGGTCTCGGCGTCTTCGAATTGCTGCGCGAAATGCCGGCTCAACAGCAGTACGGTGTTTTCGAGTTCGCGCTCGTTGTTGGCGATCGCACGCGCCCGAAAACCGCTGGCCATGACGATCGTCCCGATGACGATGGCTGCGATCAGAAGCGCTCCGCACGCGATCAGCCATGGCACCGGACCGCGCCAGAGGGACGTGCCAATCCATTCCGGCTCGCTACCGCCGGTCCCTGACGTGTCTGCTGCGCCTTGCATGCCTTGATCGACCCGGGAGGAAATGACTTGTTGCAAGCTCGCTTGATAACAAGGCACTGGTGCCGGTCCGGTTAGGAAATGCGGTTAGCCGTCGCTTAAGCGCGTGTCGAAACTTCGCGGCAAACGATAATTTCCGCATGTGGATACCGTGCGGCCTAGGCTGCTCCGGCGCCGCCGCGCAGAATTTCGGGGGTACTTGCAGCTCAGCGCGCCGCGCCCGGCTTGTTGCGAAGGCGGCCGACGACGCCGGTCGGAAAGAAATAGACGCTGGCGATGAACAGGAGGCCGAGCCACAGCAGCCAGCGGTCGGGGTGCAGCAGGCCGGGCAGCAGCGGCAGTCCGGCGTCCGCCGCCGCGGTCGAAGCGATCCCCATCAGGGCCTGCAGATAATTCTGCGCCAGGATGAAGATGGCAGCCCCAATGATGGCGCCGTAGATCGTGCCCATGCCGCCGATCACGACCATCAGCAGGATGTCGAGCATGATCGAGAAGCTGAGCGACGTGTCGGGGCCGGCATAGCGCAGCCAGAGTGCGTTCAGCATCCCCGCGCAGGCCGCGATCATGGCTGCGATGCAGTTGGCATAGGTGAGATGAAAGACCGTGCGATAGCCGAGCGCCTCGGCGCGGAAGCGGTTCTCGCGGATCGCCTGCAGCACGCGGCCGAACGGCGAGTTGACGACGCGCAGCAGGGCCAGGATCATCAGCGCGCAGGCCGATAGCACCAGGTAATAGGTCAGGATGCGGCCGTTGATCGGGAAGCCGAACCAGTCCTTGCCGATGAACACGGTGCCCGGGCGCAACAGCTCGGGCAGCTGGAAGCTGCGGCCGTCCTCGCCACCGGTCAGCCAGGACAATTGCGATGCCAGCACCAGGAAGGCCGAGGCGACCGCGAGCGTGATCATCGCAAAGAAGATCGCCTCGACACGTAGCGAGAACAGGCCGATCGCGAGCGCCAGCAGCAAAGCGAGCGGCAGCCCGGTCGCGACGGCGACCGCGACCGAGGTCCAGTTGGGGCCGAGGCCATAGAGCGCGATCGCGACCGCGTAGGAGCCAATGCCGTAGAACATCGTATGCGCGAACGACACCGAGCCGGTATAGCCGAGCAGCAGATCGTAGGAGGCGACCAGCGCGGCAAAGATGCAGATCTTGGCGGCGACGTTGAGCGCCTTGGCGCCGGGGAAGATGAAGGGCGTCGCCAGCAGCGCCACGACGATGACGATGAGCAGAATGGACAGCGCGCGGCTGCGGGGCGGATCGCCGGACAAGATCATCATCGGCTGGTCACCGCATAGAGACCGCGCGGCCGCCACATCAGCACGGCGACCATCAGCAGGATGTTGGAGACGAGGGCGAGCTTGGGCACCAGGAAGCCGCCATAGTTGGCGACCATCGCAACCAGGACCGCGCCGATGAAGCAGCCGGTGATCGAGCCGAGCCCGCCGATGATCACGACGATGAACACCAGCACGGTGAGCTCGTCGCCGATCGAGGCATGCACCTGCTCGCGATACAGCCCCCACATCACGCCGCCGAGGCCGGCCAGCGCCGAGCCGGTCATGAACACGCCGAGGAACAGCCGGCGGATGCGATAGCCGAGCGCCTCGACCATCTCGCGGTTTTCGACACCGGCGCGGATCAACAGGCCGATCTTGGTCCGGTTCAGCACCAGCTCGATGGCGACGAAGATCGCGAAGCCGACGAGCATGGCCAGCAGCCGGTATTTCGAGATCGCGACGTCGCCGATGATGAAAGACCCGCGCAACGCCGCGGGCAGCGGCATGGGAATGATCTGCGGACCGAACAGCGCATACAGCGTCTGCTCGGCGACGATGAGTCCGCCGGTGGTCATCAGGATCTGCTTGAGGTGCTGGCCGTAGACCGGCAGCACCAGCACGCGCTCGACCACGAGGCCGAGTGCGCCGGTCACGCCCATCGACAGCAGCGCCGCCGGAACGAGGACGGCAAGGTTGGTCAGCAGCGAGTCGGACTGGGCCCAGCCCGCCAGTGGCAGCAGCACCAGCGTCGCAACGTAGGCGCCGACGGCGATGAAGGCACCGTGGCCGAAATTGAGCACGTCCATCAGGCCGAAGACGAGCGTCAGGCCCGAGGCCATAATGAAGATCATCATGCCCATCGCGAGGCTCGCGACCGTCAGGGTCACCCAGGAGCTCGCTGACCCGACCAGCGGGATCATCAGGAGCGCCAGCACGACCGGCAGCAGCAGCGGCGCGATGTCGCGCTTCGGTTTCGGCAGTGCCTCGGTCGCAGCGATCTCGCTCATTGATGCGCCTCCAGGCTGAGGCCGAGCAGGTGCTCCTGCAACGGCACGTCGGCCGCGAGCGCGGCCATCTCGCCGCGATGGACGATGGTGCCGTTGTCCATCACAAGCACCTGGTCGCCGAGCTCGCGCGCGGCGTGGAAATTCTGTTCAACGAGGAGAATGGTTGCGCCACGGCGCTTGATCTCCTTGAGGCATTCGATCAGCGACACCACGATCGCCGGCGCCAGGCCCTTGGTGGGCTCGTCGATGAGGAGCAGCTTGCGCGGCTCGACGATGGCGCGGGCGATCGACAGCATCTGCTTCTGGCCGCCGGACAGGCTGCCGGCGCGCGACAGCCAGAACTTCTTCAAGGCGGGAAAGAAGCCGAAGATCCAGGCGAGCTGGGCATCGTCGAGCGGCCCATTGCGCGCCGCCAGGATCAGGTTCTCCTTGACCGTGAGGTCGGAGAACACGGCCATGCTCTCGGGCACGTAGCCGACGCCGCGCTGCGCGATGTCGGGCGTTGCCAACCTCTCGATCGGCTCGCCGGCGAGTGAGATGGTGCCGTTCCTGGCCTGCCAGAGGCCCATGATGGTGCGCAAGGTCGTGGTCTTGCCGGCGCCGTTGCGGCCGAGCAGCATCGTGGTCTGGCCCTCGGGCACCTCGAAGTCGACGCGCTGCAGAATGTGATAGCGTCCGATATAGGTCTCGACGCCCGCAAGCTTCAGTAGCGTGCTCATGCCGCGCTCCGCGGCGCCACGCCAAGGTAGGCTTCCTGCACGATTGGCGAGGCGATGACCTCCGCGGGCGGACCGTCGGCGACCAGCTGTCCGTTGTGCAGCACGATGATGCGGTCGGCGAGCGAGCGCACGACGTCCATCTTGTGCTCGACCAGCAGGATGATCTTGCTCGTGTCCTGCTTGAGCCTGCCGATGAGGTCGAGCACGACCGGCACCTCGTCGATGCTCATGCCGGCGGTGGGCTCGTCGAACATGAAGACCTTCGGCTCCAGCGCCATCATCAGCGCGACTTCGAGCTTGCGCTGGTCGCCATGCGACAGCGTCGTCGCGGTGACGCTGCGGCGGCCGCCAAGCGCGACCTGGTCGAGGATCGCGTCCGCGCGCGCAATCAGGTCGCGCCGCGCCATCCAGGGGCGGAGCAGGTCATAGTGCACGCCGCTCTGCGCCTGCACAGCGAGCCGCACGTTCTCCTCGACGCTGAGATTGGGAAACAGGTTGGTGAGCTGGAACGCGCGTCCCAAGCCGGCGCGGGTGCGCAGCGGCGCCGAGAGACCGGTGATGTCGCGGCCGTCGAACAGGATGGAGCCCGAGGAGGCCGTCAGCTGGCCGGAGATCAGATTGAAATAGGTGGTCTTGCCGGCGCCGTTGGGGCCGACGATGGCGGTCAGCTCACCGGGCCTGAAGCTGCAACTGACGCTGTTGACCGCGACATGACCGCCGAAACGGATGGTGAGGTCGCGGGTTTCGAGGGTAAGGGCCATGTCGCCAGCTTGTCACTGCCAGTAAGAATGTGCCCGGCGCGAGGGCCGGGCACGCGATCCATTATCTCACCGCTTGTTGCGGATCGGCACCGCCATCTCGTCGATCTTGATCTCGCGCACCGGCTCGTTGACGGCCCAGGCAAGGTTCGGATCGACCTTGACGCGGAAGTGATACATGCTTTGCAGCGCCTGGTGATCCTCTTTCCGGAAGATCATCTTGCCCTTCGGCGTGTCGAACTCCATGCCCTCCATCGCCGCGATCAGCTTCTCGGTGTCGGTCGACTTGGCCTTGGTTACGGCGGTGACGACGGCCATCGCGGCCGAGAAGCCGCCGGCGGTGAAGAAGTCCGGCGGCGCGTTGAAGCGCTTCTGGTGCTCGGCCACCAGCCAGTCGTTCACCGGGTTCTTGGGAATGTCATAATAGTAGTAGGTGGCGCCTTCCATGCCGGGCAGACGCTTGTAGGCGGCAAGCGCCGGCAGGATGTTGCCGCCGGTCGACAGCTCTATGCCGTAGCGCTTCGGATCCATGTCCTGCAGCTTCGTCAGTGGATCGCCGGCGCCGGCCCAGATCACCCAGATGATCTTCTTGCCGGGCTTGTCCTTCAGCGCGTCGAACAGGCGCTGGCCGACGGCGGTGAAGTCGGTGGTGCTGGTCGGCACATATTCCTCGGCGCCCAGCGTCGCGCCGGTCTTGGCCAGCGCCTCCTTGAAGGCAGCGACGCCGTCGCGGCCGAAGGCATAGTCCTGCGCAAGGGTGGCGACCGTGACGCCGGGCTTGCCGATCGCGACCGCGTTGGAGATCGCGTCCTGTGAGGAGTTGCGGCCGGTGCGGAAGATGTAGCGGTTCCACTTCTCGCCCGTGATCTGGTCGGCGACCGCCGGCTCGACGATGAGGATCTTCTTGTTCTCCTCGGCGACCGGCAGATCGGCCAGCGCTGCGGCCGAGGAGGTCGTGCCGATCGCGATGTCGGCGCCATCGTCCTGATAGGCTTCGGAGAGCGCGGCCTTCGACAGGTCGGGCTTGCCCTGGTCGTCCTTGGTGATGATGACGATCTTGCGACCGTCGATCATGTTGGTGCCCTTGGTGGCATATTCGAAGCCGAGGCGGAGACCGGCTTCGGTCTGCTTGGCATAGGCCTCGAGCGGGCCGGTCTTGCCGTAGATGAGAGCGATTTTCAGATCATCGGCCTGGGCGGCGGTCGCCAGCAGGGCGGCGGTCAATGATGAAACAATACCTTTGAGAATATGTGACGTCTTCACGAGCCTTCCTCCCAGCTACTGGCGGCTGTTGCCTGCAACTGATAGTGTGCAGGCTCGGCCTGGGTCAAGGCGCTTTCGGCGGCAGCCCGTGACGGCTCATACCTTGGGTCGAAGGGTGTCGTCCTCCAAAAGCTCAGCGCCGATAGCGGCTGCTGCGCGCATAGACCTGGCGATTTTCCTGCACCGGGCGACTGGCGAGACTGATGCGCGCTTCGCTTGCAAGCGGGGCCGCCGGCTTCAGCTCCTCCAGGAAGATCGGACGCGAGAAGTAGTAGCCCTGCGCATAGCGGATCTTGGTCGCGGCCTGCAGATAGGCGAGCTCCTCGAACGACTCGATGCCCTCCGCGATCACCGTCATGCCCAGCGCCTCGCTCAGGGATTCGATCGCACGCAGGATGCCCTGGCTGCGCGGTCGCTTATGAATGTCGGTGATGAAGGAGCGGTCGATCTTGATCTCGTCCGCCGTGATGTCGGCGAGTGCCGACAGCGACGAATAGCCGATGCCGAAATCATCGATCGAGATGCCGACGCCGATCCCGCGCAGCAGCGGCACGATCTCGTCCTGGAAATGGCTGCGGGTCACGAACGCGTCCTCGGTGACCTCGATCATGAACCGCTTGGGAAAGCCGGTCGCTGCGATCGCCCGGGCGAAGGGCTGCATGAAGTCCGGATTCGACGCCTGTTTCGCCGCGACGTTGATGCTGATCGTCGCCTCCGGCCCAAACGCGTCGTTGATCAGGTCGATCGACTTGACGATCTCGTCGAGCACGAGATGGGCGAGCTCGTCGATGAGACCGAGCTCGACCGCGAGGTTGATGAACGATCCGGGTGCCTGGATCACGCCTTCATTGTCGCGCAGCCGCACCAGCGCCTCGATGCCCTTGATCTCCTCGGTGCGGATGTCGACCTTGGCCTGGAACGCGCAGCAGAAGCGCTTCTCCAGGATCGCGAGCCGCAGCGACTGCTCGACCTTCATGCGCGCCAGCGCCTCGTGCTCCATCGCGCTGGAGAAGAAGGCCAGCGTGCCCTTGCCGCTGTTCTTGACGCGGTACATCGCCAGATCCGCGTTCTGGCGCAGCACGTCGTAGCTTGCGCCGTGCTCGGGAAACAGGCTGACTCCGACGGACGCGGAGGCGAACACCTCGGCGCCGTCGATGAAGAAGGGCGCGTTCAGGCGTTCCAGCATCGCGTGCAGGAATTCGGCGACCTCCTCGGCGCGCTCGATCGGATGCAGCAGCAGCAGGAACTCGTCGCCGCTGATGCGCGACAGCAGGTCCGACTCGCGCAGGTCGCGGCTGATGCGCTTGGCGAGCTCGACCAGCAGCGCATCGCCGGTGGCGTGGCCGTAATAGTCGTTGATGTACTTGAAATTGTCGAGGTCGAGAAAGGCGAGTGCGAAGCGCCCGTCGACGCGGCCGCGCCGGACCAGCAGGTCGGCGCGATGCTCGACCACGCGGCGCATCGGCAGGCCGGTCAGCTCGTCGTAATAGGCGGCGCGAAACAACTGGTCCTCGAACTCCTTCTGCTCGCTGATATCGGCCGAGCTGGAGATGAGGACGGTCTGGTCGCCGATGCGAACCGGCCGATGCGCGGTCAGCAAGATCTGCGCGCCGCGCTCGCCTGCCACTTTTTCCTCGCCGATCACCGTCCGACCCCGGCCGAGGATCTCGCGGCAGGCCGTGCGCCGGTTATGGAGATGCGGCGCCGAGAGGCCGTCGATGCTGTTGGCGGCGGCGCCGAGCTGGACGGCGGCCGTATCGTTGACCAGCAGAAAGCGACCATGCTCGTCCTGGACCGTGACGCCCGACGGCAGCTGGCTGAGGACGCTGCGCAGGAAGCGCAGCTCGGCCTCGGTCGAGCCCAGCCCCTCGTTCGGCCCGGGGGAAAAGTTGAATCGGTCGCTGCTGTACATGCGCCGATTGTGCAAAGTTCCCGCTTCATTTTAGTTAAGCGCTACGTAGAAACCCGGAACGCGCGAGCCAAGTCTCGGGAATGACGGAGCTTTGTGCCGCGGCGTCATTAACCGTTCCTGAATCGGAGCAGCGACGCGGCCGCGCGCATGCGGCGAAAGTGGTAGGCAGGAATGGCCGCCCGGCGGCCGGTTCAGCTTGGTGGCACGCGACACTGCAAGGTGCAGTGAAGGCCGGATTCGAGAAATCTGGTCTCGGTCCTGCCATCGAACGACGACAGCACGGACTTCAGCAATTTGCTTCCGAAACCGGGCCTGCCGATCGGACCGATCGGCGGACCCGCGGCCTCGTCCCAGGTCAGATGGAGGCGGTCCTCCTGCATCGTCCATGACACCTGAAGGAAGCCGCGCGGCGAGGCAAAGGCGCCGTACTTGCCGGCATTGGTCGCAAGCTCGTGAAAGATCAAAGCGAGGCTGACGGCGAGCTTGGCAGGCAGGAACAGCGGCGGGCCGTGGAGCTCGAAGCGGACATGGCCATATGGCCCGAGCTCCGAGACCAGCAGATCCTTCAGGTCGCAGCCCTGTCCGTCGGCGCGCGCGATCAGGTCGTCCGCGGTCGCGAGCGCGCGGATGCGCTGGTCGATGCGGCTCCACACCTGCGGCTGGTCGTACAGCACCTGATGCAGCACGGCGTGAATGGTGGAGGTCTTGTTCTTGAGCCGGTGGTGCAGCTCGTCGACCAGGAGCTTGCGATACTGCTCCTCCTGGGTGAGCCGCCGGGCGATCTCGCGCTGCTTGGCGGCCAGGCGCCGGTAGTGATCGACGCCCCAGATCACCAGCAGCGCCACGACCATATACATCGCCATCAGCGCGAGCCGGGCGCCATCGGCCGGACCGCCGCCAAAATCGAGCGTCAGGCCGAGCGCCGCGCCTGCGATCGCCGTCGCCAGGCCGACGCCCGATCCGCCCATCGCGGTGGCGAAGAAGACGGCCGGCAGGTAGGGCGTGAAGAACACGTCGGGCCGCAGATGCGCCATGCCGTAGCGGATCGCCGTGGCTGCGAGCAGGCACATCGCTGCAAACATGCAGCTCCATGTCAGGGAAGGCTGCTGCTCGCCGCGCCAAATCCGCTTGATGTCGTCGATGAGTCGCGTCATGGACATCCATGAGCCTCAACTGCGCAACCAAATTAAGGCCGACGTGGCGGTAATTTGTCCGGTTGATGGAGGCCGTCTTGCGTGTGCTGCAACCTGGCGCGCAGGATGATGGTTCCGCGGCGGAACTCAGGCGCTTGTTATTCCGCCGCCCAGAACGAGCACGCAGCAGCAAAGGAAGGAGCAGGGAATGGGACGGTTGGAGGGCAAGGTCGCCGTGATCACGGGTGCGACCAGCGGCATCGGCCTGCGCACGGCGGAAATCTTCGTAGCCGAGGGTGCGAAGGTCGTCGTCGCGGGCCGGCGCAGCGCCGAGGGCGAGGCGCTGGCGAGCAGGCTCGGGGCGAGCTGCGTGTTCCGGCAGACCGACGTCACGGTCGACGGGCAGATGCGGGCATTGATCGATGGCGCGGTCGAGCGCTTTGGCCGGCTCGATTGCGTGTTCAACAATGCGGGCGGTCCGGCGCAGACCGGCGGCATCGAAGGCCTCGACGCCGATCGGTTCGACCAGGCCATGGCGGTGCTGGTGCGCAGCGTCATGCTCGGCATGAAATACGCCGCGCCCCACATGAAGCGGCAAGGCTCCGGCAGCATCATCAACAACGGCTCGATCGCCGGCCGGCTCGCCGGCTTCTCCACCTCGGTGGTCTACAGCACGGCGAAGGCGGCGGTGATCCATCTGACGAAATGCGTGGCGATGGAGCTCGGCGAGTCCGGCGTGCGCGTCAACTCGATCTCGCCCGGACTGATCGCCACCGGCATCTTCGGCAAGGCGCTGGGCCTGTCGACCGAGGCGGCCGAGAAGACGCCGGAGACGATCCGCAACGCCTATGCCACGGCGCAGCCGATTCCGCGTGCCGGCCTGCCCGACGACATCGCCTACGCTGCGGTGTTTCTCGCCAGCGACGAATCGAGCTTCATCAACGGCCATGATCTCGTCATCGACGGTGCCATCACCGGCGGCCGCAACTGGAGCCAGCAGCAGCAGGGCTATCAGGCGATGCGCAAGCTGCTGGGGGATGCGGTGGAGTAGGGGACGGCGAAGTACACATTTCGTCATGCCCGGACATCCACGTCGCTCATCCGCGCATTGCAGCAGGATGAATGGCCGGGTCAAGCCCGGCCATGACGAGGAGGAAGACGAGGGGGAAAGAGTCCGCAACAAACCAAGATCCTTGGCGCCCTCGCTGCATCAATGCGCGCGGGTCACACCGCCTTCAGCATCACCTTCAGCCCGTCGCGCGGTTTCGGGATCGGCCAGACCTGCCAGTTCGGCTGATAGCCGGGGGCGAAGGAGACCTCGAGGTTGGCGAGGAAGTGCCGCGCGAAGCACTTCACCTGCATGTAGGCGAAGTGCAGGCCGAGGCACATGTGCGCGCCGCCGCCGAACGGCACCCAGGCGAAGCGGTGGCGGCCGCGCTGGGCCTCGTCGGTGAAGCGCATCGGGTCGAACCGCTCCGGCTCCGGCCAGATCTCCGGCATGTGATGGGTGTACATCGGGTTGATGCCGACGCCGGTGCCGGCGGGAATCGCGTAGCCCTTGAAGGTGAAATCCCGGATCGGACGGCGCGGCAGCGACGGCACCGGCGGCATCAGCCGCAGGGTCTCCTGGAACGCCATCTCGGTCAGCTTCATCTTCTCCAGATGCTCCGAGGTCATCGGTTCGTCCTTGGCGAGGCCGAGGCTCGTCACCTCGTCGCGCAGCTTCTGCTGCCACTGTGGATGCGCGGCGAGCTGGGCGACGAAGGAGGTCAGCGACGAGGTCAGCGTGTCGTGCGCCGCCATCATCAGGAAGCTCATGTGGTCGACGATGTCCTGCGTCGACAGCAACGCGCCGTGGTCATCGGTGGCGCGGCACAGATGCGAGAACAGATCGTCGCCATCGCCTTTCGCACGTCGCAACGGGATCTGCTCGGAGAAATAGGCGACGATGCGCTGCCGGCCCTTGACCCCGCGCGCCATCTGCGTGCCTGGCAGCGGCCTGCGGATCGGCGCCACCGAGGCCGCGACCATGTCGACGAAGGCGCGGTTGATGGCGTCGACCTCCGGCCCGATCTCGGTGCCGAGGAAGGACGTCGCGGCGAGGTCGAGCGTGAGCTGCTTGATCGCCGGATAGAACAGCATCTCGCCCGGATTTGCCTTCCACTGCGCGATGCGCGCGGCGATGCCGCGGTCGAGGCCGGCGAGATAGGACTTCATCGGCCCGGCCTTGAAGGCGACGGACAGCGCCTTGCGGTGCATGCGATGCTCGTCGAAGTCCAGCAGCATCAGGCCGCGCGGAAACAGCAGGTTGAGGATGTGGCCCCAGCCATGCGCGGACGAGAACAGCTTGGCCTGGTCGAACAGCACCAGCTCGTTGGCCTCGGGGCCGAGCAGCACGACGTTGACCTCGCCGAACATGTGGGTGCGGTAGACGGGGCCATACTTCCTGGCGTTGCGCTCGACGTGACCCTTGGGGTCGGCGAGGGTCTCGAACGTCTTGCCGATGATCGGCCAGCCTTCGTCGCCGGGGATATGGGTCAGTGAGTTGCGCCGCGGCGAGGTCAGGCGGAACGATGGCGTGGCCACACTTTGCATCGACATCAAGGAGGCTCCGTTTTCGAGGCGGCGGGGCGCGGCGACGCGCCGGCACATCATTGAAGGGCGGTTGCAGCCATCATGCAATACGCTGCGTTATTTCGTCTCGGTGTAGTTGTGCTGCATCGCACGCGTTGGCGATCTCGCGACGCGCTTCATGCGTCCGAGTCCTGCTGGACTTGCTGCCCCCCAAGCAGAGGGCACGGGGAATGCCGGGCGCTGGCCGCACCCATGGCCCGCCTGCAGAAAAAAATGCAGGCGGCAGGTACCACAGGTTCAGCCGAGGCATCCCGGCATTCCCCGCGCGATGGTTTTCACGGCTGCTTCGCGTTCTCCCCGGTGCGCCGGGCTTTTTGGCCACCGTTGCCTGCGCGACGCGTGAGCGCCGCTGCAAGCGTAACACCAGCATCGGGGTGCCAGGACCACGCGACTTGACCGTGCGCATCGCCGCCGTTCGTCCGCGCGGGATAACCACGCTGCGACATCGACACGCCCACCGCATCCCGCCTCAACGTTCGTGACGACCCGCGAAGCGCCCCTCTTAATCGAGACGGGACTGCGTTAAGGTATGCTTGATTCGGAAAAACGAAAGCAGAATATTTTTGCGCGCAGGACTGGACAGGGATGATGTGATTGAGGTGTTTCGTGAAATGAGTTTTTCGGCGCGCACCGCTTCATGGTGATGAGCCTGTGATCGACAGGCCGGCGCGGTGCGGTTTCGCCTTCTCAAAGGCGCTTTGCTGGAAGCGATTTGCCCGTCGGCCCCGACGGTCGCCAATACGTCCTGCTGTCGCTCGCCGGTGATGCCGCGATTTCGGCGGTCAATCCGCGCAGGGTCAGCGGATCATCTTTCGAGGCGGGCAAGCCTCGCCGCAGGCAGAAGCCGCCACGCGTTCCGACCTGGAGCCAAGTCCATCAGCCGCCCGATTTGTTGATCTTCTTCACCTTGGCGTCGGTTGCCTCGATCGAGGCCGCCAGCTCCAGGATCGCCTTCGCCAGGAGGTCGGCGGCCTCCTTGGGGTCCTGCGAACGTTCGGCGCGCAGCGCGTAGTTCTTGGCTGAGGAGAGCGACATTTGCGACCTTTCTCGCGGAAAAACCTGCCGGGTCGAGACGGCGGGCTGCCTGGCGCATCCTACGCGCGAGCGGTCCCCCGCAGACCGTGCGCGATTGGCGGCGAACATGGCAGGCCGGGGTTAAGAAAATCCTCGTGACGCCCGATCGCCGATGCGTCCTCGGCTGCGCGCGTAGCCGCGTCGCGCACGCGTCCGTTCGTCCCAAGGCGGCTATTTTCAAAGTGCGACGCCATGACGGTAGGCGAGTTTCGCGTGGCCATATATCCGTGTGCCCCGCCGCGTCACCTCAAGGGCGATCTGATCGCGGTCGATTCGGGTCATCAAGACGCCGAGGCAGTCATATCTCGCCGCTCCAATGTCGCGGCTGGTTTCGACGTGCAGCTGTAGGCGAGCCGGGTCTGGGCCGAAGTTGCGCACGATCGCGTCGTCGCCATAGAATCGCTTGATCGTGTCCTTGATGAAAATGATTTCATCAGCAGACACGGGGGCGGGCGGCCGTGGAAAGCATTGAGGTTTGGCAGCAGGCATGCCGCTCAAAGTAGCGCCCGGGCAGTTTGGAGCCAAGCCTCGCCGGCCCTATGGTTTGACGGTGCTCACGCTCATCGGCGAGCGCATGACAGTGCGCGTCAGGACCAGCCGCGCCTCAGAACTTGTAGGCGAGGCCGATCGTCGCCGTATGAGTTCGCGTCGTCACGTGCGCGGTGAAGCGGTCGTCGAACCCGACCCCGACGCCGCCGGCGACGAAGAAGGGCTGAGTCCAGGTGCCGAAATCGGCGTAGCGGTAGTCGGCCCGCACCAGCCAGCGGCCGCCGATCATGTGCTCGATGCCGCCGCCGACGGTCCATCCGACCCGGGTCGAGGCGTAGGTCTCATCGTGCGGACTGCCGAAGCAGAACGGGTTGCCGGGAACGATGGTGCAACTGGCGTTCAGCTCGAGGCGCTGCCACGCCACGCCGCCGCTGCCATAGACCAGCGTAGAGGGCGCGACCAGATAACCCAGACGGGCGCGCACGCTGCCGTCCCAGGTTTCCTTCACCGAGCCGGACGGCAGGCCGACCAGCGGCGTGCCGAAGAACAGCCCGGCCGTGCCCGGCAGCGCACTCGCCCGCTTGGTGTTGTCGGCCCAGCCAAAGTCGCCCTCGACGCCAGCCACCCATGACGGAGCGAACTGCCAGTTCACGCCGAGATAGCCGCCGATCCTGGCCGCCACACTGTCCATCGCCCCGCCGGTGCCTGCCGTCGGCACGAACACGCCGGCACCGAAGTTCGGGGAGATGTCGCTGGTCCGCCAATCATTGTCCGCCCAGCGGGCACCGACCGACACGCCGGCATAGACGCCGGTCCACGACGGCGCGGCGACGACCGGCGGTGCCTTCACCGGCAGGTCCGCCGCCTTCGCTGCTCCCGCCAGCGCGATGCTCGCGAACGCGAACGCAATCGCCGCTACTCCAGATCTCGTCATGCTTTGCCCTAGCGCGCGACGTCGATTCGACATGGTTGCGGCACCATCGCCGGTTGCATCGAACGCGGCAATTGCATCGCGATCGGCTGAGCCAAAAAGTTCGCGGTGTTGCTGGTGAGATACGTCGACTTGGCCGAAGCGACGTTGGACGGTCCACCCCGCCCGAGGTCGGCCCCCGCGTGCTCTTGACCCGTAAATCCACGGAGCCAAATGTTTACCACCCGGCCATCGGCCTCATCTAGCAACGGCCAGACCTGACGTCTGGTCAGCAGACAACGAGGGCAAGGGCATGAGCAATCAGTTGCTGGTGATCGAGGATGCCGAGGTGCATCTGTCGATCCTGCGCAAGATCGCCGCGCAGTGCGGCTACGAGGCGACCTGCGTGACCTCGGTCGGGGCTGCGGCGGAGGTGCTGCGCCAGCGGACCTTCGACTGCATCACCCTGGATCTGTCGCTCGGCGATCGCTGCGGCGCCGATATCCTGCTGCTGCTCAACGAGCTGAAATCGCGCACGCCGGTGATCTTCATCAGCGGCGCCGAGGACGCCACGCGCGAGGAGCACGTCCGGCTCGCGACCGTGCTCGGGCTCGTCGTCTATCCGCAATTCCAGAAGCCCGTCGACCTGCCGGCGCTCCGCGAGACACTGAAGCAGATCGCGACCATCGCCGACTGCGAGAGGCTGGTCGCGGCGGTGAGGTGAGGGCCATGGGTAGGGCGGATTAGCGCAGCGTAATCCGCCGTCAGGGTACGGCGTAGCGACCTGCCCACTTGGCATATACCATGCTCGATCGTGATACCGACGACGACCTGATGAAGTCTCTCGTGAGGGTCGGCGGATTACGCTGCGCTAATCCGCCCTACGCACCGTCGTTGATTCACCCTCGCTGCTTCGCCGCGGCCTGCTGCAGGTCCGGCGCGTTCACCGCGGGAATCGCGACGCGGCCGGGTCCCGTCTGCGACAGCGCCGCGGCGGCCTTGTCGTTGTCCATGATCTTGGCCATCACGGCCTGGCCGGCGCGCTCGAAGATGGCGCGGTTCTCGATGACGAATTTCTGCGAGCGGCGCAGCCCGTCGATGTAGCCGTTGATCTCCGGCACGACGTAGCGCGCGACCATGTCCCAGCTGCGGCGCGTGTTCTCCGGATTGGCCCAGTCGTGCACGAAGCCGATGATGTGACCGACGCCGCCCGACACCTGCATCAAATTCTTGATCGTCTTGACGAGATCGTCGGGCGTGCCGATCGTCGACGCCGCGCCGTCGACGAAGGCGGTCTTGTCGACGGCTTCATCGGGCGAAGAGAACGGCTTCAGGCCCGGCCGCATCAGGGTGCCCACGGTATACTCGTTGTGCCAGCGCATCAGCCCGGGGCCCGCCTCGCGGCGTGCCTGCTCGCGCGTCTCGGCGATGTGCCAGGACAACAGCACGCGCCAGTTCGCGCGGCTCACGCTCGTGCCGTGCTTCTTCGCAGCATCTTCGGCGAACTCCCATTGCTGCGGCAGCGCCATCAGGCCCTGCGTCGACATCGAGCCGAGCGAGATGATGCCGATGCCGTATTTGCCCGCGAGCGTCATGCCGGACGGCGAGATCTGCGATGCCACGACGAACGGCATCTCCTCCTGCAAGGGGAGGATCTGCAGCGCTGCGTCATTCATCGTGAACCAGTCGCTCTTGGCGGTGACGCGCTCGCCGTTGAACAGGCGACGGATGATCGCGATCGCCTCGTCCTGACGATCGCGCTGCGTCATCGGATCGATGCCGAGCGTGTGGGAATCGGAGGCGAGCGCGCCCGGGCCCGAGCCGAAGATGGCGCGGCCGCCGGTCATGTGATCGAGCTGCACCATCCGCTGCGCGACGTTGTAGGGATGATGATAGGGCAGCGAGATGACGCCGGTGCCGAGTCTGATGCGCTTGGTGCGCTCGCCGGCTGCGGCGAGAAACATCTCGGGCGAGGCAATCATTTCCCAGCCGCTGGAATGATGCTCGCCGCACCAGAACTCGTCATAGCCGAGCTCGTCGAGCTGAGAAACCAGATCGAGGTCGCGGCGGAATTGCAGCATCGGATGCTCGCCGATCGGATGATGCGGAGCGAGGAAAGCGCCAAATTTGAGCCGCGCCATGTGTGTTTTCTCCCAAGCGGAATTCGTTGTTGCTTGCCGATCAGGCTAGTTGGCGCCTCGGTGTGAGGCAATCATCTTGCCGCGCACGGCGACCGGTGCATGGCTGCCATTTGTTTGTTTACTGATCGCCGATCGGTGCTCACACTTCATTCGCGCGGAGCGATTCGCCATGTGATGAAGAATGATGCCGTCGAGCGCGTGGTGCGGGTCTTGCTGGTTGCGGCGCGCCTCGCTCTCACGTTCGCGGCGATTGACGTGCCCCGCGGTTCGCGTTTCGGTGATTGCTGCGTGAAGTGCCGCCTCGGCGTGGCATTTAGATCGCAGCAAGAACGAAATTCGCAATCAAATTGCTGAGGTCCGCAGTCTCGCGGGCTTTTTCTTTTGCACTGCAGCAACCATCTGGGTGATGGTGGATTGTCTACCCGCTGACGTGAATACGTGAATGCCTAAGGAGCTTGCCGTTGTCCCTCGCTGAAAATGTTGAGTACTTGCGACGGCTGCGCGAGCTGAACAGCATCACCGGATTTGCCGATTTTCATCGTCAGCCGCGTCGCGCCCCGGAGACTCCGCTGATCGAGATCGAGCATTTCGGCACCAATCCTGGGCGCCTGAAGATGTTCGCCCATGTGCCGGCGCAGCGTCAGCCGCTGGCGCCGCTGGTCGTCGTGCTGCATGGCTGCGGGCAGGGCGCCGCCGAGTACGATCTCGGCGCCGGCTGGTCGACGCTCGCCAAGCATTTCGGCTTCGCGCTGCTGTTGCCGGAGCAGCAGCGGGTCAACAATCCGCAGCGCTGCTTCAACTGGTTTCAGTCGGAGGACATCACGCGCGACCAGGGCGAGGTCGCCTCGATCCGTGAGATGATCGCGCGCATGGTGGCGGACTATGCCATCGATCCCAGGCGCATCTACGTCACCGGCCTGTCGGCGGGCGGCGCGATGACCATGGCGCTGCTCTCCGCGCATCCCGAATTGTTCGCTGCCGGCGCCGTCATCGCCGGGCTGCCGTTCGGCACCGCGCGCAGCATGCGCGACGCGATCCTGCAGATGCGGATGCCGCCGGCGCGCCCCGCCGGCGAACTCGGCGATCTCGTTCGCCGTGCCTCGAACCACCGCGGCAAGTGGCCGAAGCTGTCGGTGTGGCACGGCACAGCGGACTACACGGTGCATCCCGACAATGCGGGCGAGATCGTCAAGCAGTGGCTGGACCTGCACCATCTGCCGTTGGCGCCAATGGCCGCAGCCGAGGTGAACGGCTATCCGCATGAGCAATGGTGGAATGCCGACGGCGAGACCGTCGTGGAATCGTTCACGATTTCCAACATGGCGCATGGCACGCCGATCGGGCTCGCGGCCAACGACAAGCGCTATGGCAAGGCCGGACCGTTCCTGCTCGAGGCCGGCATTTCCTCGTCCTATCACATCGCGAAATTCTTCGGCGTCACCGATTGGATTCGTCCGCTCAAGGCGGCCACGACGTCGCCGAGCACGAAGCTGATCCCGCAGGTGTCGCCGATCTCGGCGGTGCCGGCCTTGACCAAGATCTTGCGACGCGCGGCGGACGCCCCATCCCCCGCTGCGGAGCCGGTCGACGTCAAGCCAGCCGAGATCAAAGTGGTCGAGCCCCGAATGTCGCCGACCGGCATGTTGCTCTCTGCACCGGCATCCGCTGCGGTCCCGCAGCCCAAGGTCGCGTCGGAGTCGCCGGCATCCGAGTCGCGGAAAGCGGCCAGGCCCAGGCCGGACCAGAAGCCGGAGTCCAAGCCCGTGGCCGTCTCCAAGCCCCCAGAGCCGAAACGGCTGGAGTCGTCGACCGGCGAATCTTCGATCAACGGCAGTGGCGTGACCGCCAAGCCGCGGCGCCGGACCATCAACGTCGCCGCCGTGATCGACCGTGCCCTGCAAGCGGCCGGCCTGAAGTAGACGCTCCGCAGCCGTTCAGGGCTCGCGCGCGAGGGACGTGCGGGTCAGACGGTCCCCGTCAGGAACGGGTTCGTCATCCGCTCCTGGCCGAAGCTCGAGCCGGCGCCATGGCCGCAGATGAAGCCGACGTCGTCGCCGAGCGGCAGCAGCTTGTCCTTGATCGAGCGGATCAGCGTGTCGTGGCTGCCGCCGGGCAGGTCGGTGCGGCCGACCGAGCCGTTGAACAAGACGTCGCCGACATGGGCGAAGCGCATTTCCTTGTTGAAGAACACGACACTGCCCGGCGAATGGCCGGGGCAGTGCAGGATGTCGAAGACGAGCTCGCCGATCTCGACCGTATCGCCTTCCTCGAGCCAGCGGTCGGGCGTCACGTCGCGCACGCCCGTGATGCCGAAGCGCGCGCCGCTGGCGACGACGTTGTCGAGCAGGAATTTGTCGGCGACATGCGGCCCCTCGATCGGCACCTTCAGCTGATCGCGCAGATCGGCCGCGCCGCCGACGTGATCGATATGGCCATGCGTCAGCCAGATCTTCTCCACGGTGACATTGGCCTGCGCGATCGCCGCCTGGATGTTCGGCACGTCGCCGCCGGGATCGATCACGATCGCCTTCTTCGTCGCCTCGCACCACAGGATGGTGCAGTTCTGCTCGAACGGCGTCACGGGCACGATCATCGCGCCGGCCTTCGCCCTGGTCTGGTTCTGCTCGGTCATGGCGTCAGCATGCCGATTTTTCGCAATGCGCCAAGTGAAAAACACCCTGCGGGCGGCGGCTCGACGTCCCGGCCAGGGCGACCAAGGGGGGCTTGTGAACCTGCCGTCGGTTCCTGCGTTGGGCCGCACGTTGCGAGCAGAAAGCGGTCGACATGGCGGAACAGGGCGCCTGGTGGCGCGAGGGGATCTTCTACCAGATCTATCCGCGCTCGTTCCAGGACAGCGACGGCGATGGGATCGGCGACCTCACCGGCATCATCCATCGCCTGCCCTATCTCTTGACGCTCGGTGTCGATGCGATCTGGCTGTCGCCGATCTTCACCTCGCCGATGGCCGATTTCGGCTACGACATCGCCGACTACACCGGTATCGATCCGCTGTTCGGGACGATGGAGGATTTCGACGCGCTGGTGAAGGCCGCGCATGACGGCGGCCTCAAGCTCATTCTCGATCTCGTGCCGAACCACACCTCCGATCAGCATCCCTGGTTCCTGCAGGCGCGCCGCTCGCGCGACGACCCGCACCGCGACTGGTACATCTGGCGCGATCCGGCCGCCGATGGCGGGCCGCCGAACAACTGGCTGTCCGAGTTCGGCGGCAGCGCCTGGCAGTTCGAGTCCCAGACCGGGCAGTACTACTATCACGCCTTCCTGGCGCAGCAGCCGGACCTGAACTGGCGCAATCCGCAGGTGCGGGCGGCGATCTATGACGTCATGCGGTTCTGGCTGCGCAAGGGCGTCGACGGCTTTCGCGTGGACGTGATCTGGCACCTCATCAAGGACGCCGAGTTTCGCGACAACCCGGCCAATCCCGAATATCACGGCGGAAGGCCGCCGCATGAGCAGATCCTGTCGCGCTACTCCGCCGACCAACCGGACGTGCACGAGGTCGTCGCCGAGATGCGGCAGGTGATCGACGAATTCGACGACCGCGTGCTGATCGGCGAGATCTACCTGCCGCTGGAGCGGCTGATGACCTATTACGGCAAGGATCTCGGCGGCGCGCATCTGCCGTTCAATTTCGCGCTGCTGTCCGCGCCCTGGCATGCGCGCGAGATCGAGAGGATCATCGCCGACTACGAAGCCGCGCTGCCACCGGGCGCCTGGCCCAACTGGGTGCTCGGCAACCACGACCGGCCCCGGGTGGCGAGCCGTGTCGGGCCCGAGCAGGCGCGGGTAGCGGCGATGCTGCTGCTGACCTTGCGCGGCACGCCGACGCTGTATTACGGCGACGAGATCGGGATGCATCAGGTCGCCATCAGCCCGGAGCAGGTGCGCGATCCCTTCGAGAAGAACGTGCCCGGCATCGGCGTCGGCCGCGACGGCTGCCGCACCCCGATGCAATGGAGCGCGCTGCCGCAGGCCGGCTTCAGCCAAGCCGCGCCGTGGCTGCCGGTTGCCGATGACTACATGCATGAGAATGTCGTCAATCTGACCGCCGACCGGCGCTCGATCCTCAATCTCACCCGTGCGCTCATTCGTCTGCGGAAGCAGCACCGCGTGCTCGTCACCGGGTCCTATCGGTCGGTCGCGGCGCAAGGCGATCTCCTGCTCTACCGCCGCGAAGACGACGGCGAGGTGCTGACCATCGCGCTCAATCTCGGCGGCGAGCCGGTTTCCATCGCGATCGAAGCAGGCGGCCTTACCGGCGAGATCCTGCTCTCGACCTGGCTCGACCGCGGCGGCGAACGCATCGACGGCACGCTGGATTTGCGCGGCAATGAGGGCGTGGTCGTCGGCAGGAGGACGTAGCCACGTCCCTGGCGAGGCGGCGGCGCGTCGCAATCGATGTCGTTGAGGCCCGATCGCAGGGCTTCGCTGGACGCCCTCAGCCGTATTGCTCGGGTCTTCCGCGCCGCCGTGTCCTCGGAATTGTTGAGGTTCCCACTGAATGGCGCCATATTGCGCGACAGATGCCGGGGAATCTTCGGCCTTCAAGGAGATGACGTGTACTGGTCTCCGAAATCGGTACTTCGCGGGAGTTCGAACTGATGAATACGCTGCCGCCGACGACGTCTGACAGTCTCACCGCGGCCGTGACCACGATCAATACGCCGCTGCCGGTCCGCATTGGCGAGGCGACGTTGCTGGCCTGCCTCAAGGCCGAGAAACTGGAGCCGAAATGGCGTGTCCACGTGCAGGCGTTCTTTGACGAAATTGATGCCTCTGTGATCCATCATCTCGTCCTCGACAAGGCTGTGACGTTCGAAGAACTATCGAAGGCGATCGACACTTGGCAGGTTGTGGGGTCCGAAAATGAGAGATGGGTCAGGGAAATGGCGGCCTTCGAGGTGGCAAGACCTCATGCAGAAGGCGCTGCTGTCCCTCGATAGCCTGGAGGGCGGCCCTGGGGCGTGGACGTTCGGGGGCGGCACGGCCCTGGCGCAGAGCTTCGATCATCGCATCAGCTACGACGTCGACATCTTTCTGGATTCGAGCACGGCCCTGAAGCGGCTCGCGCCGAACATGAATCCTGTCACGAAGGCCCTTTGCGATACGTGGCAATGGCCGGGCAAATATCTGAAGCTGATTCTCCGGGACGTAGGTGAGATCGATTTCTTGAATGCGCCCACCTTTACGGATCATCCGACGTATCCGTTGAGCTTCGGCGGCCGGATTATACCGGCGGAGCGACCGGCAGAGATTGCGACGAAAAAGTTGATCTATCGTGCATCGACCTACACGGCGCGCGACACGTTCGACCTTGCCGCGGTCTATCTCTATGATCGACCGGCGCTCGGCGAGATCGCGCAATCTCCGGCAATGACCCGCGATGTCGTATCGGCCGCACACAATCGTTTAAGTCTGGCAAGATATCAGTTCCAGGCGGAAATGCGAGACCTCATCAATTTGACGGCTCGCGGAGAGAAGTTCGTCGACACCTCCTGCGAAATGGCGTTGGAGGCGTTGGTCGAAATTCAGCGCCTCGTTCACGAACGAGATGCGCAGCCGAGCGGCTGAAGCCGTTCTCCTTGAAGACGCCCGTCATCAGTTGGTCGTCGATCGCCGCCGCGTCTTCCGCCGCTTTTTCACCGGGCTCTTCGTCTCGATATCGCTTCGCCGCAGCAGATAGTCCAATCCGCCGACGCGGTACCAGCGGTAGCCGTAGGGCTCGAGCACCAGGGTGTGGCGGCCGCGGTCGTCGGCCTGGCTGTGATCCTCCGACAGCAGATTGATCAGCAGCTTCCCGCCATCGTCCGGCAGTCCGGCATCGAAGCTGATCTCCCGCGGCTTCTCGTCGAGATTGTGCACGAACAGCACCGAGTTGTTGCGCCAGTCGTAGCGCATGATCAGCACGGCCGGATCCCTGGTCGCGATCACCTCGAAATCGCCCCAGCCGACTTCCGGCACCTCCTTGCGCATGCGGATGATGCGTTCGGTCCAGTTCAGCATGGAATTCGGATCACGCCGCTGCCGGGCGGCGTTGATGTGATCATAGCCATAGGGGCCGTGATCGATCACCGGAGACGCCGGCGCGTCGCTCTTGGTGAAGCCGCCATGCGGCTCGGTCGACCATTGCATCGGGGTGCGCGCGCAATTGCGCTCGGCCAGGCTGAGATCGTCGCCCATCGCGAGCTCGTCGCCATAGCGGATCACGGGCGTGCCGGGCAAGGTGAACATCAGGCTGTAGGCGAGCTCGATGCGGCGGCGGTCGCCGCCGAGCATCGGCGCCAGCCGCCGCCGAATGCCGCGATCGTACAACTGCATGTTCTTGTCCGGGCCGAACGCCGCGAACACCGCCGCGCGCTGCGGCTTGGTCAGGCGTCCCAGATCGAGCTCGTCGTGATTGCGCAGGAACAGGCCCCATTGCGCCGAGGCCGGCCGCGCCTTTGTCTGATAAAGCGCCTCGGCCAGCGGCCGCGTGTCGGAGGCCGCCAGCGCGTAGAACAGATGCTGGTTGACGTGGAAGTTGAACATCATGTGCATGCGGTCGCCGTCGTCGCCGAAATACTCCATGTCGGTTTCCGGCAGCACGTTGGCCTCGGCCAGGATGATCGCTTCGCCCTGGCGCCATTGCAGGAATTCGCGGAAGGTCCTGAGCATGTCGTACTGCTCGACCGGCTTCCTGACATCGGCGCCCTTGGCCGCGATCACGAACGGAACCGCGTCCATGCGGAAGCCGGAGACGCCGAGCTGGATCCAGAAGCCCATGATCTTCAGGATCTCTGCCTGCACCTCCGGATTGGAGGTGTTGAGATCGGGCTGAAAGTCGTAGAAGCGGTGGAAGTACCAGCCGCCCGACTCCTTGTCGCGGGTCCAGGTCGACTTCTGCACGCCGGGAAACACCATCCCCTTGTCGGCATTGGCCGGCTTCTTGTCCGACCAGACATACCAGTCGCGATAGCGCGATTGCTTCGAGCTGCGGGCGTCGACGAACCAGGGGCGGATTCAATTGGTCGTCGCAACACTCGATGAGGAGGTTGCGATGGGCATTCGAAAGAAACGGTCAACGCGGGGC